>JAHEKY010000067.1 GCA_024644465.1 Ilumatobacteraceae bacterium | reverse complement strand
CCATCTTCGTCCGGCCGCCGAGATCGACGAGTTCGACGATGACCTCGGTCGTGGTCGGGTGCCCGGCCGGCATCCCCATCTCGGCCGGTGACTTCACGTTGCCGTCGGCGTCGGACATCGACTCGGTGTAGACGAGGCGCTCGTTCTCGACGATCTCGCGATACTCGCCCGTGAACCACATCTGCATCGTGCCGTCGGGGGTCTCCATCTCCATGCAGACGAGACGCGAACCGCCGACGGTCACATCCATGTTCGCAACCGGAATCCGAGCGCCGACCGGGCCATACCACGCCGCAAAGTGGTCGGGCTCGGTCCACATCTGCCACACGAGGTGCGGCGGCGCGTCGAGCGTGCGCTCGATCACGACCGCGTTGCTGGGGTCGTTCGTGTCAGTCATCGTGGGACCTGTCCTTCGTGGTGAGTCGGAGTCGGGCGAGGTAGTCGTCCATGCGGTCGAAGCGCGCTTCCCAGACCGGGCGGTACTGCTCGGCCCAATCGACGATCTCGGCGAGCGGGGCGGCATCGAGCGCGCACGGCCGGTACTGCGCATGCCGGCCGCGCACGATCAGCCCGGCGCGTTCGAGCACTTTGAGGTGCTTCGAGATGGCCGGGAGCGTCAGGTCGAACGGTTCGGCGAGGTCGTTGACGTTCGCCGAACCCGAGGCGAGGTGAGACAGAATCGCCCGCCGCGTCGGATTGGCCAGCGCGCTGAACGTCTCGTCGAGCCGATCGTCGATCGTGGAGGATGTCTTCGTCATCATTGTTTCTGGAGTGGTTAATTAACCATCTCGGAAACTACTTGACCGAACGGCCTCCGTCAACTGACGGGAACTGAGCGCGCTGCGCATCGAGGACGGCGACCGTCCTGAACGTCAGTCGGCGAACAGCTCCGGTGGGAAACCGCCGGTGCTGACGGGACCCCATCGCGTCGGCGTCATCCGGATGATCGACTTGCCCTGGTCGGCCATCGCCTGCCGGTACTCCCCCCAATCCGGGTGCTCGCCGCTGATGCAGCGGTAGTACTCGACGAGCCCGTCCACCGCCTCGGGCATGTCGTCGACGGTCGCATCGCCGTCGATCTGGACCCATGCATCGTTGAACTCGTCGCCCATCACGGCAACGGAGAGACGTGGGTTCCGTTTCGCGTTGCGGACCTTCGCCCTCGACGGGTAGCTGGAGATCAACAGCTCGCCGGATGGCGTGACCGCACCGGTCACGAGGCTCATCTGCGGACGGCCGTCTACTCTCGTGGTGGCGAGCACCCAACGGTGCCGGCCCGTCACGAACTCGATCAACCCGGCCAGGTCGACCTCGGTGTTCGTCGACATGTGCTGCGCCCGCCGGTCGTCTCGTGCGATCTTCTTCATCGTTCGAGTGTGACACGCGAGGTGCGTCCGACGCATTCGACGGGTGGCGGCGCACCCGTTTCGACCGCAGCGCTCCCGACGATGGCACGAGCGCAACTACCGTGACGCGCAACCGCATGGAAGGACGCCGATGATGAACGACGCCGATCTCCGGGTGCGTCGGGCGACGTACCGACTGTTCGTCGAGCTCGGGCGGGCGCCGACGGTCGACGAGACATCCAACGCACTCGACGCGCCCGCCGCCGACATCGGCGCTGCCTGGCACCGGCTCCACGACGAGCACGCGCTCGTGCTGCAGCGCAGCGCCACCGAGATCCGCATGGCGAACCCGTTCTCGGCGGTTCCGACCGCGTACCGGGTCAACGCCGACGATCGCTGGTGGTACGCGAACTGCGCGTGGGACGCGTTCGGGATCTGCGCGGCGCTGGGGGCTCACGGCACCGTCGAGTCGTCGTGCGCCGATTGCGGCGAACCGCTGACCGTCCATGTCGCCGGGCAACGACCGATCGACGACGAGCTGCTGTTCCACTGCCTCGTCCCGGCATCGGCGTGGTGGGACGACATCGTCTTCACCTGAAGCACGATGAACCTCTTCCGGTCGGAGGAGCACATCGAACGGTGGCTCGGCGGGCGCCCACCGGGCGCGACGATCGGTGCCGGAACGCTCAGCGAACTCGCACACGCGTGGTGGAGTGACCGACTCGCCGCTGACTGGCAGCCACGCACCCGTGACGAGAACCAGGCGATCCTCGACGCGGTCGGCCTGACCGGGCGGTTCTGGCAATTGCCTCGAGGATCGTCGAGACGCGGCGAAACGTCCACCGGCGTCCTCTGATCGAAGTAGCCTGCGGCGATGAATCGTGCGGTGACGGCCGGCGAGATCGCGTCCTACCACCGGGACGGGGTCGTCGTGCTCCGCGACGTGTTCGACGCCGAGTGGATCGAGTTGCTGGCCGCCGGGCTCGACGCACAGATCACCAGCCCCACCGCACGGGCGCGTGTCTGGGATCGCGACGGAGCCGGGCGCACGATGTTCTGGGACAGCCAAGCGTGGCTCGGGATCGAGCAGTACCGGCGGTTCGTCATGCAATCGCCGGCCGCGGAGATCGCCGGTCAGATCATGCGTTCGGCGCAGGTCAACTTCTTCTTCGACGCCGTGTTCGTTCGTTCTCCCGGCTCCCAGTTCTCCACGCCCTGGCATCAGGACGAGCCGTACTGGTCGATCACGGGATATGACAGCTGCACGATCTGGATGCCGTTGGATCCGGTCACCAGCGACAGCGCATTGGCGTTCGTTCCGGGCTCACACGTCGCGTCGTCGGCGTGGAACCACTACAACTTCGGCAAGCTCAATCCCGACGACCACGTCGACGTCGACCAGGTCGACTTCTCACCGATCGCCGATCAGGACGTGCCCGACATCGACGCCGACCCGGCGGCGTTCGGCGTGCTCAGCTGGGCGATGGAGCCCGGCGACTGTGTGGTCTTCAACGGGAGGACGATGCACGGCGGTTCGGGGAAGCTGCGACCGGACGCCGAGCTGCGGGTGTTCACCTCGAAATGGCTCGGCGACGACGTGCGCGTCATCTTCCGCGAGTGCGGGATGGACCCCGACCACACGGCGGTCATGAGGGCGCACGGCCTCGGACCGGGCGACCGACCCGGCACCGAGCTCTACCCGCTGGTCTGGGAGCGAGCACGCACCTGACCGGGCGACACGTTGCGAGCCGTCGCCCGGCGGTCGTCGTGGAGAAGTTGCCTCATCGCTCGGTGTGTCATGGGCCCGTACACGTTCACTGGCCGACCCGCCCGTCGATCCGCTCTCGGAGCAGATCGGCATGACCGACATGCCGTGCGTACTCCTCGATCATGTGGACCAGCACCTCACGCACCGGCACGGGTCGACCCTCCCCGAGCTGGCCGAGGTCCGCCGTCCTGGCGATCAATTCCTCCGCGAACGCGACGTCCTCCCGCCACGTGGCCCACGCGTCGTCGACGGTCGCCGCGTCGGCGATGACGTCGAACGCGAGGTCCCGCCCGTCGGCGGACGTGTAGGGCCGGGTGACCTCTTCGCCCGCGATCACGCGCCGGAACCAGAAGCGTTCGACGCCGGCGAGATGGCGGACGAGCCCCAGCAGTGACAGGTCCGAGGGCGGTACCGATCGGCGTGACATCTGCTCCGCATCGAGTCCGGCGCACTTCATCTCGAGCGTCAGGCGACGGTCCGCGAGCGACCCGATCAGCACGGATCGCTCGTCGTTGGCCCATCCACCGTCGGCCCTCGGGTCGTCGTCTTCGGCGACGAACATGTCCCACCACCCGAACGCCCGTTCGGGGAGATCGTCGTGCGACCCGGTCACGCCGCCAGACTGTCACACCGATCGCTCGGCGGACCCGCTCGATTTACGATGTCTCATGCCCAACATCGCGATCAACTTCGACAGCAACAGCACCAGCCTGGGGACGACGACCGGCACGTGTCCCAAGTGCAACACGGAGTCCGAGATGGAACGGACGATGACGACCCGCCGGCTGCGGGTCTTCGGCATCCCGCTCGGCGGCGGCACGTCGAGCGAGTCGGTGACATGCGGGTCGTGCGGCGAGAAGAGCGACGCCGCCGAGATCTGAACGCTGCAGGCGCGGCGCTCAGGCGAGCGTGTCGACGTTGTTCAGCTCGGCGAACGCCTGCTCCAACCGCTCACCGAAGCTGACCTCACCGGCCCGCAGCCACACCCGAGGGTCGTAGTGCTTCTTGTTCGGCGCGTCGGCGCCATCCGGATTGCCGAGTTGGCCCTGGAGGTAGTCGTGCTTGTCCGCCTCGTACGCGCGGATGCCGTCCCAGAAGGCCCACTGGAGGTCGGTGTCGATGTTCATCTTGATCACGCCGTAGCTGATCGCTTCCTCGATCTCGGCGGCGGTCGATCCGGAACCACCGTGGAACACGAAGTTCACCGGCTTCTCCCCGGTCCCGAACTTCTCGGCGATGTGCGCCTGCGCATCACGCAGGATCGTCGGTGTCAACTTGACGTTGCCCGGCTTGTACACGCCGTGGACGTTGCCGAACGCAGCGGCGATCGTGAAGTTCGGGCTGACCTCCATCAGTCGCTCGTAGGCGTACGCCACCTCTTCGGGCTTCGAGTAGAGGTCGGCCGGATCGGAGTCGGTGTTGTCGACACCATCCTCCTCGCCGCCGGTGATCCCCAACTCGATCTCGAGCGTCATGCCCATCGGCGCCATCCGCTTCAGGAACTCGACGCAGACGTCGATGTTCTCCTCCATCGGCTCTTCGGACAGGTCGAGCATGTGCGAGCTGAACAACGGCTCACCCGTCTGCTCGTAGTGCTCCTCCCCCACGTCGAGCAGCCCCGAGATCCAACCGAGCTTCTTCTTCGGGCAGTGGTCGGTGTGGAGGATCACCCGTGCGTCGTACGCGGCCGCCATCGTGCGGACGTGCTTCGCGCCGGCGATCGAGCCCAGGATCGACGCCCGGTCGCCGTCGACCGGCACGTTCTTGCCGCCGACGAACGCCGACCCGCTCGTCGAGAACTGGATGATCACCGGGCTGTTGAGCCTGCCCGCGGTCTCCATCACGGCGTTCATCGAGTTGGTACCGATGCAGTTCGCCGCGGGGAGGGCGAATTGCTGGTCTTTCGCGTAGGCGAACAGCTGGTTCACCGCCTCGCCTGCGAGGACACCGGCCGGGAAGTCGTTGCGCAGCTCTGTCACGCCGCCCGATCGTACGGGACGATCCGCAGCCGCGGAAGCGCGCCGGCCAACAATCGCGCCCGAGACGTCCGGCGCGCGCCCTGCGCGGTACGTTCCGGTCATGGCGAGCGAAGGTCCCGGAAGCAAAGTTGTGTCTGACACAACTTTGTCGTCGACGGTCGTGCGCACGGCGATCGCGGACGGGGTCGCGACGATCACGCTCGACTCACAGCACAACCGCAACGCGCTCTCACGGCAGCTCGTCACCGAACTGCTCGCGGCACTCGACGCAGCCGAGGACGCGGCGGCTCGTGCGATCGTCCTCCGCCACGACGGCCCCGCGTTCTGCGCGGGGGCAGACCTGATGGAACGTTCCGTCGGGCCACCCGACTCCGCGCCGTTCGTCCGCGTCCTGCAGCGCCTGATGGACTCGCCGAGCCCGACGATCGCCGCCGTCGACGGCGCCGTCCGAGCGGGCGGCATCGGCCTGATGGCGTCGTGCGACCTCGTCGTCGTCGACCGCGAGACGACCTTCGCGCTGACCGAGGTCCGCATCGGCGTCGCCGCAGCGATCATCTCGGTCCCGATCCTGCGGCGCGTCCCACCGACGAGGATCGCCGCGGCGATGTTGACCGGCGAGCCGTTCGACGCGCAGGCTGCACGGTCGATGGGCCTCGTCACGCACGTCACCGACGATGTCGCCGCGACCGTCGCGACGTTGTGCGACGGCATCCGCGCCGGCGCTCCACGGGCCGTCGCGGAGACGAAGGCGCTCCTGCGCACGGTGCCCACGATGGATCGTGACGCAGCATTCGCTGCGATGGCGATGCTCTCCGACGAGCTCTTCTCCGGCCCGGACGGCGCAGAGGGGATGCTCGCGTTCCGCGAGAAGCGTCCGCCGCGCTGGGCCGACGGAGCATCCTGACGTGGCGCCACCTGCCACCGTGCGGATCCCGACGACCGCCGACCAGGTGATCGTCGCGGACCACTGGGTCGGCGACTCGACGCCGGTGATCCTGGCCCACGGTGGCGGTCAGACACGCCATTCGTGGGGAGGTACGGCGGCGACACTCGCAGCACGTGGTCATCGCGTCCTGTCGATCGACCTGCGCGGCCACGGCGAGTCGAGCTGGGCACGCGACCGCGACTACTCGATGAACGCGTACCGCGATGACGCGCTCCGGGCGCTCGACTGGCTGGGCGAGCCCGCCGCGTGGGTCGGCGCGTCGCTCGGCGGGATGGCCGGGCTGTACACCGTCGACGCCGCTCCGGAACGGTGCACGGGGCTCGTGCTCGTCGACATCACGCCGCGGCCCGCCGCCGCCGGCGTGCAGCGAATCATGCAGTTCATGGCCGCCAAGGCGACCGAAGGATTCGCCGACCTCGAGGAGGCTGCGGACGCGATCGCCGCCTACCAGCCCCACCGTCGTCGACCGAAGGACCTCAGCGGCCTGGCGAAGAACCTCCGCCTCGGCGAAGACGGCCGGTGGCGGTGGCACTGGGACCCTGCCTTCCTCAGCGACCCGAACCGCACGACCGAGCACGCCCGCGAACGCCGCCACGACGAACTGGAGGCGATGGCGCGCCGGCTGCGCGTCCCGACGATGCTCGTGCGCGGGCGACTGTCCGATCTGGTCACCCAGGCCGAAGTCGACGAGTTCCTCGAGATGGTGCCCCACGCGTCGTACGTCGACGTCGAGGACGCGGCGCACATGATCGCCGGCGACCGCAACGACGTGTTCACCGACGCCGTCGTCGCCTTCCTCGACGGCTGACGACGCAGTCCTCGCCTTCCTCGGCGGCTGACCACGCCCTCCTCCATGTCGTCGCCGGAGGGGCGCCGTGCCAGAATGTCGGCCATGACGACCAGCCAGGAACTTCACGATCGCATCGTCGGGCAGAACATCCCGAAGCGATTTCTCGCGAACCTCGAGCGCCACGGCGATGTCGAGGTGCTCAACTGGAAGACGGCGAGCGGCGATTGGGAACGCTGGACGCTGCGGGACGTCGCAGACCGTGTCGCCCGGCTGACGACCGGGTTGAAGAACCTGGGGATCGGCCACGGCGACCGCGTCGTGATGATGATCCGCAACCGCGCCGAGTTCCACCCGCTCGACATCGCCGTGCTGTTCTGCGGGGCGACACCCGTGTCGATCTACAACTCGTCGGCACCGGACCAGATCCAGTACCTGGTCAACGACTGCGGCGCGAAGCTGGCGATCCTCGAGGACGAGGGCTTCCTGGAGCGCGTGAACAAGGTCGGCGCGCAACTCCCGACGATCGAGCACGTCGTGCTGATCGAGGACGCAAACGGCGCCGTCGACACCCGCGGCGGCCCGGTGATCCGCTACGCCGACCTGCTCGCCTCCGAACCCGCCGACCTCGCCGCCGAGGCCGAGACGGCCACGCTCGACGACCTCGCGACGGTCATCTACACGTCGGGCACGACCGGCCCCCCGAAGGGCGTGATGCTGTCGCACCGCAACATCGCGTGGACGCTCGAGTCGGTCGGCCAGTCGATGCGTGACCAGACCGACATCGAGGACTTCGCCGGCAAGAAGCACATCTCGTACCTGCCGATGGCGCACGTGATGGAGCGGCTGCTGGGCCACTACTACCTGTGTGACTTCGCGACGTGCATCACGTGCCTCCCCGACCCCAGCCAGCTCGCCCCGATCACGCGTGAGGTCCGCCCCAGCGTCTTCATCGGCGTCCCCCGCGTGTGGGAGAAGCTCTACGCCGGCGTGCAGGCGGCGCTCTCGGCCGACGAGGAGAAGGCGAAGCAGTTCAACGACGCCGTCGCCGCAGCGATTCCGATCACGGAGCGGATGACGGCCGGCACCGCCTCCGAGGAGGACATCGAGACCTGGAACTTCCTCGACGCGGTGGCGTTCCAGGGCGTCCGAGGGCTCCTCGGCCTCGACGAGGTCGAGATCGGCATCAGCGGGGCGGCGCCGATCCCTGCAGACATCCTCGCGTGGTTCCGGGCGATCGGCGTACCGCTGACGGAGGGCTACGGCATGTCGGAGACGACCGCGGTGTTGTCGTGGGCCTCCGCCGCCAAGGCCGGGTACGTCGGCAGGGCTGCGACCGGCGTCGAGCTCAAGATCGCGGACGACGGCGAGGTGCTCGCCCGGGGCGGCAACATGTTCGAGGGGTATCTCGGCCAGCCGGAGAAGACCGCCGAGGCGATGGACGACGACGGGTGGGTGCACACCGGCGACATCGGGGAGATGGACGAGGACGGTTTTCTCAAGATCGTCGACCGCAAGAAGGAACTGATCATCACGGCGGGCGGCAAGAACATCAGCCCCGCGAACCTCGAAGCAGCGTTGAAGATGATCCCGCTCGTCGGCCAGGCGTGCGCCGTCGGCGAGAAGCGCCCGTTCGTCGCGGCGCTCGTCGTGCTCGACCCCGACGCCGCTGCCGCCTGGGCCGCCGAGCACGGCCTGACCGGCGACGACGCGACGATGGCCGCCCTCGCCGAGAACCCGGACGTGATCGCGGAGATCGAGACCGGGCTCGCCGATGTGATGTCGGACTTCAACAACGCAGAAGCGGTCAAGAAGGTCAAGGTGCTCGGCGCGGAGTGGATGCCGGACTCCGAGCTGCTGACGCCCACGTCGAAACTGAAGCGCCGGGGCATCCTCACCGTGTTCGCCGACGAGATCGAAGCCCTCTACGCGAAGTGACCCGACCGCGTGTCACATCTGGTGCCTGGCACCAGATGTGACACTCAGGGCATCAGGCGGTAGCCGACGCCGCGCGCGGTGACGATCAACCTCGGGTCGTCCGGCACCTCTTCGATCTTCACCCGCAACCGCCGGACGTGAGCGTCGACGAGACGCGAGTCGCCGAGGTATTCGTACCCCCACACGCGTTCGAGCAACTGGTCGCGCGACAGCACCGCGCCCGCGTGGTCGGCGAACTCACAGAGCAGCCGGAACTCGGTCTTGGTGAGGCTCAGTTCCTCACCACCCTTCAAGACGATGCCCTGCTCGCGGCGCAACTCGATGTCACCGAAGCGCGACGCCGCGGGGGTCGCGGGCGCCCCCTGGAGATGCACACGGCGCAGCAGCGCCCGAATACGCGCCGCCAGTTCCTTCGGGACGACCGGCTTGGTCACGTAGTCGTCGGCACCCGCCTCCAACCCGGCGACCATGTCGACCGTGTCGGTCTGCGCGGTGATGATGATGATCGGCACGATGCTCTTGGCGCGCAGCAACCGGCACACCTCGAAGCCGGACATGTCCGGCAACCGCAGGTCGAGCAGGATCAGGTCGGCCGCGGACTGGTCGAACGCCCGCAGGCCCTCGGCACCGTTGGCGGCCTGCCGTACCGAATACCCCTCGTCTTCCAGGGCCAACGACAGCGCCAGGCGGATGCCGTCGTCGTCTTCGATGAAGAGCAGTGATTCCATCCGCCGGACAGGGTATCAATTCGGCTGAGCAGGCGGTTTTTCACCAATTGCGGCAGTTTTGTTACAGAAATCGCACACTTCGCGAATTGCTCTGTCACACACCGCGGCCATTGTTGTACCTGTTCACGCTGCCCCGGTGAGGTACCTTCCTCCCCCTGGTGCCTCACCGGCAGCGCGTGGATCCTCCCGTCGCCCGTTCGTGACCTTCCCGTTCGTGCCCCGGTGGTCCCCGTGCGTCCCGGCCCGATCGTGCCGCCTGCGATGGCCCGTGCGCTGCCCGCGACGCATCCGACCTGCAACACTTCCCCCTGTGGCCCGGCCCCGCTCCCTTCGCCTTCGAACCCGCGTCACCCTGTTCTTCGCAATGGTCGCGCTGCTCGCCGGCACGATCCTGATCGGCGTCACTTACGGCTTTGCGCGGACGAACCTGCTCGAACGCGAGAAGTCCGCCGCACGCGACCAGACCTTCGTCAACGCAGATGCGGTGCGCACCGAACTCAGCGAGGACCCGGGCAACATCGGGCTGTTCTTCTCGACCGCGCTGCGGACCGAAGCGGGCGGTTTCGCCAACCTCGGCTCCCCCTTGGATCCGGCGGCGCGACGCGCCTGCACCGACTGCGTCGTGCAGATCTCCGACTATCCCGACCGCCTCGTCCAGCAGGTCGCCCGCGGCGGCAACGGGACCCAGCACGCCAGGATCAACGGCGACGACTACGTCGTCGTCGGCGTCTACATCGGTGCCCACGACACCGGGTACTTCGAGGCGTTCCCACTGCGCGACACGGAGCGCACGCTCCGGGCGATCCTCACCGCCCTCGCGCTCGGCGGGGTCGGCACGATGGTGCTCGCGACGCTGTTCGGGTTCTCCACCAGCCGCCGCCTGCTCCGCCCGCTCAGCCGCGTCGCCGACGCCGCCGAGAACATCGCATCCGGCGGCCTCGACACGCGCCTCGACGAGGAGTCGGACCCGGACCTCGACCGCCTCGCCGGCTCGTTCAACGACATGGCCGACGCCGTCCAGACCCGCATCGAGCGTGAAGCGCGGTTCGCGAGCGACGTCAGCCACGAACTGCGTTCGCCGATCACGGCGCTGACGGCCGCGGTCGAGGTGCTCGACGGCCGCCGAGCCGAAGTCCCCGAGCGCACCCGCCAGGCCCTCGACGTCGTCGTCAGCCAGGTGCGCCGCTTCGACAGCATGGTCCTCGACCTGCTCGAGCTCTCCCGGCTCGACGCCGGCGCGACCGACCTCAACGTCGAGGTGATCGACCTCGTCGACATGACCCGCCGGATCGCCGGCCGCTTCGGCTCGCCCGACGTCCCGATCGACGTCGCGCCGCGTACGCGCCGCGAGATCGCGATCGACAAGGTCCGGTACGAACGCATCCTCGGCAACCTGATCGAGAACGCCCGGAACCATGGAGGTGGCGTCGTGCGCATCGCGCTCTCACCGGCCCAGCGGGGGTACGTCCGGATCGCCGTCGAGGACGGCGGGCCCGGCGTCGCACGTGGCGAACGGGAACGGATCTTCGAACGATTCGCCCGCGGCAGCGCGGCCCGCCACCGCATCGGCACCGGGCTCGGCCTCGCCCTCGTCGCGGAACACAGCGCGGCGATGGGCGGCGCGGCATGGGTCGAGGACCGGCCGGGCGGCGGGGCGCGGTTCGTGGTCGACCTGCCGACGAGGGTGGAACCGTGACGGTCGCCGGACGCACCTCGGGATCGGCCAGGAGCAAGGCAGCGGCCGTGCTGGCCGTCCAGTCGGTCGCGTTCGTGCTCCTCTCGTGCGGCGTCCCGACCGGCGACTCGACCTTCGATGCGATCAACGCTGACGAGGTGCCGAACCGCCTCAACGACCCGACGACGACAACGACGACCACCACGACGACGACCACGACGACCACGATCCCCGAGATCCCGGAGTCGACGATCGCCACGACGACGGAGCCGCCGCCACAGGTCGAGTCGGTCGACATCTACTTCGTGTCCCGCGGATTCCTCCAGCCGCTGCCGAGTGAATTGCCCGAGGCGTTCGGCATCAACCAACTCGTCGCACTCCTCGAGGCCGGCCCCCCGGACGGGCCGCTCGGCGTCGGCCTCGACACGTTCGTCGAGCGGGGCCTGATCGCCGGGGTGCCGCGCACCGAGGGCGGCGTGATCAACATCGACCTGGACCCCGACGTGTTCGACGAGATCAACCCCCGGAACCAGCGTCAGGCGATCGCGCAGATCGTGTTCACGTTCCTCGAGAACACGACCGCCGTCGGGCAGGTCGCGTTCACGCGAGGCGGCGAACCATTCCTCGTGCCGACCGATGCGGGTTCGCGCGAACAGGCATCGGTCGACGACTTCTCGTCGCTGCTGCCGGGCGGGACCCGCGCGACGACGACATTGCCCGAGCGCGTCGAGCCGACGCAGACCACGACCACGACGATCGCGTGACGCGGCCCTGCAGCGTCAGTAGCCGAGCCGCTCGACGCGCTCCGGCTTGCGCTGCCAGTCCTTGTCGACCTTGACGCGCAGCTCGAGGTACACACCGTCCGGCATCTGTGCCCGGGCCAGCTCACCGACCCGCTTCAGCACGCTGCCGCCCTTGCCGATGACCATCCCCTTCTGGCTGTCGCGTTCGACGATGATGTCGACGCGGATCCGTGGCCACTCCCACTCGACGACTTGCGTCGCGATCGAGTACGGCAACTCGTCGCGGGTCACCGCCAGCAGCTGTTCCCGCACCAACTCTGCGACCCACCGCTCCTCCGGCAGGTCGGAGATCTCGTCGTCGGGGAAGTAGCGCGGACCGGGCGGCAACCGCGCGGCGAGGTGATCGACGAGGATGCCGATGCCCTCCCCTGTCCGCGCGGACACCGGAAAGTACTCGCGCGCCCCGAGTTCGCTCGCGGCCGACAACATCTCGAGCACCTGGTGCGGTTTCGCGATGTCGATCTTGTTGACGATCACCACCGAATCGGCCATGTCCAGGTGACTCGCGACCCACCGGTCACCCTTGCCGAACTGCTTCGTCGCGTCGAGCACGAGGCACGTCGCGTCGACGTCGCTCGTACTGCCGAGCGCCGTTGCATTGACCCGTTCACCGAGCGCCGTGACCGGCTTGTGCAGGCCGGGCGTGTCGACGAACACGAGCTGGCTGTGCGGGCGCGTGAGCACGCCCATGATCCGGTGGCGGGTCGTCTGCGGCTTGTCGGACACGATGCTGACCTTGCGACCGCAGATCGCGTTGACCAGCGAGGACTTGCCGACGTTGGGGCGACCGACGAACGTGACGAATCCCGAGGTGAAGTCGGCGTCGTCCGCGCCGGGGTCTGCCTGCGTTTCGTCTGGCACCGAGCCAGTGTGCCAGTCTCGATTCCATGACGCGCATGATCGACGGAATCGAGGGGATGAAGCAGCTCATCGGCGAGCATCTCGGCTACTCGCCGTACACGCAGATCACTCAGGAACAGGTCGACAAGTTCGCCGAAGCGACCGGCGATCACCAGTGGATCCACGTCGACGTCGAGCGCGCGAAGGCCGGTCCGTTCGGTGGCCCGATCGCGCACGGCTACCTCACGTTGTCGCTCGGGCCGCTGTTGTCGCCGCAGATCTTCACCGTGTCCGGCGTCTCGATGGGCGTCAACTACGGCGCGAACAAGCTGCGCTTTCCCTCACCGGTGCCGGTCGGATCGAGTGTCCGCCTCGGCGCGACGCTGCTCGGAGTCGACGAGATCGCAGGCGGCGCCCAGGTGACGATGGAGTTCGTGTTCGAAGTCGAGGGCGCCGCGAAGCCGTCGTGTGTCGTCGAAGTCGTCTTCCGTTACTACGTCTGAGCCCCGGCACGCGATGGCCGAGAACCGAGCGGCCGACATCGGCATCGCCGAGGTCCACGAGGCGATCGCCGCGACGATGCCCGACGAGCAGTGCCTCGTCTTCCGTGACCGCCGATTGACCTGGCAGGACGTCACCGAGCGGACCCGGCGGCTCGCGAACTGGTTGCTCGGGCAGGGGCTCGGGTGTCACACCGAACGCGCCGAACTGGCGGCTCACGAGAGCGGCCAGTCCCACCTCGCGATCTACCTCCACAACGGCAACGAGTACCTCGAAGCGATGCTCGGCGCGTTCAAGGCGAGAGTCGTGCCGTTCAACGTCAACTACCGCTACGTCGCCGAGGAACTGCAGTATCTGCTCGCCGACGCGACGACGCACGCGATCGTCATCCATTCCCGGTTCGCGCCGACGCTCGCCCAGGTGCGGCCGCGCGTTGCCGACCTCGTCATCCTCCAGGTGCCCGACGAATCGGGCCACGACCTGCTGGACGGCGCAACGTGGTACGAGGACGCACTCGCGTCCGCGAGCGCGGACCGACCCCCCGTCGACTGGTCCGCCGACGACCTCTACATGCTGTACACCGGGGGGACGACCGGGATGCCGAAAGGCGTGATGTGGCGCAACGGGGACGCGCTCGTCGAGTGCTTCGGCGGGTCGCGCACCGCGTCGACGGTTGCCGAGTTCGTCGCGGAGGCGACGGAGCGGACGCGGGCACTGCTCGCTCCCCCGTTCATGCACGGCGCCGGGCACTGGATGAGTTTTCGGACGTGGCTCGGCGGCGGCACGGTGTTCGTCCAGTCCGAGCCGCATCACCTCGACCCGCACGACATCTGGTCGCTCGTCGAGCGCGAGCGATTGACGTTCCTGTTGATCGTCGGCGACGCGTTCGCGCGCCCGCTGCTCGACGGCCTCGAACGCGCAGTGCCGCCGTACGACCTGACGTCGCTCACCGTGATCCTCTCCGGTGGTGCGCCGCTGTCGTCGAGCCTCAAGGCCGAGTTCATCGAGCATCTCCCGACCGTGATGATCGTCGACGGGCTGGGGTCGAGCGAGGCGGGCGGGCAACTCGCGCACGTGTCCGCCGGCGCACTCGCTTCGACCGGCACCTTCGACCTGACACCGGGCAACGTCGTGCTGTCCGCGGATCGCGACCGCGTCCTGACCGCGACCGACGACGAGGTGGGCTGGCTCGCGAAGACCGGGCGGCTCGCGCTCGGCTACCTCGGTGACCAGCCGAAGACGGCGCGCACCTACCCGGTGATCGACGGGGTCCGCTATGCGGTACCCGGCGATCGCGCCCGCTACGTCGGCGACGACCGCATCGAACTGCGCGGGCGCGATTCGGTCACGATCAACTCGGGCGGCGAGAAGATCTTCGCCGAAGAGGTCGAAGCAGCCCTGAAGGCGCATCCCGGCGTGTACGACTGCGTCGTCGCCGGCCGGCCGAGCGTGCGCTGGGGCAGCGAGGTCGTCGCCATCGTCCGGACACGGGCCGGCTTCGAGGTCGACGACGCGGCACTGCTCCAGGAGGCAGAGCGTCACGTCGCTCGGTACAAGCTGCCGAAGGAGATCGTCTACGTCGACGAGATCGTCCGCTCTCCAGCCGGCAAGGCCGACTATCGCTGGGCACGTGCGCTGGTGGCGATCGACCGGACGGCCCCCTGACAGCCCTCGAACGAGCGCCGGCGCCAGCGCACCGGTGCCACCCGTTGATCTAGGGTGACGACGTTCGGGCGGCACCGCGCGCCGCACATCGGCAACGAGATCGGAAGGTGGACATGGGGCTGTTCGAGAAGATCAAGGGTGAACTCGTCGACATCATCGAGTGGATCGACGACTCACGGTCGACGCTCGCCTGGCGCTTCCCGCGTTACCAGAACGAGATCAAGAACGGTGCCCAGCTGATCGTGCGCGAAGGCCAACGAGCGGTGTTCGTGTACCGCGGCGCGCTCGCCGACCAGTTCGAACCGGGCCACTACGAGCTGAAGTCCGAGAACCTGCCGATCCTGTCCACGCTGCAGGGTTGGAAGCACGGCTTCGACAGCCCGTTCCGGAGCGAGGTCTACTTCATCAACACCCGGCCGGTGACCGACATCCGCTGGGGCACGCCGCAACCGGTCACCGTCCGCGACCCCGACTTCAAGATGGTGCAGGTCCGCGCGAACGGGCTGTGCGTCGTCAAGATCGCCGACACCGAGGTCTTCCTCAAGGAGGTCATCGGGACCGACTCCGCCGTCGAGGCCGAGGAGATCACCGAGCTGCTCCGCCGCGTGATCTCGATGGCGTTCTCCGACATGGTGCTCGAAACCGGGCTCGGTGCGATCGACCTCCAGGGCCAACAGGTCGCCCTGTCCGGCAAGCTCGCCGAGTTCGTCCAGGAGCGCGTCGACGACGAGTTCGGGTTGGCGATCCCCGAGATGACGATGAACATCTCGCTGCCCGAGGAGATCCAGGCGGCGATGACCCGCGGCGTGGCCAAGGGCGTCGAGGCGTCCGGCTTCGTCGAGAACGTCGACCTCGACAAGTACCAGCGCGCGCAAGCCGCCGACGCGATGCTCGCCGCGGCGGAGAACGAGGGCGGCTCGGTGATGGGCGACATGATGCAGATGGGCATGGGCGTCGCGATGGCCGGCCAGATGGCGAACCAGATGGGCGGCCAGATGGGTGGGACGGCCGGAGGCACCGCTGCGCCGGCCGCACCGCAGGGTGGCGCGCCCGGGGGGCCGCCCCCGCTGCCCGGCCAGACGATGTACCACGTCGATCACGGCGGGACGCCCGGCGGGCCGTACAACATGGCCCAGATGCGGGCCGGCATCGCCAACGGCCAGGTCACCGGCCAGACACTCGTGTGGTGCGAGGGGATGGCCGGTTGGGCCGCGGCACAGACCGTGCCCGAGCTGCAGGCCGTGTTCTCGGCGCCGCCCCCGATGCCGCCGACCGCCCCGACGCCCCCGCCGGTCCCGCCGACGCCCTGACGATGACGTCCCCACCGTCTCCGGAACCACCCGGGGACCAGCCGCCGCCCCCGCCGGGGCCGAGCTTCGGTTCCGCCTCCCCGCCCCCGCTGCCGGACCCCGGCCCCGTCGCGGACGCACCCGCTGCCGCAGACCCGCCGGGCACCCACTTCCGGGCGCACCGCACCGAATCGACCCGGACGTACCCGTGCGATGCGTGCGGCGGCGAACTCCACTTCGACATCGACACCCAACTGCTGAAGTGCGCCCACTGCGGCAACACCCACGAACTCCGGGAGGTCGACGGGGCCGTCGACGAACGCGACCTCCGCGAGGCCCTCGAACTCGTCCGTGCCGGCGCCGTCACCCGTTCGGCACAGTTCCTCGACGACGAGAAGGAGATCGTCTGCCAGAACTGCGGCGGCCACACGACGTTCACCGGCAGCCTCACTGCCGCCAACTGCCCCTACTGCGCGACACCGATCCAGCGCGACGACGTACACGCTGCGCCGCAGCGGTTGCCGGTCGACGGTGTCCTGCCGTTCTCGGTGCCGGAGGCGCGGGCGAAGGAGTTGATCGAGGAGTGGATCAACGGCCGCTGGTTCGCGCCGAACGAGTTCAAGACGTACAACCGGACCGGATCGTTCACGAGCGTCTACACGGCGTACTTCACCTACGACGCCGACACGTTCACGCTCTACCACGGTCGCCGCGGCGACAACTACACGGTCACCGTCGGCCACGGTGACAACCGCCGCACCGAGGTCCGGACGAACTGGACACCGGTGCGAGGCTCGGTCCGCAACAGCTTCGACGACGTCACCGTCTTCGCGAACGACGGTTTCGAACGGGGCCGGGTCGCGAAACTCGAGCCATGGCCGACCGAGCAGGCCAAGCCGTACTCGGCGGAGTACGTCGCCGGTCATCTCTGCCGCACGTACGACCACGACGTCGAAGAGTGCCTCTCGACCGCGACGACCCAGATGGAAGGCGAGATCCGCTCGACGGTCCGCCGTGACATCGGCGGCGACCAGCAGGACATCCGCTCGATGGACGTCAACTGGCAGCGGATGACCTACAAACACCTGCTGCTGCCGATGTGGCTGCTCACCGTGATCTACATGGGGCGGCCGTTCCAGGTGTACATCAATGGCGTCACCGGCGAGGTCCACGGTGCCCGCCCGTACAGCAAGGCGAAGATCATCGCCGCGGTCGCCGTTGTCCTCGTGCTCGTGATCATCATCGCGGTCGCGGCATCTGCGGCCGGCGGTGGGTAGCGCGCGATGGTGATCACCATCGCGCTCGTCGCCGTGCTCGCGGCGATCGGCGGCTTCGCCGGGGCGCTCACCCTGCGATCGCGAACGGAGTTCCGCGAGGCGAACGAAGTCGTGCCCGGCGTCGCGTCGAACGCGCCGGCGGGGTGGGCGGGCGCCCACTCCCCCGAGGCGAAGCTGCACCGGCGGTTGCGTGCGGCGATCGCAGGCGCCCACGACAATCCCCGGCTCGCAGCACTCGGCCTGACTGCCCAGACGAAGCAGATCGAGCGCGAGGCGTTGGCGATCGACGACCATCTGATCGCAGCCGCCGCGTTGCCCGCACGTCACCGCGACGACGCGATCGCCGCACTCGAGGCGCCGGTCGCCGCCGTCGAGGACGCGGTCGCCGCGCTACTCGCGAGCACGACGGTCGGTGAGTCGAAGGAACTGCTCGAACGGACCGTCGCCGACGCCGACATCAGGCTCCAGGCGCTCGCGCAGGCGCGCGCCGAGGTCGAACGCATCGACCGCGGCGGTGGGCTCGGGGAAGCGGGACCAGCAACGTCGTGACGCCGGCCGTAGCCTGCACGTCGTGACGACACCGACGAGCGGGGAATCCGGCGTGACCGGCGGGCGGTCGTGGGACACCGACCAACTCCCCGAGGGCGACGCGAAGGTCGCGGCGGTGCGCGACATGTTCGACGCGATCGCACCGAAGTACGACCGCCTCAACCGCATCATCTCGTTCCGGCTCGACGTCCGGTGGCGCAAGCGCGCCGTCCGCGACCTCGCCCTCCCGCCCGGCAGCCTCGTGCTCGATCTCGCCAGCGGCACCGGCGACCTGTGCGTCGATCTCCGGGCCGTCGGGATGCGGCCGATCTCGATGGATCTCAGCTTCGGCATGCTGACGGCGGACCGCTCCGGCAGCCCCCGTGTGCAGACCGACATCCTCCGGTTGCCCGTGCCCGACCACTCGGTCGACGGTGTGATGTGCGGCTTCGCCTTGCGCAACCTCGTCGATCTGCCGGCATTCTTCGAGGAACTGGCGCGCGTCGTCCGCCCCGGCGGGCGGATCGCGCTGCTCGACGTGAGCATTCCGAAGAACCGGCTGGTGCGCTGGGGCA
>JAHEKY010000066.1 GCA_024644465.1 Ilumatobacteraceae bacterium | reverse complement strand
CGCCGCCACCGCCGCCGCCCTTGCCGCGCCGGCGCTTCTTCTTCTGCTGCTCGCCGCCGCCGCCGTCGTCGCGCGGCCGCGCCGCGGGACCCGGGGGCGGCGTCGTCGGCATCGGCATGGTGTCGCCGATCTTCGGGCGGCGCACGAGGCCCTTCTCCGCGGCCTCGGGCGAGGGCCGCCCCTCGCGCATCGACTTGGGCAGCTCGACGTCGTTGCGGTCGGTCGAGTCGCTCGACGGCTCGGTGCGACGGCGTTGCCCGCCGCGCGAGCCGCGGCGGCGTTTGCCGTCCGACGACGTCGAGGACTTCGATGCCGATCCGTCAGCTGACCCCTTGGCGGGTGTCTCGTTCTGTGTGCCACCGCCGGTGGCGGGGCCCCCGGAGGGGGTGTCGTCGTGATCCATTGGAGCGTTCCCTTCTCAGGAGCCGCGCCGCGTCGGCCGGCTCCGATCCCGTCGCGCATCGACGATGCCGTGCGACAGGCGTGACTGTTGTCCGGATGCATCGGATGATGATCCCGTTCATGCGCTCACAGCTCCGAGCGCGGTGACGCCGACCGGCAACGAGAGGACCTCGCGCCGTTCGCCGTCGTGTTCGATCCATTGATGCGTCCGCAGCACCCGAACATCGACAGCAGCGATGTCCGGGCCGACCAGGGACGCGAGTTCGGCGGGCCGCAACCCTCGACCGATGGTCGAGAGTTCTGCGATCAGCCTGGTTGCGGTGTCGTCGGGGCCGAGATGGCGGATGAGTCCGCGCACGTCGTCGACGCTGCGCCGGCCCTTGCGCTCGCGCTCGATCAGCAATTCGTCGGTGGCGAGCAGCCGTTCCGAGGCCGACGCGAGGTCGGTGGACTCGAGCGCCGGACCCGACAGTTCCCATGTGGTCGAGGTCACCTCGTCCTGCAGCGAGGTCCGCTTGCTGCCGCCGTGATGGTCGAGCGTGGCGATCACGTGCACGTCGATGCCGACGGGCAGCGCATCGGACAGTGCCTCGATCATCCCGGCATCGGTGCCGTCGACCGCGGCCCCCTCGACGAGGTCGACGTCGATGTACTCCGCGATGGATTCCGCCCCGGTCGGGAGCGCCAAGCCGAAGCTCAGCCGGGGACGCGGGGTGAAACCTTCGGTGAATGCCACTGGAACGGCCACTCTACGCAAGGCGCGCTCCCAGAGACGAGCACCGTCGCGATGGCTGATGAAGCGGACCTTGCCGAGCTTGCCGTAGCGGATACGCAGCCTCACGACGTCACCGCCATGTCCGCCGCCTCGATCGGTGTCGCGCGCACCCCTGACGAAGCGGTCGGCGCATCGACCGGTGTGAACGTCAGGTGCAGCGGTACGGCCGCGCCGCGGGCGAGATCCTGACCGGTCCCCTGACTTCCCCCTGCAGGCGGCACCGGTGACGCGACGACGTGCTCGATGCCGTAGCCGGTGCACACGCCGCAGTCGTAGCAGGGCGTCCAGCGGCAGTCTTCGACCCCGCTTTCGGCGAGCGCGGCCTGCCAGTCGTCCCACAGGAAGTCGTGGTGCAGCCCGGCGCTGAGGTGGGCCCACGGCAGCACCTCGTCCGACCGGCGATGCCGAAACACGTACCAGTCGAGCGACAGCCCCTCCGCGGCGAGCGCCTTCGTCCACCGGTCGAGATCGAAGTGCTCGCCCCACTCCTGGAACGTGCCGCCCTCGCGCCAGACGCGTTCGATGACCGCCCCGAGGCGCCGGTCGCCACGGCTCACGACGCCTTCGGCAGTCGTCGCCGCGGGGTCGTGCCACTTCAGATTGACGTTGCCGGCGCGCCGTGTCGCGGAACGGAGCAGTTCGACCTTGCGCTCCAGTTCCTCTCGCGTGTTCTGCCCGAACCACTGGAACGGCGTGTGTGCCTTGGGAACGAAGCCGCCGACGCTGACGGTGACCGACGCCCGGTTGGTGTGACGCTGACCGATCTTGACGCAGTTCTTGGCCAGCTCGGCAATGCCGAGGACGTCCTCGTCGGTCTCGGTCGGCAGGCCGATCAGGAAGTAGAGCTTGAGTCGCGTCCATCCTTGTGAGAACGCGGACTCGACGGCGCCGTAGAGATCTTCCTCGACGATCAGCTTGTTGATCACGGTGCGCAGGCGCCACGTGCCGGCCTCGGGCGCGAACGTCAGCCCAGATCGGCGCCCGCTGGTGACCTGGCCGGCGAGCCCGACGGTGAACGCGTCGACCCGCAGGGACGGCAGGTTGATCGTCGTGCCGCAGCCGAGCGACATTCCGTCCGGTCCGGTCGGCGCCGCGGCCCGGCGATCCTCGAGCACGCCGAGGACCGACGTCTCGATGTCGCTGAAGTCCGCCGTCGACAACGAGGTGAGGCTGACCTCGTCGTAACCGGTGCGGAGCAGGCCGTCCGCGACCATCGTGCGTACCTGGTCGGCCGGCCGTTCCCGCACCGGGCGGGTGATCATGCCCGCCTGGCAGAACCGGCATCCCCGGGTGCAGCCGCGGAACACCTCGACACTCAGCCGGTCGTGGACCACCTCGGTCAGCGGTGCCAGCGGGCGCTTCGGGTACGGCCACTCCCCCAGGTCGGCGACGGTGCGCTTGTCGACGGTGGCGGGAACGTCGGTGAACTGCGGCGTGACCGACTCGATCGGCCCCTGGGTGAAGCCGGCGGTCGGCGCCGCGTAGGTGACGTCGTACAGCGACGGCACGTACACGCCCGGCACCGACGCCAGCCGGCGCAGCACGTCGGCGCGGTCGCTGCGACCCTCGGCCTTCCAGCGGTGCACCACGTCGGTGATCTCGCCGATCACCTCTTCGCCCTCGCCGAGCACTGCGAGATCGACGAAGTCGGCGAGTGGCTCGGGGTTGAACGCGCAGTGACCGCCGACAATCACGAACAGGTCGTCGGCGGTGCGGTCGGCGCTGTGCAGCGGCGCACCGGCGAGGTCGATCATGTTGAGCACGTTGGTGTAGACGAGTTCGGCAGCGAGGTTGAACGCGAGGATGTCGAAGTCGCCGGCCGGCCGGTGCGTGTCGACGGAGAACAGCGGCAGGCCCGCGGTGCGGAGTTGCTCGTCGAGGTCGACCCACGGTGCGTACGTGCGCTCCGCGACGGCATCGGCGCGTTCGTTGAGGATCTCGTAGAGGATCTGCAGACCCTGGTTCGGCAACCCGATCTCGTAGGTGTCCGGGTAGGCGAGCAGCCACGCGACCTTGTCGGGACGATGCTCCGGCGCGGTCATGCCGTCCTCACAGCCGATGTACCGCGCCGGCTTCTGCACCCGTGCGAGCAGCGGTTCGAGCTGCTCCCACAGTGAGTCGTCCGACCGGTCCATCGTTCCAATCTACCGGCGCCCCCAACCCGCTCTCCGGCCGGTCGGTCCGGCCCCGCCGGCTCGGGCGTGGTTCACCTCTGTTCGAAAGTACGTCGTCGGGTACAGCTCGCCACAGGCACCCTCACCATGCCGCCGCACCATGCCGCCCCACCCGTTTCGAACAGAGGTGAACCATCGGTCCCGCTGCAGCCGGCAGCGCCACCGGTGAGCCTGAGCGACGCCACCCGGGCGCCAGAGGCGACCGTCGGGCGCACCGCGCCCGAAAAGGCGGATCCTCGCCAACGGCGAGGAGTGCGACGGCAGAGCCGCCGCACAGCGCTGAGCGACGTCGCCACCACCGGGCGCCGCAGGCGACCGTCGGGCGCACCGCGCCCGAAAAGGGCGGATCCTCGCCAACGGCGAGGAGTGCGACGGCAGAGCCGCCGCACAGCGCTGAGCGGAGCTCAGCGCATCCGCCGCATGTGGACGCTCTGGACCAGGCCGAACATCGCGAAGTAGACGATCAAGCCCGAACCGCCGTAGCTGATGAACGGCAGCGGGAGTCCGGTCACCGGCATGATCCGCAACGTCATCCCGACGTTCTGGAACGTCTGCCACAACAGCATCGTGAAGACGCCCGCGCAGATGTAGGTCCCGAGGAGGTCCTTCGAGAGATGGGCGATCCGCCAGACCCTGATCAGCGCGATGCCGAGCAGGCCGAGGATCGTGCCGCACCCGACGAGGCCGAACTGTTCACCGACGGCGGCGAAGGGAAAGTCGGCCCACATCACCGGGATGTCGCGGCCGTTGGTCAGCGGCCCCTGCAGCCAGCCCTTGCCCCAGACCCCGCCGGTCCCGATCGCGCGCATCGCGTTCTCGGCCTGGTACCGCTCGTCGGCGCCGGCCGCCGACGGGTCGAGCAGCGTGCGCAGCCGCTCGGCCTGGTAGTCGTTGACGAGCCGCCCGAAGAACGCTGCCGCGACCGTCGCGATCGAGAGCACGCTGATCATGACGATGTAGCGCGCCTTCGCGCCGGCGACGAGCAGCACGCCCATCGCCACCGAGATGATCACTGACGCCGACCCGAGGTCAGGTTGGATCACGACGAGGACGGCCGGCGCGCCGACGATCATCAGACCACCGAGGAAACGCGGATACGACACCTCCTCGCTGCGTTCCTCCGCGAGGTACACGGCGAGCATCAGCAGCGTCGTGAACTTCGCGAGTTCGGCCGGCTGCACGTTGAACGGTCCGAAGTCGAACGAGATGCGGTCCTCACCCGATGCGATGCCGAGCAGGATCAACAGCACGAGTAACACGAGCGTCAGCCCGTACAGGAAGCGCGCCCGTTCCTTCCACGACTCGTAGTCGAACGCCATCACGACGAACATCACGACGACGGCGGCGATCGCGAAGATCACCTGGCGCGTGGCGAAGACGTACGGGTCCTCGGCGATCCGGGTCCGCGACGCGGAGAACACGATGAACACGCCCATCACGGTCAGCGTCAGCTGCACCGTCATCAGCACCCAGTCGATGTTGCGGCTGGGGTCGGCGGGGCTGGCGCCGATGTTGCCCAGGCCCGAGTCGGGTTTGCGGTGGAGGAAGGACGTCGCCATGGCGGATCAGGGGCCCGTCGCGTCGATCACAGGCGACCGGCGAAGCAGCTCGTGTCGGCCAGCTTCTTCGGCGGTGCTGCGAACACCGAGTTGGTGTCGAGTGGATCGGACAGCACGACCGGGTCGACCGGCGCGATGCCCGAGAGCTGGAGGAACATGCACTTGACGACCGGGCCGGCGGCACGCGCGCCGTAGCCGCTCTTTTCGAGGTACGCGGTGACGGTGTAGGGGTTGCTCGGATCGCGGCTGTACGCGGCGAACGCCGACGAGTCGTTCCACGGGAAGTTGCCGGCACCCTGGGCGGTGCCCGTCTTGCCGGCGATCGGAATCGCCGACCGGGGGTAGTCGTAGAACAGTTTCTCGCCGGTCGTGCTGTGGTAGTAGTCGCTGACGGTGCCCTTGCCGTACACGACGCGGGTCAGGCCCCGATTGATCTCTTCGCGGATGTGCTCGGGCATCGGGATCTGCCGGATCACCTCGCCTTCGATGTTCGGCTCCTCGGCGAAACGCGCCCGGGAGATGTCGGCGTAGCCGGCCCGAGCGTCGTCGGGAACGCCAGCCTCGAACACCGCCTTGATGATCTCCGGCTTCATCACGAACCCGTAGTTGGCGATCGTCGAGTAGCCGACGGCGAGCTGCAGCGGCGACGCCGAGAGGAGGCCCTGACCGATCGCGAGCTGCACGTTGTCGCCGGTGAAGTACCCGGTGCCTTCGTCCTTGCTGATCACGCCGAGCTTCGCGTAGCGCTCCTTCAGCTCGCGATCGGGAATCGTGCCGTCGAACTCGAACGGGAGGTCGATGCCGGTGTCGGCGCCGAAGCCGAACAGCTTCAGCTCCTGCTGGAGCAGGTCCTTCTGCTCGTTGTTCTCCATGATCAGCTCGCCGACGCGATAGAAGAACGCGTCACTCGACACCGCGAGTGCGGTCTCGACGTCGACGGCGCCGTAGACGCACGGCCGGTTCGTGCCACTGCACGTCGCGTTCTTGTAGACACATCGCACGAGGCCGGACGCGCACTTGTCCTCGTCGACCGAGATCATCTTGTACGTGCCCTCGTCGACGTAGTAGTCGTTCGTGCCCATCAGCTCGGTGCTGAGCGCGGCGTACGCGGTGAACGGCTTGAACGTCGAGCCGAGGTTGTACCGGCCCTGGATCGCGCGGTTGACGAGCGTCGACCGGTCGGGGTCGACCTTGCCGGTCGCCGGGTCGGTCGCGTCGAAGATCTGTTCGAACTTGCCGCCGCTGAGGTCGGACTCGAACCAGCGGTTGTCGAAGGTCGGGTACGAGGCCAGCGCGATGATGTGGCCCGTCTCGTGGTTCTGCACGACGACGGCGCCGGCCGGCGCCTTGAACGGCACTTCCTCGGGGTAGTAGATCCGGTTGCCGTTCTCGTCGAGCTCGTAGAACGCGCGGGTCTTGAAGTCGTTGTCCCGGTCGAGCGGGTTGCGTGCGGTCGCCTGTCGGCGGAGACGGAGCTGGGTCTCGAGCGCCTGCTCGGCGTACTGCTGCTGGTCGAGGTCGATCGTGAGCTGGACGTCGCGCCCGTTGATCGGCGGCACCTCTTCGACCACGCGCACGATCCGGCTCGCGTTGTCGACCTCGTAGGTGATGTAGCCCCACTGCCCGTGCAGCTCGCGTTCCATGCTCAGCTCGATGCCGAACTGGCCGACGCGTTCGTTGAGGTAGTACCCGTTGCTCGTGTACTCGTCCTTGGTCTCGGCCGTGATGCGGCCCATGTAGCCGACGACGTGGCTCGCCAACGGTGCGTAGGGGTAGACGCGCGTCGAGTCCTCGATGATCTGGACGCCGGGCAGGTCCTCGACGCGTTCCTGGATCGCGATCGCGGTCGGCTCGTCGATCCCCTCCTTGACCGGCATCGGCAGGAACGGGCTGTACACCTGGCTGTCGTACCGCGCCTCCATGTCCTCGACGGGAACGTCGATCCAGCCGGACAGACGCCGGAAGATCTCGGCGCGGGCGGTGTCCGAGCGGATCACCGCCCAGTCGACGCCGACGGTCAGTGTGCGCTGGTTGTCGGCGAGGATCCGGCCGTCGGCGTCGAAGATGCGGCCGCGTTGCGGCAGCAACGGGACGGTGCGCTCCTTCGTGACGTCGACCTCGGACTGCAGCTCTTCGGCCTGCACGGTCTGCAGGAACCACAGCCGGGCACCCACGACGCCGAACAGCATCGTGGCCACCACGGCGAGCACGCCCAGGCGCGTCGCTCGTTTGTCAGCTGCCATGAATCAAGTGTGCCCTCTGAGAGTGTTCGACCCGGCTCGCGGCCCCGGCGGGTCCTTCACACAATCGTAACGTGCCGTCGGGCGGATTCGGCCGCAGCGGACGGGCCGCTCAGGGCGTGGACTCGCTGGGCGGTGCGACCCATTCCGAGCGTTTGATGCCGAGGCACCAGCGTGCGAGCGGCACGAAGATCGGGCTGAGCAGCGCAGCCGCCGCGGCGACGACCGGGACGATCAGCGTCAGGCGTTGTTCGAAGGGGTCGGTCGTGCCGGTGAACAGGCGCACGACCGGCACCATGATCTCGCCGACCGCCGCGCCGAGCCCGGTGAACAGCATCGCCAGCCACCAGTGCGGCTCTGCGACGATCAGGGCGAGCAGGCCGGCGACGGCGCCTGCGAGGGTGAACGCGACGGCGGTCGACCCGAGCGGCAGACCCTCGAGCATGTCGTACATCAGCCCGAGGACGAACCCGGCCACTGCACCCCGCTCGGAACCCCCAGCTGCGCCGGCGGCCGCGGCGAGCGCGAGCACGACCTGCAGGATCACGCCGGCGACGGTGATCTCGGTGAAGATCGACCGCTGCAGGGCGAGCAGCAGCATGCCGACCGGCACGATCCTGACGAGCGGCCCCTGCCACAGCGCGGCGAGCATCAGCCGGACACCCGATCCCGCCCGCGGGGCGGCGCGGCGATGCGCTCGGACGTCATGTCGCCCGGCTCACTGCTCGACTTCGGACAGCGGCGTGTACTTGACCACCCGCACGAAGTTGAGCCTCGTGACGTCGGCATACGGCTGGATGTCGAGCAATGGCCCGCCGGGGCCCGACCGATCGGCCCGGTTGACGACGACGCCGACCGGGATGTCGGGCGGGGCGAGGCTGTCGAACCCGCCGGCAGTGACGACGAGGTCACCGACCTGCAACGTCGCGAGGCTGGGGTTGTCCTGGAGGAATCGGATCTGCGGCAGCAGACCTCGCCCCCGACCCTCGAGCGCGCCGAACTCCTTCGGTGCGAGGTCGGTCACGATCGTCGTGGTCGTCGTCGTACTGGTCGTCGACGAGGCCGATGCCGGATCCGATGACGGAACCACCGCTGGGTCGGTCTCGACCGGTGCCTCGGCACCGTCTTCGGGCAACGTCGTCGTCGTGACCCCGGGAACGGCCTCGGGGTCGTTCTGCGGGAGCACCGTGCCCGTGTCGAGGACGTCGGTCACGAGCGTGGACGGCGGCGCCTGGGTCGTGGTGACGAGATCTCGCAACTCCTCGTCCGTGCGCCCCGACGGCGACGTCTCGACGGGGACGGCGGAGTCCGGCGCGGCCTGCACGCGGACGGGCACGACGTAGCGCGCGTCGGTGATCAGCATCACCTTCGCGGTGTTGTCGGTGACGCTGGTGATCTTGCCGATCAACCCGGCCTGGTTGACGACCGGCATCCCCGCCTTGAACCCGGAGCTCCGACCCTTGTTGATCTCGATGATCTGGTCGAGGTTGTTCGACGACGCGCCGACGACCTGGGCGACCTCGGTCGGGATCGCGGCGAGCGACGGCAGATCGAGCAGCGCGCGGAGCTCCTGGTACTCCTGGACGCTGATGCGTGCCGTGGCCTGCGTGCCGATCAGCCGGTCGAGCTGGTCCTGGAGGGCCTCGTTCTCGCGTTCGAGGTCGTCGTAGTCGGTGATGCCACGCCAGGCCCGGCTGGCGGGCGTCGTGACGACGTCGGTCGCCGATTCGATCGGCTCCATGATCCGCGAGAACCCGTCCCTGACCCGGTCGAGCACCGGATTGCCGCGCAGGTCGAGTGTGAGCAGCAGCACCGACGTCAGCAGCAACGCGATGATCACTCGCCGTCGGCCGACGGTGTACAGGGCCATGTCAGGACTCGCTCCCCAGGGAGGTCGCGATCAGTGTTCGCCGCCGAGCGACATCAGGCCGCGCATCGCGTCGATGTTCTCGAGGGCCCGCCCGGAACCGATCACGACGCTGTACAGCGGCTCGTCGGCGACTCGGATCGGCATCCCGGTCTCGTGCACGAGGCGCTCGTCGAGCCCCCCGAGCAGCGCGCCGCCGCCGGTCAGCATGATGCCGTCCTCCATGATGTCGGCGGCGAGTTCCGGTGGGGTCTTGTCGAGGGTCGTCTTCACCGCGTCGACGATCGCCGAGATCGGCTCGGCGAGCGCTTCGCGGATGTGCTCGGTGGTGACCTGGATCGTGCGCGGCAACCCGGAGATCAGGTCGCGGCCGCGGATGTCGGCGGTCAGCTCCTGCTCCATCGGCCAGGCCGAGCCCATCTGGATCTTGATCTCCTCGGCGGTGCGGTCGCCGATCGCGAGCGAGAACTCCTTCTTGACGTACTGCAGCACCGCCTCGTCGAGTTCGTCGCCGGCGACGCGCACCGACTGCGCGGTGACGATGCCGCCGAGGGAGATCACGGCGACCTCGGTCGTGCCACCGCCGATGTCGACGATCATGTTGCCGGACGGCTCGTGGACGGGCAGGTCGGCGCCGATCGCCGCCGCCATCGGCTCTTCGATGATGTGCACGGGCTTGCGCGCACCGGCGTACTCGGCGGCGTCCTGCACGGCGCGCTGTTCGACGCCGGTGATGCCCGACGGGACGCAGATCACCATGCGTGGTTTCGACCACTTCGACGCATGCACCTTCTGGATGAAGTAGCGCAGCATCTTCTCGCACACCTCGAAGTCGGCGATGACGCCGTCCTTCAGCGGACGGATCGCCTTGATGTGGTTGGGGGTCCGCCCCATCATGCGCTTCGCCTCGAGGCCGACCGCGACCGGCCGGCCGTCGTTGGCGTTGATCGCGACGACCGACGGTTCGTCGAGGACGACCCCGTGGCCGCGCACGTAGATCAGTGTGTTCGCGGTGCCGAGGTCGATGGCGAGGTCACGCCCCAAGCTGAGCGGGTTGTTGCGGGCCATCGTGTGGCCTTCCCTTCGCGTGCGGTTGAAACAAGTCCGAGTGGGCTCCGGCGATCAGGCCGGAATCCTGTGGTCGGGAGCGTACCAGGGCGCCCGAATGTTACAGATTCGGGAAGAAAATGCCGATCTCGCGCTCGGCGGACGCGAGCGAGTCGCTCCCGTGGACGAGGTTCTCGGTGAACAGGATCCCGAGGTCGCCGCGGATCGTGCCGGGCGCGGCGGTGCGCGGGTTGGTCGCGCCCATCATCGCCCGCACGACCTCCCACGTGTCCTCCGGACCCTCGACGACCATCGCGACGACGGGGCCGCGACTCATGAACTCGACGAGTTCGTCGTAGAAGCCCTTGCCGACGTGCTCCTCGTAGTGACGGGCGAGCGTGTCCGTGTCGAGCGAGCGCAGATCCATCGCGACGACGTCGAGGTTCTTCGACTCGAAGCGGGACACGATCTGCCCGACGAGCTTGCGCTCGACGGCATCTGGCTTGAGCAGGACGAGTGTGCGATCAGACATGGCAGACCAAGCTATCGGCGCGCGCCCGGCATCGTGGCGGGACCGCGGCGGTCGCGGCGGAGCCGGATGACGGCCGCCACGCCAACCCTAAGATCTGCCGATGACGTCGCTGATCGAGTTCCGCCGCGACCTGCATGCTCATCCCGAGTTGGCGCACGAGGAACACCGCACCGCAGAGCGGGTCGTCGAGTTCCTCGCGCCGCTCGCGCCCGATCGGATCCTGACCGGCATCGGCGGCACCGGCGTCCTCGTGACGTTCGACAGCGGCGCACCTGGCCCGGTACTGCTGTTCCGCAGTGAGCTGGACGCGCTGCCGATCGTCGAGCTCGACGTGGCGACGCACGGATCGCGTCACGACGGCGTCTCCCACAAGTGTGGCCACGACGGCCACAGCGCGATCCTCGCCGGGTTGGCCGGGCGACTCGCCGCAGATCGCCCGGAACGCGGCGTCGTCCACCTGCTGTTCCAGCCGGCCGAGGAGACCGGCACGGGTGCGGCCGCCGTGCTCGCCGACCCGGTGTTCGACGCGATTCGCCCCGACTTCGGTGTCGCGCTGCACAACATGCCGGGGTTCCCGTTGCACGCGGTCGTCGTCAAGCCGGGCTCGATCACGTGTGCCGTGCGCAGCATCGTGCTGCGCTTCACCGGCCGCACCGCCCACGCGAGCGAACCGGAGAAGGGCGAGAACCCGGCGTTGGCGATCGCCGACCTCCTCCGGGAGTGCGACGCGATGAACGTGGCGGACATGACATCACCGGACTTCCGGCTCGTGACACCGGTCCACGTCCGGGTCGGGTCGGTGGCGTACGGCGTGTCCGCCGGCGACGGCGAGGTGCATCTGACGATCCGCACGGCTGCGAACTCGGGCCTCGCCGAACTCCAGGATTCGATCGTCGAACTCGCCCGGCGTCTCGGCGATCGCGACGGTGTGCACGTCGATGTCGAGGTCGTGGAGAACTTCGCCGCCAACATGAACGACCCGCAGGTGACCGAGCGGGTGCGGTGGGCCGCCGACGCGTGCGGCTTCGACGTGATCTCGCCGGAATTCGGGATGCGCGCCGGCGAGGACTTCGGGTTGTTCAGCGAGCGGTTCCCATGCTGCATGGTGTTGCTCGGTGCGGGCGAGCACCACCATCCGATCCACAACCCGTACTACGACTTCCCCGACGAACTGATCGCGACCGGCGTCGAGCTGTTCGACCGAGTCGTTCGCCAGGCCACGGCCGACGGCGCCTCGCGCTGACAGTCAAAGTTGTGTCTGACACAACTTTGACTGCTTCGTCAGTTCGCGTAGCGCTGGAGCACCGGGCGGGCTGCGCCGGCGGTGTAGAGGCTGCCGGTCGCGAGGATCGCGTCGTCGCCGTCGGCGTAGGCCATCGCGCGGACGCAGGCCTCCTCGACCGTGTCGAACACCGCCACGTGATCGCAGCCGAGCTTCGTCGCAGCGGCGGCGACGTCAGCGGCCGGCACTCCGCGGGGTGACGGCGCGGTGCACGCGAACACCATGTCGAATTCGTCGGCGCGCAGCGCCGCCAGCATCTCGACCGGGTCGCGCAGCGTGCCCACCACCAGCAGCCGCCGGCCTTCCGGATCGAAGTCACCGAAGAACACCTCGGCACATGTGTCGGCCCCGATCGGGTTGTGCGCGCCGTCGATGATCGTCAGTGGTTGCCGGCCGAGCACCTCGAAGCGGCCCGGCATCGTGACGGCCGCCATCCCCTCGGTCACGACGTCCTCCGCCAGTGGTGCCGCGAAGAACGTCTCGACGGCAGTCAGTGCGACGACGGCGTTCGTGCCCTGGTACCACCCGTTCAGCGGCAGGAAGACGTCCGGGTAGATCGTCGTCGGCGTCCGGAGGTCGAGCATCCTGCCGCCGACGGCGAGCGCGTTGCTCTCGACCGCGAAGTCGGCCCCGCGCACGAGTGTCGATGCGCCGCCGGCGGACTCGAAGATCGCGACGAGTTCCTCGCGGGTCTCACCGATCACGGCCGCACTGCCGGCCTTGATGATGCCGGACTTCTCGTCGGCGATGTGGACGAGGGTCGGGCCCGCGAACTCGTTGTGGTCCATGCCGATGTTCGTGACGACCGCGACCTGCGCGTTGACGACATTCGTCGCATCCCACCGACCGAGGATGCCGACCTCGACCACCATCACGTCGACCGCCACGTCCGCGAACCATCGGAACGCAGCGGCAGTCATCGCCTCGAAGTAGCTCGGTCGCAGCCCGACGATCTTCTCGAGCTCCGCGATCGCCGAGATCTGCTCGGCGAGGTCCTCGTCGGAGATCGGTTCGCCGTTGCGCTTGATCCGCTCGTTGATGTGCTCGAGGTGCGGGCTCGTGTAGGTGCCGACGGTCAGCCCCGATGCGGCGAGCAACCGCGAGATGATCTGGACCGTCGACCCCTTGCCGTTCGTGCCCGTCACGTGGATCACCGGCGCAGCGTGCTGCGGGTCGCCCAGCGCGGCACAGAACGCTTCGATCACTTCGGTCGACGGCGAATCGATCCGTCCGGTCTTGTCGTACGTCGCGTGATCGTCGAGGTAGCGGAGCGCGTCGTCGAACGTGAATTCCATCCTCACTCCAAATCAGCGGTCACGGGCACGGCACGAGCGCGGCGGTGCGACGTTCGAGCGTATCGAGCGACGATCGACGCCGGCTACGACGCGGCCTTGCGCTGACGTGCGGTCACCGTCGACCGGGGCACGAGGGTCGGGTTCACCTTGTCGATCACGGTCTCGCCGTCGATGACGACCTTGCCGATGTCGGTGCGGCCCGGCAGGTCGTACATCGTCTGGAGCAGCACCTCTTCCATGATCGCCCGCAGGCCGCGCGCACCGGTGCCGCGCAGCAGTGCCTGGTCGGCGATCGCGTTGAGGCCGTCGTCGGTGAACTCGAGCTCGACGTCTTCGAACGCGAAGACCTTCGCGTATTGCTTGACCAGGCTGTTCTTCGGCTCGGTGAGGATGCTCACCAGCGCGTCCTGGTCGAGGCTGTGGACTGCGCCGATCATCGGGAGACGGCCGATGAACTCCGGGATCATCCCGAACTTGACGAGATCCTCCGGGAGCACCTTGGCGAACAGCTGCCCGGGATCGCGGTTGATCTGCGACCGCACGACCCCGTTGAAGCCGACACCCTTGTGCCCGATGCGGTTCTCGATGATCTCCTCGAGGCCGGCGAACGCGCCACCGAGGATGAACAACACGTTCGTCGTGTCGATCTGGATGAACTCCTGATGCGGGTGCTTGCGGCCGCCCTGCGGCGGAACCGATGCCTGCGTCCCCTCGAGGATCTTCAGCAGCGCCTGCTGCACACCCTCGCCCGACACGTCACGGGTGATCGAGGGGTTCTCGCTCTTGCGGGCGACCTTGTCGATCTCGTCGATGTACACGATGCCGGTCTCGGCGCGCTTCACGTCGAAGTCGGCGGCCTGGATCAACTTCAGCAGGATGTTCTCGACGTCCTCGCCGACGTACCCCGCCTCGGTCAGCGCGGTCGCGTCGGCGACGGCGAACGGCACGTTGAGTTGACGGGCGAGCGTCTGCGCGAGGTGTGTCTTGCCGCAGCCGGTCGGGCCGAGCAGCAAGATGTTCGACTTCGCGAGCTCGACGTCGTCGCGGCGGCCGACGGTGGTGGCCTGGTTCTGGTACTGGATGCGGCGGTAGTGGTTGTACACCGAGACCGACAGGATCTTCTTCGCCTCGTCCTGGCCGACGACGTAGTCGTCGAGGAAGCTGCGGATCTCCCGCGGGTTCGGCAGGTTCTCGAAGCTCAACTCGGCAGTTTCAGTGAGCTCCTCTTCGATGATCTCGTTGCAGAGGTCGATGCACTCGTCGCAGATGTAGACGCCAGGGCCGGCGATCAGCTTCTTGACCTGCTTCTGCGACTTGCCGCAGAACGAGCACTTCAGCAGTTCGCCCGTGTCACCGAATTTGGCCACTGTCGCTTCCCCTCAGTTCCCGTTCGATCGCTTCGACCGGTTGAGCGAGCCATTGTGGCGTACCCGCTCGGCCGTGCCGCGGATCCCGGCGCTCAGCGGATGGGCCCTTCGCGGTCCACCGTCTCGCGAGACGAGATCACTGCGTCGATGATGCCATACTCCAGCGCCTCGTTCGCTTCCATCACGAAATCACGGTCGGTATCAGCGTTGATGCGCTCGATCGGCTGGCCGGTGTGCTTCGCGAGGATGCCGTCGAGGATCTCGCGCATCCGCTGGATCTCCTTCGCGGCGAGCTCGAGATCGGTGACCTGCCCGTAGCCGACCTGGCCCGACGGCTGGTGCAGCAGCACCCTGGCGTGCGGCAGTGCGAGGCGCTTGCCCTTCGTGCCCGCGGCGAGCAGCACGGCCGCGGCCGACGCCGCCTGGCCGAGGCAGATCGTGGCGATGTCGTTGCGGACGAACTGCATCGTGTCGTAGATCGCGAACAGCGCGGTGATGTCGCCGCCCGGGCTGTTGATGTAGATGCTGATGTCCTTGTCGGGGTTCTCCGACTCGAGGTGGATCAGCTGCGCCGAGATCAGGCTCGCGATCTGGTCGTCGACCGGGGTCTGAAGGAAGATGATGTTGTCCTTCAGCATGCGGCTGTACAGGTCGTACGCCCGCTCGCCGCGGCTCGTCTGTTCGACGACGTTCGGTACCAGGTAGTTCACCGCATCGAGATTCATGAGTCTGCTTCCTCGTCTCCGTGGTCGGACGGGTCTGCCGCAGCGTCGCCGTGGTCGTCGTGGTCGTGGTCGTGGACGTGATTGCCGTCGGCGTCATGAGTATGGCCGAGCACCAGGTCGCGATCCATCGATGCCCCGTTCTCGTCGACGAACTCGACGTGGTGCACGAGCCAGTCGAGCGCCTTGTTCTTGCGGATCTGCGCGATCAGCTCGGGGACGGCGTCGTTGCGTTCGTAGGCCCGTCGGATGTCCTTTGCCTTCTGGCCGTACTGCATCGCCATGCGGGCGTACTCGTGCTCGAGTTCGTCACCCTCGACGTCGATCCCCTCGGCGGCGGCGACGGCGCGCAGCGCGAGGTCGGACTTGACCGCCTGCTCGGACTGGCCGCGCATCGACTCGATGAACTGCTCGGGTTCCTGGCCGGTCGCCTGCATCCACTGCCCGAAGTCGATCCCCTGTGCCTCGAACTGCTGCATCGTGCCCTGCACCCGCTGGTTGAGGTCGGCGTCGACCATCGCCTGCGGCGGCTCGACGTCGGTGAGTCCGACGAGCGCGTCGGTGATCTTGCCGACGAGCTGCTGGCGGATGCCGTTGAGCTTCGACTCCTGCATCGAGGTGCGCAGCGACTCGGTCCATTCCTCGATCGTGTCCCACTCGCCGAGGTTGTCCGCGACCCATTCGTCGGTGAGCTCCGGCAACTGCATCGTCTGAACTGCGGTGACCTTGACGGTGAACTCGGCCTCCTCCTCGGTGCCCTTCGGCGTCGAGGTGAACGTGAGCTCGTCACCGGCCGACGCGCCGACGAGCCGGTCGTCGAAGTCTTCGGTGACCCAGCCCTGGCCGATCTCGTAGCTCCAGTCCTCGGTGTTGAGGCCGATCACCTCTTCACCGTCGCGTTCGGCGCGCAGGTCGAGCGTGACGAAGTCGCCGACGGCCGCGGGGCGGTCCGCATCCGTGAGCGAACCGGACTTGCGCAGTTCGGCTTCGCGCGCCTCCTCCAGGTCCTCGTCGGTGACGTCCGGTGACGGGAGCTCGATCCGCAGGCCGTTGTACCCGGGGACGTCGATCACCGGGCGGATCTCGCACGTCGCTTCGAACTCGACCGGGCCGGACTCCTGGCCGTCGGTGATCTCGACCTGCGGGGTCGCGATCAGGTCGACGTCGTGTTCACGGACCGCCCGGGCCAGATACTCCGGCACACCGTCGCGCAGCGCCTGCTCGCGCGCCGGGCCGATGCCGACCTGGGCCTCGAGGACCCGCCTCGGCGCCTTGCCGGGACGGAACCCGGGGAGCCGGACTTCCTTCGCGATCAGCTTGAACGCGCGGTTGATGTCAGCGTCGAACTCGTTCTCTTCGACCTCGACGTACAGCTTGATCTGGTTGCCCTCGAGGGCCTCTACGGAACTCTTCACAGGGCGTCGAGTGTACCGGTGGGCATCAGCGGTTCGGCCCGTCGTCGTGGCGTCGACGAGGCCCGACGAACCACGCCGGATCGTCGGTCCGGAACCCGGCAGTGCCGGTCAGGACTTGCGTTTGGCGAGTCGCTTGGCGGTGCGGCCGATCGGCTCGAGCTGGCGATGGTCGAGGTCACCGACCTCCGCGCCGTTGTCGAACAGCACCCGGTAGCGCTGCCAGTTGAACCCGTTGGCGAGGATCACCTTGCCCTCGGTCCCGATCGGGACGCCGTGCACGTCCGCGATCGTGCGCACCTTGTCGTTGATCTTCAGCGTGATCTGGCCGTCGTGCGGCGAGGCGAGCTTGTGCGGCTTCCAGAACTCCATCGCCCCCATTCTGCCGCGTACGGAACCGCAATGCGCGATCGCCCCGCAACCGCGCCATCCACCAACGCGTGAGGTAGATGCGCTCCATGTGCGCAACAACCTCACGCGTTCGGATTGTGACGTGCGGTCAGTAGAGGCCGATCATCCGGCCGGAGAGGCCGAGGACCGCGACCACGAGGACGGGTTTGATCAGGCGATCGCCGCCGTGGACCGCGAGGCGGGCACCGCCGTAGCCGCCGAGCGCGGAGCCCGCCGACAGCACGAAGGCCGGGAACCATTCGACCTGCCCGTCGAGCAGGAACACCGGCAACGCGACGAACGCCGTGATCAGGATCACGAGCGCCGTCTTGATCGCGTTGCCGCGCACGAGGTCGTAGCCGGACCGCGTCAGGATCAGCAGCAGCAGGATCCCGACGCCGGCCTGGATCGCCCCTGCGTAGAACCCGACCCCGAAGAACACGGCGAGTTGCACCCAACGCGGCCACGGGGCCGCCTCCGCGTCGAGCTTCGGCTTCCACAGCGCGAGCACGAGCAGCGGGATCATCAACAGGCCGAAGATCTTCTCGAACGCGTCGTCGTTCAACTGCGACACGAGCAGCGCCCCGACCAACCCACCGACGAGCGCCGGCGGCGCGATCTGCGCGGTCTCGCGGTACGGGCGCACGCCACCCTGGTGGTAGCCGACGCCCGACATCACGGTCTGGATCAGCACGGCGACGCGGTTCGTCCCGTTCGCCGACAACCCGTCGACGCCGGCGAGCGACAGCAGCGGGACCGTCAGCAGCGACCCGCCGCCGGCCATCGAGTTGATACCCCCCGCGAGAAACCCTCCCGCGAACAGCAGCACCGCATCGAGCCAGCTCACATCGGCACCGTGGTCGTCGCCCGCACCTCGACGACGCGCGAGAGATCCGGTCGACACTCGTACCGCCGCTCCTCGGCACCGAGCACGGCGTCGAGCTCCGCACCACCGACGGCGTAGGTGATCCCGTCGCGCTCGGTCGGCTCCGCGAAGACGATCGCCGCGAGGCGGCCCCGCGCGTCGAACACGCCCGCGCCGCTGTCGCCGCTGCTGATCGTGGCGTCGAGTTCGTACCCGTCGCGTTCGTGGCGCTCGGTGCCGCGGACCTCGTCGATGTCGATCACGACGCGCCGCCGCACGACCGCGTCGACCGAGCCGGAGGACGCTGCGTCGACGATCGTGACCTGCTCCCCCGCGGCGACGTCGCCGATCTCGACGGCGGAAAGGCCGACGTCGGCGGCGTCGAGCAGGGCGAGATCGCGGGTGACGTCGAGATGGACGAGCCGAGCCTCGTGGTCGCGGCTCGCGTGCGTCACCATCACGGTGCCGGCACCGACCACGACGTGGGCGGCGGTCAGCACGCGGCGTTCACCGACGACGACCCCGGAACCGCCGGTCCGGGACGCGTGACCGCACGCGGTCGTCGTGATCTCGACGGCGCGCGCCGCCGGGTCGACCGGTTCGACGTCGGCCGGCGCACCGTCCGCGGGGGCGGTGGAACCACAGGACGCGCACCACACGACACCGACGGCCACAACGGCGCGGCGCGCCCGCCCCGGCATCACTCCCCCGCCACGCGAGCCATCGCGGCCTGCGAGCTCTTCGGCACCGTGTACCGCTCGCCGTC
>JAHEKY010000151.1 GCA_024644465.1 Ilumatobacteraceae bacterium | reverse complement strand
GCGTTCTACGAGAAACTCAGTGCTGGATAGATGACGAGGCCCATGAAGATCAAGGCCATGCCGACGATCGGAGTCGTCAGCCGGCTGGTCCGGAGTCGGGCTTCGGATTCCTGCTCGGTCGCCAGGGCCGACCGCAGCGTCGCGCACTTCGCGGCGAGCGTGCGAGCGACCGGGGCGCCCTCGGCGGCGCTCAACGCCGCCGTCGCGGCGATCTGTTCGAGTTCGTCGAGATCGAGTTCACGACCCGCTCGACCGAGCGCGTCGGTGAGACTGGCGCCGCGAGCACCGGATTCGCGCATCCGACGCCGCAACTCGGCGAACAACCGACCATCGCCGGCCCGCGCCGCCTGTTCGAGCGCTCCTTCGTATCCGGTGTTGCCGGCGAGGAGCATCGTGACGACGTCGAGATAAGCGGACACCTGATATCGCAGATTGCTCCGGACCGAGGTCGCCGTCTCGATCGTCGCTGTGTGCACGAGGAACGGGCCCAGCACCCCGCCGGCGAGTGCGACGATCACCGGCACGAACGAGCCGAGATCGATCAAGCCGCCGAGTTGTAGCAACCGGAGGACGGCCGGCGGCCCGGCGAACCCGGCGATCGCGGCGAGGACGAGGTAGGTGACATGTTGCTCGGTCGACCGGCCGACGAGGAGCAGCTCGGGGTCGGACGGCAGGAGCCCGGGATGGCGGCGGGCAGCGTGTGCCAGCCGAACCATCAGTCGGCGACCGACGGTTCGGCTCGACGAATCGCCGGTTGCGCCGGGCGACGCCGCCGGGCGCCGCAGGTGCTGAAGCACGCGGGTCAGGGACGGGGCGGGCTGCAACCAGCCGCTGATCGCCACGACGACGCCGATCGCGCCGATGGCCGTGAGCAACACGATCGCACCGATCGCACTCACGGGAGGAACCCTCGCTGCGAATGGTCGAGCGACGACGTGAGAAATCGACCCGGGCGCGGGAACGCGGCCAGTTTCTGGACGCGGACGATGAGCGCGGCGTAACCGGCCAGCGAAGCGCCGAGGAACACCTGGCCGCTGGATTCGTCGTACGCGTCGAGGTAGTCGCTGCGGCCGAAGACGAGCAGGCCGAGTACCAGTGCCCCCATGATCAGTGTGAGGGCCTGCACCTCGCGCCGCGTCGGCGCACGCTCGGCCTCGACCAGGCGGCGCCGGTCGACCTGCTGGCGCGTCTGCTCGGCGAGCGCGGTCAGTACCGGCACCGTCCGCGCGCCGCGCCGGATCGCGATCGACAGACCAGCGGCGACCAGGTCGGCGAGCGGGTCGTCCAGATCGTCGGCGAAACGGCGGAAGACGATGTCGGGATCCTGCCGCCCGAGGCCCGCTGCCAGACGTCGGACGTGAGGCCGGATCACCGGCGGACACGCGCCGACGGTGGACGTGATGGCGCCGACCGGCTGCTCGCCCGCCATGAGCACATCGCGCACGTTCTCGATCCAGCTCGCCAGCGCGTCGAGTCGGGCGATCTCGGCATCGGTGGTCCGCTGCCGTCGCTGCCAGCCACCGATCGCCCAGAACGTCCCGGCACCCACGACGATGCCGGGCACCACCCAGGACGACATCACGAACACGAGCAGGCCCAGCGCCGTCGCACCGACCAACCGGACCCCGAGACGGCGCACCGCGTCGGTCGACATCGTGACCGTCGGAGCCGACGTCGGTGGCATCGTCGCGATCGCCACACCCAGGACGAACAGCAGCGAGAGCAGCACGACGACGGGGATCATCACCAGGCCCCTGTCATCGCGAACATCTGCGGGTCGTAACCGGCGAGTCGCAGTCGGGTCAGGTGACGAGCCGACAGCGGAGCGAGCTGGTGGAGCTGGCCGTCGTCGGCGATGCCCCAGACCTCGGTCGTGGCGAGCCCGCCGTTCTCACCCAGGCCGCCGATCTCGATGATCGATGTCACACGGCGCACGGGCGCCCCGTCGAGCTCTTCGTTGCGGACCAGGTCGATGTGGACCACGAAGTCGACGGTTTGGGCGATCAGACTCCACACCGCGAACTCGGGCAGGCTCGTGTTCGACTTCGACACGTAGTAGGCGAGCCGCTGGATGACGACGTCGGAGGTGTGAGCGTGGATCGTTGCGAGCGACCCCCGCTTGCACATCGACGCGACGTCGAGCATGTCGAGCGCCTCGTCTTCGACGAGCTCGCCGACGACCACCCGATCGGGATTGAGGCGGCGGGTCAGCTCGACCAACTGGCGGGTCGTGATCTCGCCCTCGCCCTCGGCGTTGGAGTGACGCGTGAACAGCGCCGGCGCGTCGGGGTGACGGGGGTCGTCTTCGAGTCGCAGCTCGAGCAGGTTCTTCTCGACGGTGATGATCCGTTCGCGGGGCGACACCTCGCCGAGCAGCTCGGTCAGCAGCGTCGTCTTGCCCGCACCGGGCGGACCGCTGACGAGGACGGTGAATCCACAACGGATCATCGCCTGCAGTCGCGACACGAGATCGACTGGGAACATGCCGCGGGCGGCGAGACCCTCGAGGCCCTCGTGACGGAGCACGAAACGGCGAATCGCGATCCGGGGGTGGGTCGAGATGCCGTGCTCGGAGCGGCCGCCGAGCACCATCACCACGCGCGACCCGTCGTCGGACTGGAACGTGAGCATCGGCGATTGCGTGTCGAGACGCCCCTCACCCGTGCCGGTCATACGGCGCGCCAGGCGCTTCTGGTAGGCGGTCAAGTCGGCCGAGGATTCCCAGAGAGAGCCCACATCGACCTTGCGGCCGTCGCTGTACGTGACCCATGTCGACAGGTGCGAGTTGACGTCGATTTCCTCGACGTTCGGATCGGTCATGAAGGTCTCGAGCGGACCGGTCCCCGTCAGCTCGGCGACGACGCGGGCCCGGATCTCGCGGTCGGCCAGCTCGGACAACGGCGGGTCGCCTCGGTGCATGCGGTCCTGGTTGACCGTCGCGATCTCCTCGCTCAACCACGCGCCGACCAGCAGCTGCTGACGCCTCGCGTCGCCCGCCAACGGCAGGGCCGCGGACGCAGGGCCGTCCTGATGCTCGGCCTCGTCGAGCTCGATCGCCTCGACCAGGCGCGTCGCAACCCGATCGGTGACGAAGCGGACCAGCGCCGCACGGTCGTCGATCGGTGACCGCCCGAGCACGCTCACCGGCTGCTCCTCCAGAGGCCGTCGGTCGACGACGCGAGCGAACGCTGGGCGACCAGCGCCAGATCACGTGCGGCCCGGACCAGCGGGAGGCGGGCCAGCCGGCGAGTCGACACTCCCGTGCGACCAGCGAACACAGCGGCGGCGAGGTCGTCGATCGGCAGTCCGACGATCGGAGTCGCACCCACCGATTCGGTCACGAAGCCCTCGATCTCGCCGAGATCGAACGGGGCGGCGCCCACGACGGCGACGACGAGCGCCGTCGGCATGGTGACGAATGCATCGAGCTGGTCGGCGAGTCGCTGGAGACGAACGGCGGCCGCCCGCGACGACTGCGGTGCCTGACGATGCACGACCACGGTGACCGCCGCCGCGCCCACGAACGGGTGGGACGCCGGAATGGACTGCAGGTCGCCGGTGTCGGCGATCGTGACCGGGGTCCGGAGCGCCGCCAACGTCGGGACGAGCGATCGGACCGACTCGGCGACCGCCTGCGCGGCCTCGCCGGAGCGCGATGGGGCCGGAATCAGTCGCAGACTGCTGTCGGCGAGGCGCGTGTGCCGCTCGATCTCGGGCCACGCTCCGTCGAGCACCCTCGTCACGACGGTCGACAGCGACGGCGCCACCGGGAGGTCGAACCACGCCGCCAGATCGCCACCGGTCGGGTCGGCCTCGACGAGCACGGTGTCGTCGTCGAGTGGCCAGGCCGACGCGAGCGCCACCGCAGTGGTCGTCGCGACATCGCCGGCCACGGCGACGATCGCCATCAGCCGTCGTCTCCGTCGAAGACCGGGTCGGGCGCGGCATCGGCAGCGGGGTCGAGCAACACGATCTCGACCTGCTCGGCCGCCGCGAAGTCGGCCGCGACATCGGCGGGCAGCTCGACGGACAGCGGGAACACACCGGTTGCCGAATCGTTCGATGACGACCCGAGATCGACCACGCGACCCTCGGCGCGCATGCCCGGCGCCCCGTCGGACACGACGACGAGCTCGACCCGGGACCGTTCGCGCACGTTGGCCGGCACCTGCGTGGGCCGCACCTCGAGCGCGATCACCGAGCGTCCGGGCGCCACGAGTGGGGTGCTCTGCACGAACTCGGGGATCACGAGCGAACCTGCTGCGATGTAGGTCCGCGCGTACTGGTTGACGACGAGTCCGATCTGGTCGGCACGGACCACCGGCACCGTCGAATCGAGATCGACCTCGACGATGCGGAGGTCTTCGCTGGTCACGACGTCGCCCGGACGGATGTTGCTGACCGCCTGGACGACGTCGGTGGTGTCGTCGAGCGACGAGTACACGAGCACGTTGCCACCGACCGCGATCGCTGCCAGTGCGGCGCCGCCTGCGATGCGGGCGCGGCGTCGTGAAGCCGGCCGAAAACCACGGGGCTCGGCACGCGCGTCGGAGGCGACCTGGGTGGCGGGTCGGCGTTCGGTCATCGCCATGGGCGTGGCACACCTCCGAGTTGCCCGGCGATGGCGAGGGC
>JAHEKY010000150.1 GCA_024644465.1 Ilumatobacteraceae bacterium | reverse complement strand
GCCGTACGGCCTGGTGCACCCCGGCTCGCCGTCACTGCCCGGGCAGCCGTCGGTCATGAACGCGATCCCCTCGTCGACCGCGCTGAGCACGTGATCGCGGGTCTCGCCGTTCGCCGTGGCGTGGCGGGCTCCGTCGATTCGCGTCAGCGCACCGGCGCCGTCGAACTCGAAGCGGTCCCAGCCGAAGCCGTCCGTCTCGATCAGGTGCTTCACGAGCTGCAGCCGCCGCCACCGCGAGATGTTCGACTTCGGGTGTTCGGCGAGCCGCGAGTCCGGCTCGGGGTTGAAGCAGAACAGGTACGAGAAGATTTCCCGGTCGCGCAGCCGGATGTACATCTCGACCATGTCGCGGTCGGTCTCGCCGAGGCCGACGAGCGTGTGGCAGTTCACCTTCCACGGCCCGAACACGTCGCGGGCCGCGTCGACGACCTCCCAGTACTTGGCCCAGCTGAGCCCACCGCCCGACGGCACGTCGGTGCGATGGCGGCGGAAGAGGTCCTCGGTGACCGCGTCGAGGCCGACCCCGATCATGTCGGCACCGGCCTCCTTGAACGTCTCGAGCCGGCCGCGGTTCAGCGTTGGCGGCGCGACGAGGATCGACAGCGGGGTGGCGACCTTCGCCCGGATCCGCTCGGTGATGTCACACGTGTCGGCGAAGGCGCGGCCGTGAGTGACCATCGAGATGCACAGCCGCGTCAGCGTCTTCTCCTTCTGCGCCATCCGGTCGACCAGGTCATCGGTGCGCACGGACGGCCACTCGACGCGGATGAACGACTTGTCGCTGTACTCGCCCGGCCGCGTTCGGGCGAGCCCGCAGTAGGAGCAGTCCGAGCGGCACCCGCTCGCGTACTCGAGCAACAGGTTGATGCCGCCGAAGTCGAAGTCGCGGTTGAAGCGTCCCGACCGGAACCGCAGCGCGATCGCCGAGGCGGTCGAGATGCGCACCCAGTCGGGGCTGACGTGCGGGGCAGGTGCGTCGGCGTCGATCACCTGCAGCGCCGGGCCGCGGCCATTGACCAGATCGCTCATCGATCGGCTCCTTCCGACTCGGAGGTCGGTGTCTCGGGGTTCGGTTCGGGGAAGTAGCACGATCCCTCGCGCTCGGGTGCGGCGACGGCGCGGTGCACCGCGTCGTCGGCTGCTGCAAGGACGACGCGGACGACCTCGTCGGTGCCGATCCCGACCGCCGTACCGTCGCCGAGCGTCCGGCGGGCGAGTGCCGAGACGTCGGCGACGGTCGCCCGAGTCCACTTCAACCCGGACTCGAATTCGGCGAGTTCCTCCGGGATCGCGTTGAGGTCGCCGGTGAACAGCGCGCTCTTGATCACGTCGCCCTGCATCGACAGGTACAGCCGCAGCCGGCCGAGCGGGGTCCGCAACACGGCGCTCGCGGTCGCGTCGGAACGGGGGGTGCGCTGGAACCGCCAGTCGTCGGTCGAGTACTTCGCCTCGACGAGCGCCACGGCGCGATCCCGTTCGGAGTCCGTCAGGTCGGAGTCGTCGAGGTCGACACCGAGCGCCTCGGCGAAGCCGAGCGCGACGACCTCGCGGAGCCGTTCGCCGTCCCACGCCTGACCTGTCTCACGGCTGACGGTGGTGATCCGCTGGTGCACCGCGTCGACGCCCGCCTGGCCGAGCTTCGACGCCGGTGTCGCGAGCACATCGAGCATGAACTCGACGTCGAGGTCGGCGAGCACGCTGGAATGGAACAGCAGGCCACCCGCGCCGTCGAGGTAGAGGCCGAGACCGGCGATCTTGCGCCCGTCGACCTTGAGGTCGTTCTTGCCGGCGAACTCGGCGTGCACGCCGAGCTTCGCGAGGCCGTGCACGATGCCGTTCGAGAACTCCTCCAGCAACAGCTTGGGATGCTTCTCCACCGGCGCCTGGGTGATGACCGCGACGCCGAGTTGGCCGGCGCCCATCACGATCGCGCCGCCGCCGGTCGGCCGCCGGTTGAACTCTGCACCGGCGCGCGCACAGGCCTCGGTGTCGATCTCGGCATGGAGGTGCTGGTGGCGGCCGCACAGCGCCGCGTGGTCGCGGTAGGTGTACAGCCGCAGCGCCGGTTGCCCCGGGGCTGCGTCACGCGCGTGACCGGCCATCAACGCCTCGTCGACCGCCAGCCCCTCGGCGGCGCCGACCCCGTCGTCGCGGAGCAGCCGCCAGCGCGTCATCGCCCGCTCATCCCACGCTCACCGAGACTTCACTGACGGAGACCTCGCGGTACGCCATGCCGTCCTCGCCCGCCCACGTCAGCGAGCAGCAGTACTCGTACAGGTTGACGTCCAGGCCACGCTCGCGGGCGTACTCGATCGCGCCGTCGGCCGGGTAGGCGATGCCGTTCAGGCCGTGGTCGATCGCCGCCCGGTCGAGCTCGACCTTCATCTGCCCCATCGGGCGGCCACAGCCGAGGTTGATCGTCGTGTCGGGGAGCCGGCCGCGCGCGACGTCGAAGAAGTCGACGACCTCGGCGACCGGCGGCGGCTGAATGTGCTCCATCGGTGTGCCGACCAGCGGCACCAGCACGACGAGAATCAGGGTGGACACCGGGTACGCCGCGATCATCTCGAGCGCGGCGTGCTCGCCGAGGAACTGGCCGTAGTGCATGCCGAGCACGATGTGCGGGATGATCCGCAGCCCGGCATCGGCGAGGTGACCGAGCGACCGGTCGAAGTCCCGCGCCGTCAGATCGAGGTGGTAGACGTCGCGGATCGTCTCGTCGGCACCGATGATGTCCAGCATCACCGCGTCGACGCCGACGTCGGCCAGTCCGCGTGCCACTTCAGGCTTCACGACGCCCGAGTGGACGACGACCTTCATCCCCAACTCGCTGCGGATGCGACCGATCGCGTCGATGTGGCGTTCGAGCGGCACGGCGCCGTCGCGCATCGACCCGCCCGACACGAGCAGCCCCTCGGTGCCCTCGCCCTTGAGGCGCGCCGCCAACTCGAACAGATCGCGGCCCTTCGACGCCGAGATCATCCCTTCGAGCACCTTCGCCTGGCAGTGATCGCACTGCAGAGCGCAGGCATCACCGGTGACCGACACCGGCAGGAACCGCCGGGGGTTCGTCGGCTTCCACTCTTTCGTCTGCCACCGCTTGAGACCCGGCGCGAAGAAGTCCATCGTGTCGCCGAAGTTCGCGGACCGGACCTCGAACCCCGTGCTCGCCGTCGAGTTCGTCATTCCGCCAGCACCCCGTCCCGCCGGTACTCCTGGACCCGCTGCCCGAACCGCTCGGTTATCGAGTCGGCACCGCAGACCAACTGCGCGAGGTCAGCGCCGACGTCGCTCGGCTCGATCTCGATCATCCAGCCGGCGTCGTAGGGCTCGCGCTCGACGACGCCGGGGTCCTCGATCGCATCGGCGTTGACGGCGACGATCGTTCCGCCGACCGGGGAGACCAGCGGCCCGACGAACTTCTCGGCTTCGAGCGTGCCGAACGCCTCGCCGCGAGCGACCGCCGTGCCCGCCGTCACGAAGTCGAGCTGCGCGAGGGTCCCGGCGGTCTCGACGCCGAGCGGGTCCATGCCGACGCGGACGCGACCGTCCGGTCGTCGCTCCACCCACATGTGGCGCTCGACGTCGTAGGCGAGCGTGTCGCGCACCGTGAACCCGTCGATCGAACGACCTGACATGTCGACCTCCTCGGTCATGAGCGCCCCGGTGCTGCGAGACGGAGCAGCGACGACAGGCGCCGCCCGTCGTCGCCGGCGTTGTCGAGCGTGGCGGTCGCCTCGGCGAGATCCAGCCCGATCAACTCGGATTCGAGTGATGCCGTCGCGCCATTGAGGCCGGGGGCGACGAGGTCGACTTCGAGCAGCCGCCCCCCGTCGACGCCGACGGCGATCTCCGTCGGGCCATCGGCCGCCGCGAACGCGAAGACGCCGGCGCGGATCTTCACCTGCCACGCAGCCGGCTCGGGGCGAGTCGCGCCGGCGACCCACACGGGGTCGGCGAACCGGCGATCCAGTTCGTCGAGACGCGCGACCTCGGTCGGGGTCAGCTCGCCCGGCTGCGCCGGCAGGCCGAGCTGGGCGGAGTATGCGGCGATCGCCGCGTCGCGGAATGCGATCGGGTCGGCCGGCGTGGCCGCGACGTACCGGCGCATCAGGCGGACCAGACGATCGTTGGCGGCAGGCGTCGGTGCGCTGAGCACGGCGGCGGCGGCCTCGTGGTCGAACGTCTCGATCAGGTTGCCGACGACGACGACCGCGTCCTCGATCTGACCGGCGCCGTAGCCGCACACCTTGCGGTCACCGACGACGATCTCGAGACGGTCGTCGATCTCGGCGTCGACGCCCGCGGCCCGGTACGCCTCGACCGCTGGGGAGAGCAGCCAGCGCAGCGCCTTCGGTCGGGCAGGTGGCACGGCGTTCGCCGGCACGACGATCTGGAAGAAGTACTGGCCGGCGTCCAGGTAGACCGGCCCGCCGCCGACCATCCGCCGGAACACCGGCAGCCCCCGCCGCGCGCACTCGTCGAGGTCGACCTCGTCCGGGCGGCGGTGGTAGCCGATCGACACGTACGGCGCGTCGGGCCGCGAGAACGACAGCGTCGGCGGTGCCCCGGCGGACACGCCGTACGCCAGTGCGTGCCACGACGTCTGGGATCGCAACGGCGACACCGAGCCGAAGTCGAGAA
>JAHEKY010000065.1 GCA_024644465.1 Ilumatobacteraceae bacterium | reverse complement strand
TTCTTCATGTCCGCAACGACGGAATCGAGCAGCTTGCGGTAGCGCTTGGTCTCGAGCGGGAGTTGCCAGACCGGCTCGTCGACGGCCGCCGCCCGTTCCTTCACCTGGTCGACGAGCGGCTGGCTCGTGCCGAGGACACCGGCGATGTCGGTGCCGAGCGCGCCGAGCACCGACCCGGTCAGCGTGGCGATGTCGACGATGGCGTCCGGCTGTTCCTCCACCGCCAGCGACAACCCGTCGGCGAGCACGAGCCGGCCCTCGGCGTCGGTGTTGTGGATCTCGACGGTCTTGCCGTTGCGCATCGTCAGCACGTCGCCGAGCTTCAGCGCACTGCCCGACGGCATGTTGTCCGTGCACATCAGGTAGGCGGTCACCTTCGCGCGGCAGCGCAGCGCCTTGAGCGTCGACATCGCCGAGAGCACGGCCGCGGCGCCCGACATGTCCATCTTCATCACCGCGTGCATCGGGTTGCTCGGCTTGAGGCTGATCCCACCGGAGTCGTACATCACACCCTTGCCGACCATCGCGAGGTGCCCGGTCGGGTTGCGCGGGGCGTACGTCAGCTTGACCATCCGCGGCGGTTCGGTCGATCCGCGGTTGACGCCGATCATGCCGCCACACCCCATCTGCAACAGCTGGTCCTTGTTGAACACCTCGACCTCGAGCCCGGTCGCCGCGCCGATCTCGACGGCCTTCGTCGCCAGCTCCTTCGCGTTGAGGTGGGTCGGCGGGGTGTTCGCCAGTTCGCGGGCGAGCGCGGCGGCACCGGCGACGACGGCGCCTCGGGCCGCACTGCGCTGGACCGCGTCGGCGCGCTCCCGGCCGGCCACGAGGGTCAGATCGGTCAGCCGCGAGCCGGCATCGGGGTCGCCCTTCAGGCCGACGTAGCGATAGGAACCCAGGAGGACCCCCTCGGTCACCGCCTGGCCGGCTGCTCTGGCGTCGACCCCGTCGAAATCGGCGAGGTTCACGGCGAGGTGAGCGTGCTTCGGAACCGCCCGGGCGAACGACGCGGCGGCGACCCGCAGCCCGTTGGCGTCGACGTCGCCGGGATCACCGACACCGATGGCGACGTCGACGCCGTCGCCGTGCGGAACGGCCAGCACCTGGCCGGGTTTGCCCTCGAAGCCGTTCGCCGTCAGGGCGGCACGATTGAGCCCGAGTGCCCGCGGGACCGGACCCTTCGTCGCGACTGCGTAACCGACGGCCGTCGCCGTTCGCGGTGCCGACCTCGCGGTGGACACGTTCACGGCGTTGACGGCGGTACTGGCGTCGTTCATCCGGGCAGTCTTGCCGATCGGCGGCGCGACCAACGGTTCCACCTCGTATTCCGCGCCAGACGCCTCCGCCTGTTACGGTCGTACGAGTGCCATCCGTCACGCTGCCATCACAGCGCAGGCGATCACGCACCGATCGACCACATCACTCCAGGAGGAGAACAGAATGATTCGTAGGGGGAGAGCTTCCACGTTGAAGCGCACAGTCGGCGCCGCGATGGCGCTGGGATTGATCGTCGGGGCGTGTTCGTCCGACGACGACGGCGACAGCGGCGGTGGCGACACGGTTGCCGACAGCGTCGCCACCGACGACACGACCGAGGACACCGTCGCGGTCGTGCAGTCCGACGGCTCGAAGGTCGACGCCGTCAAGTCCGCCGGAACGGTCAAGTGCGGCACCCGCGATGCACTTCCGGGCTTCGCCGTGCTCCAGCCGGACGGCAGCCACGTCGGCTTCGACTCCGACTTCTGCCGGGTCATCGCCGCTGCGGTGGTGGGCGACGCCGAAGCGGTCGACCACGTCGACCTCGAGACCGCCGACCGATTCACCGCCCTCCAGTCGGGCGAGGTCGATGTGCTCGTGCGCAACACGACCTGGACCGCCACCCGCGACGGCGCCGAGGGCGCGACGTTCCTCCAGACGACCTACTACGACGGCCAGGGCATGATGGTCAATGCCGACTCCGGCTTCGCCTCGACCAGCGACATGGACGGCGTGATCGTCTGTGTCGCACAGGGCACGACGACCGAGGGCAACGCCCGGTCCGAGGCTGCCCGGCTCGGAGTCGACTGGGAGGTGCGTTCGTTCGACTCGAACGAACTGATCCAGGAGGCGTTCATCGCCGGGCAGTGCGACGGATGGTCGTCGGACGCGAGCCAGCTCGTCGCGATCCGGTCGGAGTTCCCGTCCGGCCCGGACTCGCTGCTGATCCTGCCGGAGGTGTTCTCCAAGGAGCCGCTCGCCCCGCTGGTCGCCGACGGCGACACCGCGTGGGCGCAGGCGGTCAACTGGGCGATCCTCGCCACGATCCAGGCCGAGGAGTGGGGCATCACGTCCGCGAACGTCGACGACTTCCTCACGTCGGACAACGACTCGATCCTCACGTTCCTCGGCCAGCCTGCCGGCGACGAAGGTGCGGTCCTCGACCCGGGTCTCGGGTTGCCGACCGACTTCGCCTACCAGATCGTCAAGCAGGTCGGCAACTACGGCGAGATCTTCGACCGGCACCTCACCCCGCTCGGCCTGCAGCGTGGCGTCAATGCACTGTGGACCGACGGCGGCCTGCTCTACTCGCCGCCGTACCGCTGAGCACGAATGACCGCTGAGCAATCCCGGTCACGGGGCCGACGCCGTCAGGCCTTGGCCCTGTGACCGCGGTTGCCGCCACTGCGCGCGTCCCGCTGTGGCGCGACGTCCGCGTCCTCAAATGGGGGCTGCAGCTCCTCGTCGTCGGGATCACGATCGCGATCGTCCTCTGGCTCTACGGCAACTACACCGAGAACGCCTCCCGGCAGAACATCCCGACGAACTTCGACTTCCTCGACAACCCGGCGAACTTCCAGATCACGGGGAACTCGCTGTCGAACAACGCGCCGGTCCGTGACGCGCTCTACCAGGGCTTCCTCAACACGATGCGGGTCTCGGTCGCCGCCCTCGTCGCGGCGACGATCCTCGGGACGCTCGTCGGCGTCGCCCGGCTGTCGAAGAACTGGCTCGTCAGCAAGGTCGCCACGGTGTACGTCGAGGCGGTGCGCAACATCCCACTGGCGCTGTTCCTCGTCGCCGGACTGCTCGTCGTCGTGCTCGGGGTCTTTCCCCGAATCGAGGACGCGTGGGATGTCTTCGGGCTGTTGATCGTGTCCAACCGCGGTGTCGCGATCCCGTGGTTCGAGGGGTCCGGCGGCGGGCTCGTCGTACTGCTGCTCGTCGGCATCGCGGCGTGGTGGGCAGTCTCCCGATGGCGACACACCGTGTCGGACCGCACCGGCGCGCCGGCGCGCTCGGGCGTGTGGGGCGGCGCCGCATTCTTCGTGATCCTGGCCGGCGGCTGGCTGCTGTTCGGCTACTCGGCGACGACGCCGGCGATCGAAGGTCGCGCCACAGCCGGCGGCATGCGGGTCGACCCGTCGTTCTTCGCGCTGTTCTTCGCGCTCGTCATCTACACCGCCAGCCACATCGCCGAGATCGTCCGCGGGTCGATCCAGGCGGTACCGAAGGGCCAGGGCGAAGCGGCGGACGCGATCGCGCTCTCGGGCTTCCAGCGGATGTGGTACGTCGTGCTTCCACAGGCGTTCCGCATCGCGATCCCACCGATCGGCAACCAGTACCTGAACCTGATCAAGAACTCCTCGCTCGGCGCGGCGATCGGGTACTACGACATCACCCTCGTCGCCCAGACGACCGTCGGCAACGGCTCGCCGGCCGTTCCGGTGTTCGCGCTGACGATGACGATGTACATCTCGATCTCCCTGGTCACGTCAGTGATCGTCAACTACGCCAACCGGCGGATGGCGCTGGTGGAACGATGACCGACACCGCCGCCCGCCCCGAGCCGCCCGACGTCGACCCGGTCGACCACAGCGCTCCGCCCGGCGCCCGCGTGTGGCTGCGGCGGCACCTGTTCCGCAGCCCGACCGACACCGTGGTCACGATCGTCTTCGGTCTGATCGCGCTCTGGCTGACCTACAAGACGTTGTCGTTCATCTTCGTCACCGGACGCTGGGACATCATCCGCGTCAACCTCCGGCTGCTGATGATCGGCCGGTTCCCGGAGGCGCACGAGATCCGGCTGATCGTGACCGTCATCGGGCTCGCCGGCTGGGTCGGCCTGCTCGCGGGGATCGTGCGCGCCCGGCAGGTGCGCGTCGGCCGGTCGAGCCCCGACGCCACGAAGTTCTCGTCGACCCGGGTCCGCGACCTCACCGAACGGCTGTGGCTGCCGGCTGTCGTCGTCCTGCTGTTGCTGCTCCTGGCGGGAACGGTCGGGCCGTGGATCGTGGCCGGGCTCGCGATCGTCGCGGCCGTGATCGGCCGGCTCGCCGGGCCGTACCTCGGCACGCCGCGGCTGAGCCCGATCGGCAGTGCGGCGCTCATCATCGGGCTGGGGGCCGTGCCAGTGGGGCTGTACTTCTACGTCGTCTCCGCGGTCGGCTTCGACGACTGGGGCGGGTTCATGCTGAACCTGTTCCTCGCCCTGTGCTCGATCATCCTCTGCTTCCCGCTCGGCGTCCTGCTCGCTCTGGGCCGACGTTCGGCGCTGCCGCTCATCCGGATCGTCGCCACCGGCTACATCGAACTGCTCCGCGGCGCTCCGCTGTTCGTCCTGCTGCTGCTGGCCAACGTGGCACTGGGATTCTTCGTGCCCGGCAGCCTCGCTCCGGCGACATCGACGCGGGCGATCGTCGTGTTCACGCTGTTCTCGGCCGCCTACATGGCCGAGATCATCCGCGGCGGGCTGCAGTCGGTACCACGCGGGCAGTTCGAGGCAGCCAAGGCCGTCGGCCTGTCGCCCGTCAAGCAGACCGGCTTCGTCGTCATGCCGCAGGCGCTGCGCAACGTGATCCCCGCGCAGATCGGTCAGCTGATCAGCCTGTTCAAGGACACGACGCTCGCCGGCATCGCGATGGGGCTGTTCGAACTGCTGAACGTGTCGACGGCGATCCCGGCCCAGGAGGGCTTCCGCGGTCAGGGCCTGATCGGCGAGACGATCACGTTCGCGGCACTGATGTTCTGGGCCGTTTCATACACGATGAGCCGCGAGAGCCAGCGGCTCGAGAAGAGACTGGGGGTAGGCGAGCGATGACCGTATTCAGCGATGCCACGGAGATGACCGGTGAGGGCTCGGCGATGATCCAGCTCGAACACGTCGACAAGTTCTTCGACGATTTCCAGGCGCTCAAGGACATCAGTCTCAAGGTGGCCGCGAAGGAGGTCGTCGTCGTGATCGGCCCGTCGGGGTCTGGCAAGTCGACCATGATCCGGTGCATCAACCGGCTGGAGGAACACGACCGTGGCCGGATCGTCGTCGACGACATCGAGCTGTCGAACGACATCCGCAACATCACCGAGATCCGCCGCGAGACCGGGATGGTGTTCCAGGGCTTCAACCTCTTCCCGCACCTGAGCGTGCTCGACAACATCACGCTGGCGCCGCGCCAGGTTCGCAAGATGCCGAAGGCCGAGGCCGAAGCGCTGGGGATGCAACTGCTCGAGCAGGTGAAGATCCCCGAACAGGCCCGCAAGTACCCCGGGCAGCTCTCCGGCGGCCAGCAGCAGCGCGTCGCGATCGCGCGGGCGTTGGCGATGAAGCCGAAGGTGATGCTGTTCGACGAGCCGACGTCGGCGCTCGACCCCGAGATGATCAACGAGGTGCTCGACACGATGAAGGAACTGGCGCACTCGGGGATGACGATGATCTGTGTGACCCACGAGATGGGCTTCGCCCGCGAGGTCGCCGACCGCGTCGTGTTCATGGCCGAAGGGCAGATCGTCGAGGTCGGCACGCCCGAGCACTTCTTCGAGAACCCGCACGAAGAACGCACGAAGCTGTTCCTCTCGCAGATCCTCTGACCGTCGACCCACGTCAGTGACGCCGGACCACGGCTCTCGAGCGCGTCGGGCCACCGTGTAGGGTCGGAATCGTTCGCCGAACGAGGAGGGCCTGATGCGACGGACACTGACATTGATGACTGCGGTCGCGACGGTGTTCGCGATGAGTTCGACCGCCGAGGCGGCACGGATCGTCGGAACACCGGGCGACGACGTCCTGATCGGCACCCCGGGCGACGACCGCATCGTCGGTGCCGACGGCGACGACGTGATGGACGGCGGCCCCGGCAGCGACGTCGCGCAGGGTTCCGCCGGCGACGACACCGCGACGTACGTCATCGCCGAGAACGCGATGAGCTCGGACGACTACCGCGGCGCATCCGGATTCGACCAGCTCGTCATCATCATCCCCTCGGGGCTGTCCGCCGGCGAGATCGCCGACCTGCAGGCCGGGGTCGACGCGTACCACGCGTTCCGCGCCACGATGCCGGAGGAAGGCGAGCGGTTCCGGTTCGCGCCGTACGGATTCGATCTGACGGTGCGCGGGTTCGAGGACCTGGAGACGAATGCGGTCGCCGTCGACGACGCCGCCACGACCGACGAGGACACCGCTCTGGCCGTTCCCGCTCCCGGCGTCCTCGGCAACGACATCAATCTGGACGGCGACCCGCTCACGGTGACCGAGGTCGAGGGCAGCGCGGCGGACGTCGGTGTGCAGATCGCGCTCGGATCGGGTGCGCTGCTCACGGCGAACGCCGACGGCTCGTTCTCCTACGACCCGAACGGCCAGTTCGAATTCCTCGCGGTCGGCGAGTCGACCATCGACTCGTTCACGTACACGATGACCGACGGAACGTTCTCGTCGTCGGCCACGGTGACGATCACGATCGACGGCGTCAACGATGCACCGGTCGCCCAGGACGTCGACGACGACGCGTCCGAGGACGGGCCCGCGATCACCGGCGCGTTCGACGCGGACGACGTCGACAGCGACGACGACCCGTCCACGCTCACCTACACGGTCGTCACACCGCCGACGAAGGGCCAGCTGACCAACAACGGCGACGGCTCGTTCGAGTACGACCCGAACGGCGAGTTCGAGTCGCTCGCAGATGGCGACAAGGAAGACGTGACGTTCACCTACACGGCGACCGACGACCACGGCGCCGTCTCCAACACCGCCACGGTCACGATCACGATCGACGGCCAGAACGACGCCCCCGTCGCCCAGGACGCGACGTTCGACGTGGACGAGGATGCCGCCGATGGCACGTCGGTCGGAACGGTGACGGCGACCGACGTCGATGCCGGCGACGTGCTCTCGTTCGCGATCACCGCCGGCGATCCAGACGGCGTGTTCGCCATCGGTGCGAGCACCGGCGAGATCACGGTCAACGACCCGCCCGGCCTCGATTTCGACGCCCAGGCGACGTACGACCTCACCGTGACGGTGACGGACCTGCTCGGCGCGAGCGACACGGCCGCCGTCACGATCGACGTCAACGAAGTCGTGACGAACACCCCGCCCGACGCCCCTGACACCGATCTGTCGGGCGGTACCAAGTGCCTGCTCACGGGTGCGCCGGCGCCGTACGCCTGCGACGTCGCGTTCCCCGCCGGCACGCTCGGCGGGGTCGACGGCGATGGCGATGCGCTCACCGTGGCCGCCGTGGCGAACACGGGCGTGACGTTCCCGCTGGGCGGCCGCACGTGCAACGCCCAGGGGTTGTGCACGACCGACAACCAATTCGTCCCGGCGTCGAGCACGCTGACGGTCAACGGAGACGGCAGCTTCAGCATCCACTACGAGACCAATCAGTGCCCGCTCTTCCCATCAGGCACGCTCTTCGCGGAGTTCGAGTTCAGCGTCACCGAGACAGGCACGGTCGAGGGCTTCTCCGACACGGGCATCGCCACGGTCGCTGTGCAGGCTGCCAACAACGGCTGCAACTGACGTCAGGCGGTCGGCTGGCTCTTCGCCCAGGCGTCGGCGAGCGCGGCGTACCGGCCGCCGAGCGCCATCAGCTCGTCGTGGGTACCCAACTCGGTCAGCTGACCGTGGTCGATCACGGCGATGCGGTCGGCCCGGCGGATCGTCGAGAGTCGATGGGCGACGACGATCGTCGTGCGACCGGTCATCAGGCTCTCGAGCGCTTGCTCGACGATCGCCTCGGTGCCCGGATCGAGGTTGCTCGTCGCTTCGTCGAGCACGAGGACCGCCGGGTCGACGAGCGCGGCGCGGGCCAGCGAGACGAGCTGCCGTTCGCCGGCGGACAGGCGCGAGCCCCGCTCGCGGACCTCGGTGTGGATGCCGTCCTCGAACTCCTCGAAGCGGCTGAGCGCACCGATCGCTCGTAGCGCATCGCGGACGTCGTCGTCGGTCGCATCAGCCTGCGCGACGCGGATGTTGTCGGCGATCGTGCCGCCGAACAGGTAGCCCTCCTGTGGCACGACGACGACACGGTGGCGCAGCGACTCGATCCGGGCATCACGGAGGTCGACGCCGCCGAAGGAGATCGTGCCGGTCGTCGGGTCGTACAGCCGCGCGATCAGTTTCGCGACCGTCGACTTGCCGGCCCCGGTCGGGCCGACGAGCGCGAGCCGTTCGCCGTCGCCAACGGTGATCGAGATGTCGCTGAGCACGAGTGCGTCGGTGCCCGGGTACCGGAAGCCGACACCGGCGACGACGACGTCGCCGGTCGCCGGCAGGTCCCGGGGGCCGTCGCCGATGTCCGGCTCGGTGTCGAGGATGCCGAACAGCTTGTTGAGCGACGCCGCTGACGACTGCACGGTGTTGTACAGCTGGGAGAGCTGCTGGACCGGTTCGAACAGCTGGGTCACGAGCAGGACGACGGCGATCACGGTGCCGATCGTGACGTCCCCACGGTTCTCCAGCCAGCCGCCGAATCCGATCGCGAGTGCCGCCGCGATGATCCCGGCGGCCTCGACCAGCCCGAAGAACCACGTCGAGACCTTGAGGCTGTGGATGTGTGAGCGGTAGAGCCCTCGATTGGAGTCCTCGAAGCGCCTCGTCTGCTCGGGCTCACGGGCGTACGCCTGGATCACCCGGACGCCGGCGATGCCTTCCTGCAACGTCGACAGGTTCTGGCCGACGTTGTCGCGGACGTCGAGGTACGCCGCGTTCGAGTCGCGGCGGAACTTGCGCGACGCGACGACCAGCACGGGCAGCACCAGCAGGGCGACGATCGTCAGCTGCCACGAGAGGACGACCAGCAGCACGAGCGCGAACGTGACGAGCAGTGCGGCCGAGACGAACTGGAGCAGGCCCCACTGCACGAGCTCGGCCATCGACTCGATGTCGGCGGTCATGCGAGCGACGAGCACGCCCGACTTGTTGCGGTCGAAGAACGCGAGCGATTGTCGCTGGATGTGGCCGAACACCCGGATGCGCAGCAGGCGCAGGAACCCCTCCCCCGCCCGGTTGACGAGGACGTACTGCTGGCGCGACGCGAGGTAGGCGCACGCGACCACCACGATGTAGGCGATCACCGCGGCGCGCAGGGCGCCGAAGTCCCCCGCGGCGATGCCGTCGTCGATGCCGTAGCGCACGATGACCGGCCCGGCGAGCAGCCCGAGCGTGTTGATCGCGGAGAACCCGACCGCGCCGCCGACCGTGCGCTTGAACGGCGCCGCCATTCGTGCGGCGCGACGGATGACCCGCTTGGCCTCGTCCGGGTCGAGACGATCCTCCTCGTCGACGCCGCTCATCCCCCACATCAGCCTGCGCCCCTCATCGCGCGCCCCCGGCGGGCCGCCCCGCGGTTTCGGGCGCGTCCATCGCGGCGAGCACCTCGCGGTACCGGGGCTCGGTCGCGAGCAGGCCGTCGTGGGTTCCCGCCGCCACGACGCGGCCCTCGTCGAGCAGAACGACCTTCGCCGCGAGCGCGATCGTGCCAGGGCGGTGGGCGATGACGATCGTCGTCCGGCCCGCCATCACCGTCGACATCGCGGTGCGGATCTCGTGCTCCTTGGACGGGTCGACCGCAGAAGTCGCGTCGTCGAGGACGAGGATGCGCGGGTCGGCGAGGATCGCCCGGGCGATCGCGATGCGTTGCCGCTGACCGCCGGACAGCGAATACCCGCGCTCACCGAGCAGCGTGTCGTACGCCTCGGGGAGGCCCATGATGAAGTCGTGCGCACCGGCCAGGCGCGCGGCGCGCTCCACGGTGGCGTGGTCGGTACCGGGGTGGGCGAACGCGATGTTGGCGCTGACGGAGTCGTGGAACAGCAGCGTGTCCTCGAAAACGATGCCGACCGCCCGGCGCAGATCGTGCAGGGTCAGGTCGCCGATGTCGACGCCGTCGATCTCGATCGATCCTCGCTGGATGTCGTAGAACCGGATCAGCAATCGGGCGACCGTCGACTTGCCGGAGCCGGTGCCGCCGACGAGTGCCACCGACTCGCCTGCCATGAGGTCGAGATCGAAGCCGTCGAGCACCGGCGACTGCGCGTCATAGCCGAACGTGATGTCACGGAATCGAACGGCGCCGAGCGCTCCGGCCGTCGGCAGCGCCCGCGGGCCGGCCGGATCTGCGACTTCGGGAACGGTGTCGAGCACCTCGTCGACACGCTCGATCGCGGCGGCGGCTCGCTGGGCCCAGGCGATCGCCATGCCCAGCATCCGCAGCGGCGAGACGAGCAGCGCGACGTAGAAGTTGAACTGCACGAGCTGGCCGAGCGTGAGGTCGCCGTCGATCACCTGCTTGCCGCCGAGACCCAGGACCGCGATCAGCCCGAGCTGGGGAAGCAACTCGATCGCCGGGAGGAACTTCGCCCGGATCCGGGCGGCCTGGATCGAGACCCGTCGGATGTCATCGGCCTCGGTCAGCAGCTTCGCGGCCTGCACGTCCTCGGAACCGAAGCCCTTGACGACGCGGATCCCGCCGACGGTCTCCTCGACGACGGTGGCGAGCTGCGCCTGCTCCGCCTGGACCGCCTGGACGGCGGGATGGATCTCCTGGCTGAACCGCCGGCCGGCGAGGTTGACGATCGGTAGGGGCAGCAGCGCGACGAAGGCGAGCAACGGGTTGGTGAGGAACAGGATCACCGTGACCGTGAGGATCATCGCGAGGTTGGACAGCGTGATCGGGATCATCACGACGAACGCCTGGATCTGCTGCAGGTCGCTCGACGACCGGCTCATCAGCTGGCCGGTCTGTGCACGGTCGTGGTAGCCGATGTGGAGCGACATGATGTGCCCGAACAACCGCTCGCGCAGCTTCGTTTCGGTCCAGCGGGCCTCGCGGAACGCCAGGTAGCGGCGGAACGCGGTGGCGATGCCGACGAACAGCCCGGTGAGCGCGACGAGGCCCGCCCAGAACCAGACGTGCTGGTCATCGCCGATCCCGCGATCGATCCCGAAGCGGATCAGGATCGGCACGGTGACGCGCCCGGCCATCCAGACGAGGCCGGCGACCGTGCCGATCACCAGGTTGCGGCGCTGATCGCGCAGCGTCAGCCGCAGGAGCGCCCAGCGACCCGGGCGTGCCGGGTCACGGGTGCGGCGCGGCATGGGGGTCGGCGCGCGAGCTGCTCAGGAGAGCAGTTCGCGGACGCGCTCCTTCGGGCGGCCGATGATCGCGGTGTCGGCGGTCACGACGACGGGCCGCTGCAAGAGCTGCTTGTGCTTCACGAGGATGTCGACGATCTGCTCTTCGGTTGCGACGTCGTCGTCGGTCAGCTCGAGCTTCTTGAACTTGCTGTCCCGGCGCACGAGGTCGGTCGACGGATCCTCCAGCTTCGCGATGATGCCCCGGATCGCGGCAGCGTCCGGCGGATTCTTGATGTAGTTCACCGTCTCGAAGTCGACCCCGAGCTCCTCGGCAATGCGCACGGCATTGACGGAGGAGTTTCAATGCTGGTTGTGGAAGATCGTGACGTCGGCCATGCGTGGAGAATACGTCCTGGTCGGCGCGCTCCCCCCATCGGTTCCCGTCCGCTGTGACACCGTGTCGGTACGTTGCGACAGGACCGACTCCCCCTCTGCACCGCCACCCGCAGCACGAGGAGGAGCCCACCGATGTTCCAGTTCACCCCACCCCGCCGCGTCCCGGCAGCCGGCATCGACCGGATCGCGTCGCCGTACGCCGCACTCGCGGTCGTCATCAGTGCGATGTCACCACACGAGCGCTTCGAGACGATCATCGTCACGCTCGACCGCGAGCGGCGCGGTCGCACGATCCTGGTGGTCACCGGCACGGCCGAGGCCGACGCCCTGCTCGGGATCGCCGACATGATCGCCGAACTCGCGATCGGCGACCCGGACGCGGGCGGTGTCGTGATCGCCAGCGTGCGGCCCGGCGGCGGCATCGAAACGGGCGACTTCGAACGCTGGGAGGAGGCCGACGAGATCTGCGCCGACGCCGGGTTCGACCTCGTCGAGTGGTTCGTGCTCGGCGCGTCGATCCACTGTCCGCGTGAGCTCGGCGAGGTCGGCCCCCGCTGGTGATCAGGCCTGCGCTCGCCGCTGCGCAGGCGAGAGCCGCAGCCCGGCGGCGCGCAGCCGGCGTACCAGCTCGCGGCTCTCGACGACGATCGCACCAGCGGCGATCAGGTCGTCGCGGTATTCCTCGGGCACGTCGTAGTGGTCACCCTGGAAGCCGCGCCGGGGGATGCCGACGCGGGCGGCGAACTCGTGCAGTTCGGCGTACGACTCGTCGCTGACGAGGTGGCACCACTTGCGGCCGTTGAACCACCAGCGGGCGTCGTCGATCAGGATCGTCACCGCGTGCATCCTGGCAGACGGTGCCCGGGGCGATGTGCGAGGATCGGGCCGTGACGACCTCCCCCACCTCCGAGACGGGGGCCGAGGCGAGCGAACTGGAGGTGGCGTGGCGGGCCCACGTCGCCGCCGACACCGACCTCCTCACGAAGTTGATCACGCGGCACCGCGAGCGCCAACGCCGGTATCACACCGTCGCCCACGTCGAAGCTGTGGTGCGACACGTCGCGGAGCTGGCCGAGGCGGAACCGGTCGACGATCTCGGCGCGGTGGTCGCGGCCGCGCTCTACCACGATGCGATCTACGAACCGCAGCACCCGGCGAACGAACGGGCCAGCGCTCGCCTGGCGCGCCGCGACCTGGACCAGCTCGGCTGGCCGCCGGCACGGGTCGTTCATGTCGCGGCGATGATCGAAGCGACACGCGACCACACCGACCCACCCGACCGCGACACCGCCGTGCTGTTCGACGCCGACCTGGCGATTCTCGGCGCCGCGCCGCAGGCCTATGCGGAGTACGCGCAACGGGTCCGTGCCGAGTACTCCCACGTCGACGACGAGCACTGGAGCGCCGGCCGGGCCGCGGTACTGCAGTTCCTGCTCGACCGAGCCGCGATCTACTCGACGCCGACCGGGCGGCAGCGGTGGGAGGCGGCGGCGCGGGAGAACATCACCGCGGAGCTGGCCGCCCTGCGTGACTGAGTGTTCAATCGTCGCGTCGGCGGGACGGGCGGCGGCGGACCGGCACCGGGATCGGAGCCATCTCCGAGTCGCGGTTCGCGCCGATCACCGCTCCTGCGGCCGCGGCAGCGGCTGCGACGGCGACGATCACGGTGATGAGCACGACGATCACCGTATCGCATGTGGGACACTTGTGGCATGACGGATCTGGAAACAGTGCCGGCGGTCGTCGATCCGGTCACCGAGGAGATCACCGAAACCGGTGAACCGACCGCGGCGCACATCGTGAAGGTGAAGCGTGGCGAGAACGCTGCGGCGGTCGTGTTGGAGGCCCGCGTGATGGGCACGCCGGTCGAAGCGCTGTGCGGCTTCGTCTGGGTTCCGTCGCGCGATCCGAAGCAGCTGCCCGTGTGCGAGAAGTGCACGTCGATCTACGGCCTGTACAAGGAGTTCAACGACGGGCTGAGCGACACGCCGAGCGACTGAGCCGGCACCGATGGCCGAACTGCGGATCCGCCAGGCGGTGCGCGGCCTGCTGCTGACACCCGACGACGACGTGCTGCTCGTGCGGTTCGAGTTCCCGACCCGGCAGGTCTGGGCGATGCCCGGTGGCGGCCTCGATCCGGGCGAGGATCACGTGACTGCACTGCGGCGCGAGTTGATCGAGGAGGTCGGCCTGACCGAGTTCGAGATCGGTCCGCACATCTGGTCCCGCGAGCACATCATCCCGTTCGTCGACGGGCGGTGGGACGGCCAACGCGACCGGGTGTATCTCGTGCGGACCCCGCGTTTCGAGCCGCGGCCGGCACTGAGCTGGGACGAGTTGCGTGCCGAAAGGCTGCACGAGATCCGCTGGTGGACGTTCGCCGAGGTCTGCGCCGAGTCGGCGATCGGGTTCGCGCCCCGCAACTTCGCAGCGGTGCTCGGAGAACTGCTCGCACACGGGCCGCCACCGTCGCCGGTCGACACCGGCGCCTGAGCCGGCGCGTGAGCCGGCGTGCCGGGTATGGCACTGTTGCGGCGTGAAGATCGTCGACTGCACCACGTTCGTGATCGGCAACCCGCCGCCGCACTTCGGCGGGCGGTACTTCATCGTCGTCAAGCTGACGAGCGACACCGGCATCGTCGGCTACGGCGAGATCTACGTCGCGACGGTCGGCCCGCACACCGTGGCGGCGATGGTCGCCGACGTCGCGGATCGGCTGGTGATCGACGCCGATCCGAACCGGATCGAGCTGCTGTGGCGGCGGATCTACTCGAGCGGCTACGCCCTGCGGCCGGATCCGACGCTCGTCGGGATCACGAGCGGGATCGAGATGGCGTGCTGGGACATCGTCGGCAAGGACGCCGGCAAGCCGGTCGCCGACCTGCTCGGGGGCCGCGTGCACGAACGGCTGCGGACCTACACGTACCTCTATCCCGCTGCCGGCCGCCCGGACGTCTACGCCGATCCCGAGCAGGCGGCTGCGCAGGCGGCGTTCGAGGTCGGCCGGGGATTCACGGCGGTGAAGTTCGACCCGGCGGGGCCGTACACGGCCTTCGACGGGCACCAGCCGAGTCTCGACGACATCGAACGGTCGGTGGCGATCACGGCGGCGGTACGCGAGGCGGTCGGCGATCGTGCCGACCTGTTGTTCGGCACGCACGGCCAGTTCACCGCGGCCGGCGCGATCCGGCTGGCGCGACGGCTCGAGCAGTTCGACCCGCTGTGGTTCGAGGAGCCGACGCAGCCGGACCAGCCCGAGGAGATGGCCCGAGTCGCTCGGCAGACGACGATCCCGGTGGCGACCGGCGAGCGCCTCACGACGATCTCGGAGTTCGCGGCGCTCGCTCGCCATCAGGCGGCCGCGATCTGGCAGCCGAACCTCGGCCGCTGCGGCGGCATCCTGACGGCGAAGAAGATCGCCGGCATCGCCGAGGCGTCCGGGTGCCAGATCGCACCGCACCTGTACTCCGGGCCGATCCTCGGTGCCGCCAACATCCAGCTCGCGGCGACGCTGCCGAACCTGTTGATCATCGAGGGCATCCAGGACTGGTCGGGCTTCCACGCCGACCTGTTGACGACGCCGATCGAGTGGCACGACGGATACGTCACCCCGTCGGTCGAGCCGGGCCTCGGGACCGCGTTGGACGAAGCCGTCGCGCTCGCCCATCCCTACACCGGCGCCGACCTCCACCTCGGCATGGCCCAGGACCCGCTCTACTGAGCGTCACTGATGTGACGCCGGCCTGGGGCCGAGGGTGGCGATCGACATGGCGACGAGCGCGCCGAGCGACGTGAGCGTACGGATCAGGTTGAGGCGGTTCCACGGCTGCTCGTAGTCGGCGCGGGCGTCGGCGACTGCATCGGCGCCGCGGTCGGCCACGAGCGCGAGCGTGTCGTTGAGCGGCACGCTGCCGGCGGCGGTGATCGCGAAGGTCGCGAGGTACAGCGCGAGGGCGACGCCGATCGCGGCGCGCCGGTGGCGGTCGCTGCGATGCAGGGCGAGTGCAGCGCACAGTGCCGGGATCGCTCCGAAGAAGACGATGCCGAACGACGTGCTGCGGATCGTCGAGTTGATCGCCTGGAACGTGTCGACGTAGGTCGTGTCGTCGACCTCGGCGAGTGCCCTGGTGACCGAGATCTGGTAGGTGAAGAAGAACCCGGCGGCCAGACCGACCAGGACGGTGGCGAGGATCAACGCGCCTCGTTGGACGCCGGTGTACCAGCGCGGATCGGTCTCGGCGGCCGGATCGGCGGTGGCGGCCGGTTGGGCGGTGGCGGCCGGGTCGGACCCGGGCGTGACGGACAGTGTGGTGGGCGGGGCGGTGATCGTCATGTGCGGGCTTTCTGTCGGCGGATCTCACATCCGTACGGTTTGGTACGGATAGTTATACGTACGCCCGGGTACACTTGTCAAGATGAATACCCGGACCGGCCGCCGTGGTCGTCTGCCCGCCGCCGAACGCGCCGCCCGTGAGGCCGCCGTGCTCGATGCGGCGCAGGACGAGCTGCTCGAACACGGCTACGCCCACGTCACGATGCTGGGCATCGCCCGCCGCGCCGGAGCGTCGAAGGAGACGTTGTACGCCTGGTTCGGCAACCGCGATGGCCTGTTCGCGGCGATGATCGCACGGAACGCCGACCGGTCCGCCGACGCGGTGCGGCGGGCGCTCGACGGTGGTGCGCCGGCGCGCGAGACGCTCGTCGGGTTCGCGACCGGGTTGCTGACCCTGCTCACCTCACCGGCGTCGGTGGCGCTGAACCATGCTGCGATGCAGTCCCCCGAGCTCGCCGAGCAGTTGCTGGCATCCGGCAGGTATCGGGTCGGCCCGCTCGTCGAGCAGTATCTCGCAGCGCTCGATCGGGCCGGCGACGTGCGGATCGTCGATCCTGCGACAGCGTTCACGACGTTCTACGGCCTGATCATCCGTGACGACCAGATCCGGGTGCTGCTCGGCGAACAACCGCCCACCGGCGAGCGGATCCGCCAGCGGGCGGCGACCGCCGTGGACCAGTTCCTCGCGCTCCACGCTCGATCGCGCTGACGACAAAGTTGTGTCTGACACAACGTTGTCGTCAGCGGAAGTCGCGGCTGGTGGTCGTTGCCGGCATCGGGAGCGGGGCGAGGTGCTCGGCGACGATGTTGATCACCCCCTCGGCCCGTTCGAGGCGGCCACGGATGACCATTGCCGGTGCTTCGCGGGCGACCTTGCGGTAGCGGGCCCAACAGCCCTTGGACACGACGACGTTGATCAGGCCGGTTTCGTCTTCGAGGTTGAGGAAGGTGACGCCCTGCGCGGTCATCGGCCGCTGCCGGTGCGTCACCACCCCGGCGACGTGGACGATCGATCCCGGCATCGCCCCCCACAGCTCGGTCGATGTCAGGACGCCCATCGCCGTCAACTCGGTTCGTACGAACTGCGTCGGGTGCCCGTCCGGCGACACCCCGGTGGCCCACAGGTCGGCGACCGCCTCCTCGACCGGGGTCATCCCCGGCAGCCGCGGTGCGACATCACCGGTGACGATGCCCGCCAGCCGGCCGGGCCGCGACTGGGCGGTGGCGCCGACCGTCCACAGCGCCATCCGCCGGTCGAGCCCGAAGCACTCGCCGAACGCGCCTGCCGTCGCCAGTGCCTCGAGCTGTGGAAGTTGGAGGTCGGGGACACGCCGGACGAGGTCTTCGGTGTCGGCGAACGGCCCGCCGTCGGCGCGGACCTGCTCGATCTCCTCGGCGAGCTCGCTGCCGATGCCGCGGACCGACCCCAACCCGAGCCGCACCGCGACGCCACCGACCGAGCTCCCCACCGAGCCCGCATCCGACCCGCTGCTCGGCCCACGGCCCGCAACCGGCCCGGCTTCCGGCGCGCCGGCCGTGTCCGGTGCAGGGAACGGTTCGAGGGTGGCGCCGGCGAGTGAGGCGTTGAGGTCGGGGGTGTGCACGACCACGCCGTGGCGGCGGGCGTCGCGCACGAGCGTGTGCGGCGACCAGAACCCCATCGGCTGGGCGTTCAGCAGCGCCGCGCAGAACGCTGCGGGCTCGTGGTACTTGATCCACGACGACGCGTAGACGAGGTAGGCGAAGCTGACCGAGTGGGACTCGGGGAAGCCGTAGTTGGCGAACGCCTTCATCTTGACGTACAGCTCGTCGGCGACGTCGCCCGTGATCCCCTTCTCCGCCATCCCGGAGTACAGCCGCTCGCGCAGTTGCTCCATCCGGCGCGCCGACCGCTTCGAGCCCATCGCCTGGCGCAGCTCGTCGGACTCGGCGGGCGTGAACCCGGCGACGTCGATCGCCATCTGCATCAGCTGCTCTTGGAACAGTGGGACGCCGAGCGTCTTGCCCAGCGAGTTCTCCAGCAGCGGGTGGAGGTAGGTGACCTGCTCCTTGCCGTTGCGACGGCGGATGTAGGGGTGCACCGAACCGCCCTGGATCGGGCCGGGGCGGATCAGCGCGACTTCGACGACGAGGTCGTAGAAGCGGCGGGGCTTGAGCCGCGGCAGGGTGGCCATCTGAGCGCGTGACTCGATCTGGAACACGCCGACGGTGTCGGCGCGGCAGAGCATCGCGTAGACGTCGTCGTCCTGCGGGATGGTCGCGAGGTCGATCTCGTACCAGCGGTGTTCGCGCACGAGGTCGACCGCGTAGTGCAGCGCAGAGAGCATGCCGAGGCCGAGCAGGTCGAACTTCACGAGACCGGTCGCCGCGCAGTCGTCCTTGTCCCACTGCAGGACGGACCGCTTGTCCATCCGCCCCCACTCGACCGGGCAGACCTCGATCACCGGCCGGTCGCAGATCACCATCCCGCCCGAGTGGATGCCGAGGTGGCGGGGCGCGTCCTCGACCTCGCGGGCGAGTTCCAGGACGGGTTCGGGGATCGAGCAGTCGGGTTGTTGCGCGGTCGACTCGACACCGCCCCAGCCGTCGACCTGCTTCGACCAGGCGTCCTGCTGTCCGGGCTCGTAGCCGAGCGCCTTGGCCATGTCGCGGACCGCCGACCGGGCGCGGTAGGTGATGACGTTCGCGACCTGCGCGGTGTGGTGGCGGCCGTAGCGCTCGTAGACGTACTGGATGACCTCCTCGCGGCGGTCGCTCTCGATGTCGATGTCGATGTCCGGCGGGCCGTCGCGCT
>JAHEKY010000149.1 GCA_024644465.1 Ilumatobacteraceae bacterium | reverse complement strand
CGCGACATACCACTCGATCATCTCGGTGGTCAGCTCGACGAAGACGACCCGCGTCGTGACGACGGTGAGCTGGTCGGGTCCGCGTCCGACGACGCGCACCCCGGTGTGGACGTCGTGCGAACGGCCCGACAGCAGTCGCAGCATCCGCGCGACGTCCGCGTCGTCGACGGGCTTTTCGAGGATCTCGCCATCGATGTCGACCGTCGTGTCGGCCGCCACGACGATCTCACCGGGACGCCTCACGACGTCACCCTTCTCCGTCGCCAGCCGCGCGACGTACTCGGTCGGCCGCTCGCCCACACGCGGCGACTCGTCGATGTCGGCGGGCCGGACCTCGAAGTCGAGGCCGGCACCGGCGAGGAGCCGGCTCCGGCGCTCCGAACCGGAGGCGAGCACCAGCTTCACGCCGGGCGGCAGGGTGATCATCCGCCGGACAGTGCCATCACGTCGCTGTCGTCCGGCACGGTGAGATCCGAGTCGAGCGCCGCGCGAGCGCCCACGTCGAGCCAGCCGGCGGGCACCGCGACCTTGATCGGGCCGTTCGTGTGGCCGCGCTTGATGCGCTCGCCGCCCTCGACGATCGTCGCTGCGGGGTCGACCATCGCAATGATGTCGTCGAGCTCTGCGAGCGAGCTGTTGAGCGCGAACCGGCGCCGGACCTCCGGGCCGACGGGGTACCCGCTCATGTACCAGCCGGCGTGCTTGCGGAAGTCGCGCATCGCGTGGTCCTCACCCATGTGCGCGGCGAGGAGCCGGGCGTGCTCGGCCATCACGGCACAGACCTCGCCGAGCGTGCGGCTCGGCGGCGCCGGCCGCCCGGCGAACACCTCGATGAGATCGCCGAACAGCCACGGCCGCCCGAGGCACCCCCGGCCGATGACGACGCCGTCGCAGCCGGTCGCGTCGATCATCCGCACCGCGTCTCTCGCCTCCCAGATGTCACCGTTGCCGAGCACGGGAATCGACCCCACGGCGGCCTTCAGTTCGGCGATCGCCTCCCACCTCGCCTCGCCGGAGTAGTGCTGCTGCACCGTTCTCGCGTGCAGGGCGATCGCCGCGGCGCCCTCCTCGGCACAGATCTGGCCCGTCCGGACGTGCATCAGCCACTCGTCGAAGAGCCCCATCCGGAACTTCGTGGTCACGGGGACGTCGTACGGGCGGGCGCTGCGCACCGCCGCTCGCACGATCGCCCGCAGCAGCTCGGGACGCGCCGGGACGGCCGCTCCCCCACCCTGACGGGTCACCTTCGCCGCCGGGCAGCCGAAGTTGATGTCGATGTGGTCGACCCTTCCCGCGTCGCACAGGGTGTGGACCGCGCGCCCCATGATGTCCGGGTCGGACCCGTACAGCTGGAGGCTGCGCGGATGCTCGTCGGGGCCGAAGCGAATCATCCGGTCGGTCTTCGCGTTGCCGTGGACGACCGGCGTCGCCATCACCATCTCGTTGACGTACACGAGGCCGGGTGCGAAGCGACGGCACAGCTCCCGGAACGGCGCGTTCGTGACGCCCGCCATCGGGGCGAGCACCACCGGAGCCGAGAGCTCGTGAGCACCGATCCTGAACGTCATCTCGTCATCACCGACCGGTCACGGTAACGGCCCGTTCGCGGTCGACCACCGCCTGCGATCGTACGTCAGTCGACGAAGGACAGCGTGAGGTTCGGCGTCGCGCCGACGGTGAGCGGGGTCGGGCCGTCGGCACGCAGCCGGTGCCAACCGGCCGCCGCGATCATCGCCGCGTTGTCGGTGCACATCGCCCGGCTGGGCAGGAACCCCTGGATGCCGTCTTGGGCGCAGGCGTCGAGGATCTCCTCACGGAGCAGCGAGTTCGCGGCCACGCCGCCACCGATGACGATGCTCGTGGCTCCGACTTCCCGTGCTGCCCGTCGGGCCTTCGTGACCAGCACGTCGACGACCGCCGCCTGGAAGGACGCCGCGACGTCCGCGGAGCTGACGTCGGGATGCTTGCGGACGTAGTTGACGACGGCGGTCTTCAGGCCGCTGAACGAGAAATCGTACGAGTCGTCCATCAGCGCACGCGGAAACCGGATCGCCTCGGGGTCGCCGAGCAGCGCCGCCTCGTCGATCGCCGGCCCACCCGGGTATCCGAGGTCGAGGAAGCGCGCCACCTTGTCGAATGCTTCGCCGGCGGCGTCGTCGATCGTCTGGCCGAGCAGCCGGTACCGCCCGTGATCGAGCATCTCGATCAGCATCGTGTGCCCGCCCGAGACGAGGAGGACCACGAGCGGGAACTCGAGGGTCGGATCCTCGAGCGAGGCGGCATAGAGGTGCGCCTCCATGTGGTTGACGCCGATGAACGGCACGTCCCAGGCGAGCGCGAGCGACTTCGCGGCGGACACGCCGACGAGCAGTGCGCCGATCAGGCCCGGCCCGACCGTGCAGGCGATCGCGTCGATGCGTGACGCGTCGACGCCGGCCTCGACGATCGCGCGGGCGATGACCGGGTTGAGGACATCGAGGTGGGCACGCGATGCGATCTCCGGAACGACGCCACCGAATTCTGCGTGGAGGTCGACCTGCGTCGACACGACGCTCGAGACGACGTCGTCGCCGCCCATCACCAATGCCGCAGCCGTCTCGTCGCAACTCGTCTCGACGCCGAGAACGAGCGTTGTCTCGTCGACGGTCAACTCAGCTGGCATCGGTCACTCCCTGACGGATCTCGTCGAGACGGCGACGATACGCCCCGCTCTGGATGTCATGGCACCACATCACGATCGCATCCTCGACGTTCTCGTAGTACCTCGTACGCACGCCCGCGGGTTCGAAACCGAATTCGCGGTACAACTCCTGCGCGCCATGGCTCGACACCCGCACCTCGAGCGTCCAGGCGGGGCAGGACCGGGCGATCGCCTCGTCGGCGAGCGCCAACAACAGTTGCCGGCCGATGCCGTGGCGACGCATCCGGGGGTCGACCGCGATGTTGGTGACGTGGGCCTCGCCCGCCGCGAACCACAACCCTCCGTACCCGACGATCACACCGTGCCGACGAGCGACGAGATAGGTGCGGGTGCCCGATCGCACCTGCTCCAACTCCCCGGCGAAGACGTTGGCCGACCACGGGCGCGGGTAACACTGCGCCTCGATCTGCATCACGCCGGCGCGGAGATCGCGCTTGCGCATCGGCGTGAGCACGACGCCGTGCCCGCGGCTGTTCGCGCCGGAACGACCGAGCAGACGCTCGATGACACTCACGCCCCGACCCCGCTCACGACCGCGCCGCCCGGGTCGACCAGTTGATCTGCGCGTCCGGTGCCCGCAGGTAGATCGGCTCGATCTCCCAGGGATTGACCCACTCCTCGCGCAGCGCCCGAGCGTGAGCGAGCAACACGAGTGGGCCCGCCGAGGGATGCGCGTCGCCGCCAATCTCGCAGTGGAAGCCTTCCAGGATCTCCTCGCGGTAGCGCAGGGCGCCGTCCCCGACGAGGAGCGCGTCCTGGCTACGCGCCATCAGATCCGCGACGAGGTCCTCGATCGGGCCAACGGCCGGCTCCGCGACCTGCTGCACCCCGCCCGGCACCTGGCGGTACATCGCATAGAAGACCTCGCCGCGGCGTGCGTCGATCACCGGGACGACGACCTTGTCGGCGTGGCGGCACGGGAACGCGAGCAGGTCGAGCGAGGAGATCCCGATCATCGGGATCCGCAGCGCCTGGGCGAACGCCTTCGCGGATGCGAGCCCGACGCGCATCCCGGTGAACAGGCCAGGTCCGACGTCGACGGCAACGAGGCCGACCTCGTCGAGCTCGATGCCCACCTGGGTGCACACGAAGTCGATCGCCGGCACGAGCGTCTCGGCATGACGACGGCCCTTGGTCACCTCGAACTGCGCGATCACGCCCTCGTGCCCGCCGAGCGCGACGCTGACCCGCTCGGTCGCGGTCTCGATCCCCAGAATCAACATCGCCGTCGCCTCATGCGAACTGCTCCAGGGCCCAGGCGATGCGCTCCCACCGGGCGGCCCACGATGACCCCACGCCGGCGATCTCGACGTGGCGGCGGCTGTCGGAGACCAGCTCGTCAGCGGCGGGATCGGCCTCCTCGCCGCCGGCATCGTCGTCGATGACGTTCGAGAGCAGCACGGTCAGATGGTCGCCGAACGTGCTCTCGACGACGTCGCCCCACTCGATCAGCACGATCCCGCCGAACTCCGCCAGTTCCGCGAGCGCCAGTTCGGCGACTTCCGTCGTGCGTTCGAGGCGGTACAGGTCGGCATGGTGCAGCGTGCGCGCACGGCGCTGGGACGGTGGCAGGTCGTAGCTGTGGACGAGCGTGTAGGTCGGCGACGTGATCGGCTCCTCGACGCCGAGCGCACGCCCGAAGCCCTGCGCGAACGCCGTCTTGCCGGCACCCATCTCCCCCGCGAGCAGGATCATGTCTCCCGCGCGCGCCAGCGACGCCACCGCGGCCGCGATCGCATGCGTGTCCGCGACCGAAGAAGCTCTGAGCTGCAACATCAGCCGTCGATGCTACGGCGGGGAACACGCGCGATCCGTGCCGAGATGCCGCAGACGATCTCGTACCCGATCGTGCCGAGCCGATCCGCCCAGTCCTCGGCGCGAATCCGCTGCACGCCCTCGGGTCCGTCCTGCGACCCGATCAGCACGACATCGTCGCCCGGCGCCACCTCGGCGTCGCCGCAGTCGACCATGATCTGGTCCATCGTGACCTG
>JAHEKY010000008.1 GCA_024644465.1 Ilumatobacteraceae bacterium | reverse complement strand
CCGCACCGAACGGCCCCACATCGAACGGCGCGGTCGCCGCGTCAGGTCTCGTCGCGGATCGCGCGCAGGAAGTCCTCGACGTCGGAGCGGTGGCGGGTGCGCTTCATCGGTGGGAGCGCGTTCACGATGTCCCATCGGTAGCGCGCCTTGCCGAGGCGGGGGTCCATCACCGCCACGACACCCTTGTCGGTGGAGTTGCGGATCAGCCGGCCGCACGCCTGGGCGAGCATCATCGAGGCCCGCGGGATGTCGATCTGGCTGAACGCCGCGGGGCCGAGCAACTCCCGGCGCGCCGACAACAGCGGGTCGTCGGGCCGGGGGAACGGGATGCGGTCGATCACGACCAACGACAGCGTCTGGCCGGGCACGTCGACGCCCTGGAACAGGCCCGCGGTCGCGAACAGACAGGTCGCCTCGCTGTCGGCGAACGCCTTGACGAGCGCGGGCTTCGGCAGGTCGCGTTGGGTGAGGATCGGGAAGTCGATCCGGCTGCGGAGCGCGTCGGCCGCCTCGTCCATCGACCGCCAACTCGTGAACAGCGCCAGGGTGCGGCCCCCGGCGGCGGTGATCAGCGCCTCCAACTCGTCGTGCACGGCCGGCCGGAATCCTTCGCTGTTCGGGTTCGGCAGGTGAATCGCGTTGTACAGCATCGAGTTGTGCTCGTAGTCGAACGGGCTGCCGACGTCCGCGAGGTCGACCTCGGCGGACGGGATGCCGACTCGGTCGGCGAGCGACGACGGGATCGTCGCACTCGTCAGGATGGCGGTCCGCTTCGACCAGACGCCCTCGTCCATCGTCGGCCCGACGTCGAGCGGGGCGATCTCGAGGCGCGGGTTGTCGCGCGACCCCGACACGAACGCGACGTGGCCCTCACGACCCTCGATCGCGATGTCGAGCTGCTCGATCGCCCGGCCGGTCATCATCTGGGCCCGCAGGCGACGCTGGCCGGCGTCCTCGTTGTCGGTCTTGATCGCGACGAGCGTGTCGTTTGCATCGCCGAGTCGCAGGCGAGCGTCGGTGAGAACCTCCTGGATCTCGTCGGGCAACGGCGACGTCAACCGTTCTCCGACGTGCCCGCTGAGCACGTCGCGCAGCCCTTCGCCGATCTCGGCGACCGACCCGGTCAGCTTCGGGTCGTCGATGATCCGGCGGATGACGCCCGAGAGGGCGGTGAACCGGCCGGGCGAGATCTCGACGCCGACCGTGTCGCTCATCGTGTCCTCGAGGACATGTGCCTCGTCGAACACGACGACGTCGTGGTCGGGCAGGATCGCGCCACCACTCGCCACGTTGAGGCCGTAGAGGTACGTGTTGACGACGATCACGTCCGCCACCGCGGCGCGCCGGCGGGCCTGCTCCGCGAAGCACGGGTCACCGAGCGGGCACTTGTCGGCGCCCGGGCACTCGTCGCTGCCGACGCTGACCGACCGCCATGCGTTGTCCGAAGGTGCCCAGTCGAGCTCGGCCTGGTCGCCGGTGGGGGAGTTCCCTGCCCAGTCGGCGATCTTCTTGATCTCGGCCTGCGTCGTGACCGCCATCGTGTCCAGCTCGAGCTGGCCCTGGTCGCCGCTGCTCATCTCACGCAGTCGCTGCAGACAGACGTAGTTGCTGCGGCCCTTGAGCACCGCGAAGTCGAACGCGACGTCGAGGTGCTCGGCGAGGAACGGCAGGTCCTTGTTCGCCAGCTGATCCTGCAATGCCTTGGTCGCGGTCGCGACGATCACCCGTTGCTTCTCCGTGATCGCCGGAACGAGATAGGCGAGCGTCTTGCCGGTGCCGGTACCGGCCTGCACGACCAGGTGGCGCTTCTCGGTGATTGCCGCGGCGACGCGTTCCGCCATCTCGACCTGCCCCGGCCGGTCCTCCGCGCCGACCAGCGCAGCGGTCGCCACGGCGAGCGAAGCAACGACATCGGGATGCCGGGCTGCGTCGCTGGGCCGGGCATCGTCGGTGGATCGGGCTCCGTCGGTCGGCCGGTCGTCGGGCGCCGGGTCATCGTTGGGCTGTCGCCCGCCGTTGGTCGGCTCGTCGCCGGGGAGCGGCGCGGAGTCCGACGACGGGATCGTCATCGAGCGAGCGCGAGCGCCGCGTCGAGTTCGGCTTCGTCGAAGTCCGGCCACGGCGCCTCGGTGAAGTAGATCGCTGCGCCGGCCGCCTGCCACAACAGGAAGTTCGACACGCGCCGCTCGCCGCTCGTGCGGACGAGCACGTCGACCGCCGGCAGGTCGGGGAGATAGAGGTGATCGCCGATCGTCGAGCTCGTGATGCCGGCCGGATCGGTGCGGGCCTTCTCGACGGCGGCGACCAGTTCGGAGCGGCCGCCGTAGTCGAAGGCGATCGTCAGGACCATGCCCGTGTTGTCGGCGGTGTCGGCGATCGCCTTGCGAATCGCACGCTGCACGTACTTCGGGGTGCGGGCCTCCCGCGAGTCGAAGGGGCGGCCGATCCACTGGATCTTGACGTTCAGCTCGTTGAGCTCGGCGACTCGGCCGAAGAGCTTCTCGTGCAGGCCGAGGATGTGCCGCACCTCGGGCCTCGGTCGCCGCCAGTTCTCCGTCGAGAAGCCGAAGACGGTCAGCCAGCCGATGTTCCGGCGGACGGCGACGCGCACGAGCTTGGCGAGATTCTCCTCGCCGGCGGTGTGGCCCTCGGTGCGGGGTAGGCCGCGCCGACCGGCCCACCGGCCGTTGCCGTCCATGATGCAGGCGACATGGAGGCGGTGGTCGGATTCGTCGCGGGGCACGGCTCTCCACGGTACTGCGGTGTGGCGTCCGTCGGCGAGCACCGACAGACGCCGATTCGCGTGCACGACGTGGAAGAATGGTGCCGTGGCGACCAAGGTGGCATCGACATCGGTTCCGGACTCGCGTCCGGCCGCGACCGCCGACTCGACGCGCCAGTTCCTCCGGCACGTGATGGTCGTCGGCGGCACGCTCCGTGAATGGGAGGAGCTCGGCGAACCGCAGTGGGAGGCGCGCGTTGCGGCCCTCGGCGCGATCGCCGATCAAGCGGGCGCCTCGTTCCTGACATTGCGCGCGTTCGAGCCGGGCAGCGATGCCGTCGACCAACCTCGGTGGGAACGCCGCATCGGCGGTTGCCACGTGATCATCGACCCGTGTGGCGACGGCCGCGAGCGGTTCGCGGAGGCGATGCAACGCCTCGACCCCGCCGACCCGGTCAACGAGGCGACCGTTGCCGAGGCGCTGTACGCCCCGGCCGACGGCGAGCCGGACCTGATCGTCGTGCTCGGCGAGTCGACGCGATTGCCGCCGTCGCTCGTGTGGGAACTCGCGTACGGCGAGCTCGTGTTCATGCCGCTCGGGTGGGCGGAGCTGAGTGCCGATCATCTCGTCGACGCATTCGCCGACTTCGCCCAGCGTGAGCGCCGCTTCGGCGGGCTCGACGACTCCGACGCGTGAGCGCGCTCTACCGCGACACCGGGGTCATCCTGCGCACGTACAAGCTGCGCGAAGCGGACCGGATCGTCGTGATCCACACTCGAGACAACGGCAAGGTGCGGGCCGTCGCAAAGGGCGTCCGCAAGACGAAGTCGAAGTTCGGGGCCCGGCTCGAACCGATGAGCCACGTCAACCTGCAGCTGTACCGCGGCCGCGAACTCGACATCGTCACGCAGGCCGAGTCGGTCGAACCGCTCGCACCGATGCTGTCGTCGCTCGACCGGGCGTCGCAGGGCCTCGCCGTGCTCGAAGCGGTCGACCAGCTCTCGATGGAGCGGGAACCGAACGAGCAGCTGTACCGCATGGCGGTCGGCGTGCTGCGGACGATCGCCGGCGCACCGTCGCCGATCAACGTGCCCGCGTTCTACTGGAAGCTGCTGGCCAGCGAAGGGTTCCGGCCCCAGCTCGACGCCTGCCAGCGCTGCGGCGAGGGCGAGCCGGAGACGCAACTCGTCGCGATCGACCTCGGCGAGGGCGGTGTGCTCTGCCGGAACTGCCGGTCGGGGCACTCGCTCAGCCAGGGCGCACTCGAAACGGTCCGCGACATCCTCGGCGGCCGTCTCGCCCACGCGTTGGCCCAGGAGGAATCGCCGGTCACCCACGAGGTCTCGCACCTGGCGACGAGGGCGCTCGAATTCCACATCGAACGGCGATTGAAGGCCGTTGCGATGTTCGAAGCGCACTGACTCGTCGCGTGACGATTCGTCGCAACCTCGACGATTCGGGAACCGGTGGGGGCGGGGCGACGTCACAAGAACATGACGCACAGGGGGAAGCGCAGCAGGAGCATCCGAATCGCCGCGGGGCTGGCGGCGTCGGCGTTGATGTTCGCCGCGTGCGCGAGCGACGACGACGCCGGTGAGTCGCCGGCCGCGACCGACGCCGGCCGCGACGTCGGCGTGCGTGCCGACGACGCCGAGGACTACCTGTCGGGAGAATCGCCGCCTGAGACCGACGCACCGGCGGAGACGGACGCTCCCGCCGAGACGGTCGCCCCGTCGGCACCCAACGTGCGCGACGAGGTCGCCGCCGACGCGGAGGACCAGCTCGCCGGCAATGTCGCGGCGCCGACCGCACGCGACGACGACGGCGGCCTCTTCGACGAGCCGACCCGTGACACGGGCCCGACGTTCGACGACAGCCGCTTCGAGGACTACGGCTACCGCGACTTCATCCCCACCACCCGCGATGCACTGTCGACGTTCGCACTCGATGTCGACACCGGCGCGTACACGATCGGCCGGAGAGCACTGGAGAACGGCTCGCTCCCGCCCATCGAGTCCGTGCGGCCGGAGGAGTACATCAACGCGTTCGACTACGACTACCGGGCGCCGCGCCGCGGGCTCGACGTCACCGTCGACGGCGGGCCGTCGCCGTTCGATCGTGACAACTTCCTCGTCCGGATCGGTGTCCAGGCGGAGATCGTCGAGGATCGCGACCGTGGCCAGGCGGCGCTGACCTTCGTCATCGACACGTCCGGGTCGATGGACCGGCCGGACCGGCTCGGCCTCGTCAAGGAATCACTGACGGTGCTCGTGAACGGGCTCGCCGACGACGACACGGTGGCGATCGTCACCTACAGCGACTCGTCGGGCATCGTGCTCGACCCGACGCCGGTCGCCGACAAGTTCGAGATCCTGCAGGCGATCGGACGGCTCGGCCCCGGCGGGTCGACCAACCTCGAAGCGGGCCTGCGTGAGGGGTACGACCTCGCCCGTGAGGCGTTCCGCACAGACGGCATCAACCGGGTCGTGCTCGCGTCCGACGGCGTCGCCAACGCCGGCCAGACCGACCCTGACGATCTCGCCCGGATGATCCGCGACGACGCCGATCGCGGCATCGACCTGGTGACGATCGGCTTCGGAATGGGTGACTTCAACGACGTCACGATGGAGCAGCTCGCCGACCAGGGCGACGGCTTCTACGCCTACGTCGACACGATCGACGAAGCCGAGCGGCTGTTCCGGGACGAACTGACCTCGACGCTGCTGACCGTCGCGAAGGACGCCAAGATCCAGGTCGAGTTCGACCCCGAGATCGTCGACGCCTACCGGCTGATCGGCTTCGAGAACCGGGGCGTGCGGGACTCCGACTTCCGCAACGACGCCGTCGACGCCGGTGAACTCGGTGCCGGCCATCAGGTGACGGCGATGTACGAGATCGAACTCGAGCGCGGCGTCTCCCTCGACGATCGCAGGGAGATCGGCGTCGTCGAGCTGCGGTGGGAGGACCCCGCCACCGGGGAGGTCATCGAGATCGACGAGGACATCGATCTGCGTGACATCGAAGCCGACTGGCGCAACACGGCCGACGACTTCCAACTGGCCACGGTCGTGACGACGTTCGCCGAGCTGCTGCGGGACAACCCGTACGCCGACGACGTCGACGTCCGCGACCTCGTCGACGAAGTCGAGCGACTCGCTGACGACCTCGACGACCGCCGGGTCGACGAACTCGCCGACCTGATCGAGGCGGCGTCCCGCCTGCTCTGACCCCCAGGACGAGGTCATCGGCTGCCGGCACCGAGTTGCGACGCGATGGCCACCGGATGGCGAACCGCCGGCCGATCTCGGGGTCCGCGACGACTCGAACCTCTGCGGCTCATCGCCACCCGGTGCTCGTAGACTCGCTGCCTTATGCCAGCGCAAGATCTCGATCAGATCGTCGGCCTCTGCAAGCGCAGAGGCTTCGTCTACCAGTCCGCCGAGATCTACGGCGGCTTCCGGTCGACGTACGACTACGGGCCCCTCGGCTCGCTGATGCTGCGCAACGTGAAGGACGCGTGGATTCGCTCGATGGTCCAGCAACGCGACGACGTGCTGCTGATCGACGCGGCGATCCTCGGGCCGCCGCAGGTCTGGCAGGCCTCCGGGCACCTCGCGAACTTCTCCGACCCGCTCGTCGACTGTACGGAGTGCAAGACGAGGCATCGCCTCGACAAGCTCGAGGACCCCGAGACGTGCCCGAACTGCGGTACCAAGAACAGCTTCACCGAGGCCCGCGAGTTCAACCTGATGTTCAAGACGCAGGCCGGCCCGGTCGAGGGGACCGGCGCGGATGCATACCTCCGGCCCGAGACCGCGCAGGGCATGTTCACCAACTTCGCGCAGGTGCTCCAGACGTCGCGCAAGAAGCCGCCATTCGGGATCGCCCAGGTCGGCAAGTCGTTCCGCAACGAGATCACCCCGCAGAACTGGATCTTCCGGACACGCGAGTTCGAACAGATGGAGATGGAGTTCTTCGTCCCGCCCGCCGAGGCCGACCAGTGGTACGAGTACTGGTGCAACGAACGCCGCAACTGGTACATCGAGCACGGCATCCCGTCGGACATGGTGCTGTTGCGCGCCCACGACGCAGACGAACTGTCGCACTACTCCGCGGGCACCTCCGACGTCGAGTTCGAGTTCCCGTGGGGCTTCGACGAGCTGGAGGGCATCGCCAACCGCACCGACTTCGACCTCAAGGCACACGCCGAGGCATCGGGGGAGAAGCTCGACTATTTCGACCCGCAGACCAACGAGCGGTACGTCCCGTACGTGATCGAGCCGGCTGCCGGCGCCACTCGGGCGATGGCGGCGTTCCTGCTCGCGGCGTACGACGAGGACGAGATCAACGGTGAGAAGCGCACCGTCTTGCGGTTGCACCCGCGGATCGCGCCGTACACGATCGCGGTCCTGCCGCTGTCGAAGAAGGACACGCTGACACCGCTCGCGCACGAGGTGCGCAAGCTGCTCGCCGATCGCTACATGGTCGACTACGACGAGACACAGAACATCGGCAAGCGGTACCGCCGTCAGGACGAGATCGGTACCCCGCTCGCGGTCACGGTCGACTTCGATTCGCTGGAGGACAATGCAGTCACCGTGCGCGACCGGGACACGACCGACCAGGTGAGGGTGCCGATCGACGAGCTGCTGGCGACGATCTCCGAGCGCCTCGGGTTCTGAATCGGGATCTCGGTGGCGACGACGTACCTCGACGCGATCCTCGACCGTCACCGGGCGGTCGCTGCGGCCGACACACGGCCGATCGGCCCGCTGTTGGAGCAGGCGAGTGCGATGGCACCGACGCGGGGGTTCAGGGCAGCGCTCGCCCGCCGCGCCCAACTCGGCGTGATCGCAGAGATCAAACGGCGGTCGCCGTCGAAGGGTGACCTCCGGGCGGGTCTCGACCCGGCCGAGTTGGCCGCGGCCTACTCGGCGGGGGGTGCCGCGTGCATCTCGGTGCTGACCGACCACGAGTCGTTCGGTGGGTCGGTCGACGACCTGCGCGCGGCACGGAGCGCGTGTTCGCTGCCGATCCTCCGCAAGGACTTCACGGTGAGCGCGCGTGATGTCCTCGACACGCGGATCATCGGCGCCGACTGCGTGCTGCTGATCGCCGCCGCGCTCGACCCGCACCAGCTCGCGGAGTACCACTCGCTCGCCGTCGAGATCGGGCTCGACGTCCTCGTCGAGATCCACGACGAAGACGAGCTGGAACATGCGCTCGCCGCCCATGCGACCCTCGTCGGAGTGAACCAGCGCGACCTCGTGACGTTCGACGTCGACCACGATCGCGCCGCACGAATGGCAGGTGTCATTCCGAACCACGCCGTCAAGGTCGCCGAGTCCGGCGTCCGCGACGGTGACGATGCGCGCCGGTTACGGGCCGTCGGCTACGACGCGGTCCTCGTCGGGGAGACCCTGGTCACGAGCCCCGACCCCGCCGCCGTCATCGCCGACCTGCTCGCCTGAGTCAAAGTTGTGTCAGACACAACTTTGCAGGTTCAGCTGATCTGTCGGTCGCGGCGACCACCTGCGATCAGTATTCGCTGGTAGAGCCCGGCGGGAAGGCGCGAGGCGAAGTCGAACAGCACGGCGTCCGGGCCGATCAGCGCGCGGCGGCGGTTGCGCTCGACAGCCTTGAGGATCTGTCGTGCGGCCCTCTCCGGCGTCGTCCGCGCAAGTCGCTCGAATTCGTCGGCGAAGGAACCGGGGGGATTGCCGACCGCCGCCATGCTCGGGTGGGTGCGTGCGTTCTGCGCGATGTTCGTCCTGATGCCGCCGGGATGGATCGTCGTCGCCGAGACCGGGCTGCGCTCGATCTCCAACTCCATCCGCAGCGCGTCGGTGAACCCCCGTACCCCGAACTTCGCCGCGTTGTACGCCGACTGCGACGGGATGCTGACGAGGCCGAACACGCTGGAGATGTTGACCACGTGGCCCTCGCCTGCGGCCTTGAGGTGGGGCAGGAACGCCTGGGTGCCGTGGACGACGCCCCAGAAGTTGATGTTCATCAACCACTCGAAGTCCTCGATCGACTGCGCTTCGGCGGTGGCCGCCAGCCCGACCCCTGCGTTGTTGACGATCATGTTGACGCGACCGTGCTCAGCGGCGACTTCTTCGGCCCACACGAACATCGCGGCCCGATCGGCGACGTCGACGCGCCGCACGCCGACCTTGACGCCGCGGCCCTCGCAGTTCCGCACCGTCTCGCCGAGCCCGTCCTCGTCGAGATCGGCGAGGGCCAGATGGGCCCCGCGTTGCGCGAGATCCTCGGCGACCGCGCGCCCGATCCCCGAACCTGCGCCGGTGACAGCGACGACACGATCGGCGAACTGCTTCATGCGACAAGCCTCGCGCACCCGCGAGCGGATCAGTGGACGGAGGCGAAGGCGCCGACCACGACGTCGAAGAGGTTCTTCGGGTGCGACGGTTCGACGATCAGCTCGACGAGTTCGAAGAAGTCCGTACCGGCAACGGCGTCGCGCACGTAGCGCAGCGCGGAGTAGTCCTCGATCGCGAACCCGACGGAGTCGAAGACCGTGATCTGCCGATCGTCACGACGCCCTGGGGCATGCCCCGCGATCACCTCCCACAACTCGGTGACCGGGAAGCCGCTCTCGACCTGCTGGATCTCGCCTTCCAACCGGGTCTGATCGACGAACTCGACGAAGACGTCGCTGCGGTACAGGACGCTCGGGTCGAGCTCGGTCTTGCCGTGGGAGTCGCCGCCGATCGCGTTCACGTGAGTTCCGGGCGCGATCGCCTCGGTCGGCACGACGACGGCGTGCGCCTGCTCAGCAGTGCACGTCGTCACCACGTCGGCGCCATCGGCCGCGTCGGCTGCGCTCGACGCGATGTGCACATCGAAGCCGAGCGGTTCGACGTTCCGGACGAACTTCGCCATCGCGTCGTCGTCGATGTCCCAGATCCGCAACATCGACACGTCGAGCGCCGAGCGCATCGCGAGCGCCTGGAACTCGGACTGGGAGCCCGTCCCGATCAGCGCGAGCGTGGCGGAGTCGGGCCGAGCGAGCACGCGGGCGGCCATCGCCGACGTCGCAGCGGTACGCAGCGCCGTCAGCAGCGTCATCTCCGACCAGAACGTGGGGTAGCCGGTGGTGGCGTCGGCGAGAACGCCGAACGCCGCGACGGTCTGCATGCCGGTCGTGGGATTCGACGGGTGTCCGGCGACGTACTTGAACGCGTAGTCGGTGCCGTCGCTCGTCGGCATCAACTCGATCACGCCGATGTCGGACTGGCTCGTCACACGGGCGATCTTCGAGAAACTCGGCCAACGCTTGAAGTCCTCCTCGAGGTAGCCGGTCAATTCGTCGATCACGTGCTCGACGCCGGACGTGGAAATCCAGCGCGCCATGTTCTGCGCGTCGACGAATTGCACCATGGTCGGACTCCTCCCTGCTGGCCGCTCACTCTAGGAACTGCCCTTGCGCCCCGCAAGGGCAGTCTGAAGGATGACTTCCGCGTCACGCCGACCAGAGTTCGATTCCGTGCTCGATCCGTTTGATCAACGTCTCGAGTACGGCAACGCGCGCGAATTTCTTCTGATCGGCCGCGATGAGGTCCCACGGGCCCAGCGCGTGGTCGGTGCGTTCGAACATCTCCTCGGCAGCCTCGTCGTACAGGTGCCGTTTGTCCCGATTGCGCCAGTCCTCCTCGGTCAGTTTCCAGCTCCGCAGCGGGTCGCCTTGCCGGCTCTTGAACCGCTCCAGTTGTTCGTCCGGGCTGACCTCCATCCAGAACTTCACGAGGATCACCCCCTCCTGGACGAGGCCGCGCTCGAACTGCACGATCTCGTCGTAGGCGCGCGTCCACTCGGCCGTCGTCGCGAAGCCCTCGACCCGTTCGACGAGCACCCGGCCGTACCAGCTGCGGTCGAACACGCACAGCCCACCCCTGCCCGGCACCTTGGCCCAGAATCGCCAGAGGAAATGGTGGCGCAGCTCGCGCGGGTCCGGGGCTGCGTAGCTGTAGACGCTGTAGTGGCGCGGGTCGAGTGGTTCGACCATTCGCCTGATCGCGCCGCCCTTGCCGCCCGCGTCGGAGCCCTCCATCACGACGAGCAACCCGGGTCCGATGTCGCCGCCGTTCACGTGCCCGCCGAGCGCCAGTCGCAGTTCGAGGAATCGGACCTGCGCGGCGTGCAGTCGACGCTCGTACTCGTCCTGCTTCAGTCGTACGGTCTTGTCGAGGTTCTCGAGGCGGCCCATCGGCGAAGAGTACGTCACGCGCCCGGCGGGACAAATGGGCGGGCCGACCGGGCGGGACAAATGGGCAACATCGCGACCGATCGGGACGGGTACCGTGAGGGACTCATGTTCGTGAAGATCTGCGGCATCACCAACGAAGACGACGCGCTGCTCGCGGTGGCGATGGGTGCCGACGCCGTCGGGTTCATCTTCGCCCCGTCGCCCCGGCAGGTGGCGCCCCAGAAGGTCTACGACATCACCCGCCGCCTGCCACCGGAAATCCTCACCGTCGGTGTGTTCCGCGACGAACTCCCGTCACGGGTCATCGAGATCGCCCACAAGGCCGGCGTCAAGGCGGTCCAGTTGCACGGCCGGGAGACGCCCGCGCAGACGGCCGAGGTCGCCGGCCACTTCCGCTGGGTGATCAAGGTGTTCGGCGCCGACGACGAGAACCTGCCCAAGGCAGATCGGTACGGCACCGACATCATCATGATCGACGCCCCGAATCCCGGCAGCGGAAAGGTGTTCGACTGGTCGGTGGCCGGTGACGCGCCGGACTCGTTGAAGCTGATCCTCTCCGGCGGGCTGACGCCCGACAACGTCGCCGCAGCGATCAAGGAGGTGCAGCCGTGGGGCGTCGATGCGGCGACCCACACCGAGAAGTCGCCCGGCCGCAAGGACGCTCTGGCGGTCAAACGCTTCATCGAGAACGCCAAGGCGAACGCGCCGCAGCAGTACCGAGGCGACGACAACGTCCCCTACGACTGGGACGACGAGTGACCGATTCGTTGCTCGCACCGCCCGACGCCACCGGCCGCTTCGGCGAGTTCGGTGGGCGGTTCGTTCCCGAGACGCTCGTCCCCGCATGCCAGGAACTCGAAGCAGCGTTCGTGGACGCCTGGGCCGACCCCGTGTTCCGCGAGGAGTTGGACGACGTCCACCGCCGGTACTCGGGGCGACCATCGATCATCACCGAGTGTCACAACCTGGGCGCCCGGCTCGGCGTGCGGCTGTTCCTCAAACGCGAGGACCTCAACCACACCGGTTCGCACAAGATCAACAACGTGATCGGGCAGACGTTGCTCGCGAAGCGGATGGGCAAGCAGCGCATCGTCGCGGACACCGGTGCCGGCCAGCACGGGGTCGCCAGCGCGACCGCGGCCGCTCTGCTCGGCCTCGACTGCAAGGTCTACATGGGCGCGGTCGACGTCGAACGCCAGGCGCTCAACGTGTTCCGGATGAAGCTGCTCGGCGCGGAGGTCGAATCCGTCGAGAGCGGCAGCCGGACGTTGAAGGACGCCGTGAACGAGGCGATGCGCCACTGGGTCGCGAACGTTGCCGACACGTACTTCTGTCTCGGGTCCGTCGTCGGCCCCCACCCGTACCCGTACATGGTCCGCCAGTTCCAGGCAGTGATCGGCGAAGAAGCCCACGCCCAGATGCGCGGGATGACCGGTGCGCTGCCCGATGTCGTGGTCGCCTGCGTGGGCGGCGGGTCGAATGCGATGGGCATCTTCGCCGGGTTCGTCGACGAGCCGGGGACGCGCCTCGTCGGGGTCGAACCGGCCGGCGGTGCGGCGATCGGCCACGGCGTGCCGGGTGTGGTCCACGGGATGCGCAGCAACCTGTTGCAGGACGAAGTCGGCCAGGTCGAGGAGGCGGTGTCGATCTCGGCGGGGCTCGACTATCCCGGTGTCGGCCCCGAGCACTCGTACCTCGCCCAGCGGGGCCGCGCCGAGTACCCCTCGGTGACCGACGACGAGGTCGTCGAGGCATTCCGCCTGCTGTCCGAGACGGAGGGCATCATCCCGGCGCTCGAATCGGCGCACGCCGTCGCGTGGCTCAGCCGCGAGGCGCACGGCATCCAGGGCCAGACCGTCCTGATGAACCTGTCCGGTCGTGGCGACAAGGACGTCGCGCAGATGATGGACATCCTGAACGGCCGGCTCTGATGGCGGGGCTCGAAGCGGCGTTCCGGGCCACGCGCGACGCCGGTCGCAAGCTGCTCGTCCCCTACATCACCGGCGGCTACCCGCGATGGCAGGATGCGGTCCGGGCCTGCGCGGCGAACGGCGCAGACGCCGTCGAGATCGGGATCCCCTTCTCCGACCCCGTCATGGACGGCCCGGTCATCCAGGCCGCATCCCACACCGCACTGGAGGGGGGTGCCACTCCGGCGAAGATCCTCCACGAGGTGCCGCACCTGGACGTCGAGATTCCCCTCGCCGTGATGACGTACTACAACCTCGTGCATCACCCCGGGCCGCAGCGGTTCGCCGCGAACCTCCAGCGTGCAGGCATCGCGGCGGCAATCCTGCCCGACCTCCCGCTCGAGGAGTCAGGGCCGTGGTGTGCCGCGGCGGACGCCGCAGAGATCGAGACGATCATGCTCGCCGCGCCGACGGCACCGGATGCGCGGCTGCCGCTGATCGCCGATCGGGCGCGCGGTTTCATCTACTCGGTCGGCCTGCTCGGCGTCACCGGCGAGCGGGCTTCGCTCGCCGAGACGGCGACCGACCTCGCCGGCCGGTTGAAGGCGATCACCGACAAACCCGTGCTCGTCGGCGTCGGTGTGTCCGACGCGGTGCAGGCGTATCAGGCAACGCGCGTCGCAGACGGTGTCATCCAGGGGGCATCCGTCGTCCGCCGCTTGATGGAGTCCGGCCCCGACGCGGTCGGTGACTACGTCGCCGAGGTACGCGCGGCGATCGACGCCGATTGACCTTGCGGTGAGAGTCAGGTGGGAGGGGTCCTCTCACCTCTCACCGGAGCGAAGCGGGCCGACGCTGCGGTGAGAGTCAGGTGGGAGGGGTCCTCTCACCTCTCACCGGAGTGGTGTGGAGCGGAGTGCGGTCACGGGCTGATCACCCGGGTGCGCACGATGTAGTCGTGCAGCGTCCGGCGCTGCGGGTTCGTGAGGGCCAGGAGCATGCCGAGGCCGAACGCGGCGACGCTGACGACCGACAGCACGGTTCGCGCGAGGGCGCGACCGTACGAGATCGGGCGAGCGGTTTCGGCGTCGACGACGACGATCTCGGTCGCCTTCTTGCCGATCGACGCGCCCTGCGCGATCGACCGGCTGTAGACCAGGACGAACACGGAGGCGATCGGCCAGAAGACCGAGCGGGTGAAGCGCAGCGCCTCGGGCGTGACGCTGCACGACTCCGAGCCGTTGCGGATCTGACAGAACGTCTTCGCCTCGGGACCGAACCACCAGGTGATCAGCGTCGTCGGGACGAGCACGAGGCAAGCGAAGAGCAGCGCGTCGACGAGCAGGGCGCCGGCGCGCTGGAGGAGGCTCGCGGGCAGGTGTCTCGTCGTGGCCTTCACCGCAGCGCTTCGCCGTCGAAGCGGTCGAGCGTCGCGAACATCGAGACCGGGTGGCGGCTGAGCTTCGTCGGCTGGTGCTCGGGGTAACCGAGGAAGATCGTCGCAACGAGGGCATGGTCGGGCGGGAGGCCGAGCAGTGGTGCGGCTTCGGGCTCGCGACGGCTGAGGAACGTCGTCATCACGCCACCCAACCCGTGCGCCCGCGCGGACAGGAGCAGGTTCCAGCAGAACGGGTAGATCGAGCCGCCACCGGTCATCGGGGCGCGGTCGAGTTCGGCATCCATCATCGCGATCTTCCCGAGGTCGGCGGCGATCACCATGACGACGGGGATCGACTCGATGTCGTGCAGCAAGGCGTTCGGCTTGTTCGGCGTGATCGTGGCCGGCACGTCGTAGCCGACGACGGTGTAGGGCTGACCGCCGGCGGCTCGGATCTCCAGGTATTCGTCCCACACCGGTTGCATCAGGTCGGCGATCGAGCGGCGCAGCACCGGTCCCTCGACCACTGCGACCCGCCAGGGCTGCCCGTTGCCGCCCGACGGAGCGAAGCGGGCGTCGTCGAGGAGCTGGACCACCGTCTCGCGCTCGACCGGCTGTGACGTGAACGTCCGCACGGAGCCGGTTGTTCGGATGGCGGTACGCAGGTCCATCACCGCAACCTAACCATGACCGATGCGGACCAGGGACCGATGCGGACCAGGGACCGATGCGGACCCGGACGGCAGTGCGGTCGATGGCGCCGCTGCTCGGTGGCCGCTCCGCTCGGCCGTGGTCGGCGGCGAGCGCCGCTCAGTTGAGCGGGTCGTGGCCCCAATTCATCAGGGAGTAGCGCCAGGGGGTCTCGGAGACGTCACCGTCGGGGCGCTGGGCGAGGTGCCGGTTGACGTACCCGACGACCTTGTTCATGTGGTCGTGATCGCTCTCGGTCAGTTCGTCCACCGTCTTGCGCTTGATCTCGACGATGCGTCGACCCGATGCGTGTCCGGTGCTCTCGCCGTCGTCACGGTCGCCGACCGACTTCGACTCGTCGGTCTCGAGCCACGCCTCGAGTTCAGTCGGGCTCATGTTGACGGCGTCGCGGAACGCCGTGCGAATCTCGACGGGGTCATCCATTGCGGGGGAGTTGCCGTATTCACGGCCGGCCAAACATCATCGGCGACCGATCGACGCGAACGGAGCTTCGTCTGCGGCGAGTCAATCGTGCCGTCGTTGGCCGTAGTCCTGCCATGGTTCGTCGCGCTCGCGGATCACCTCGCGAAAGCCGCGCTCGTCGAACGACTCGACCCAGCGGTAGGCCTCCTCGGTGTGGCGGGTCATCCCGTCGAAGAACGTGCCGAGCATCTGCGACGTCCGGAGACCCATGTTCTCGAATGCCTGGTTGATCAGGAGCTTGTTGAGCGCGAGTTGATTCGCAGGGATGTTGCCGAAGCGGATCGCCTCCGCTTCGACGGCGGCGGCGAGTTCCTCGGGCAGGCAGACCGTCGAGACCAATCCGATCCGGTGTGCGGTCGGGGCGTCGATCGCCCGGCCCGTCAGCAGGAACTGCTTCGCGTGCTCGAGCCCGAGGCGGTAGACCCACAGCATCGTCGTCGGTGTTCCGAAGATGCGGCTCGGCGCGTAGCCGATGTGGGCGTCGGAGGCCATGAACAGCAGATCGGCGCACAGCACGAGATCGGTCGCACCACCGACCGCCCAGCCGCGAATCTCGCCGATCACCGGCTTCGGGCACTCCCAGACCTTCATGAACCGCCGGACGTTGTTGTTCATGAACTGGTAGTCGCGGACGGGGTCCCAGGCGCCCGCGCGCGGGTCGGGCCCGTGCGCGCCGTACGGCGTCGACCAGTTGTCGTCGTCGCCCTGCGCCTGTCCCGCGGTGAGGTCGTACCCGGCGGTGAACGTGTCACCCGCGCCGCGGAGCACGACGGCGGCGACGTCGGCCGATTTCGTCGCCGCATCGATGCCGTCGGCGACGCCTTGGATCACCGCGTCCGTCAGCGTGTTCTTCTTGTCCGGGCGATTGAGCGTGATGATCGCGATCGAGTCGCGTTCGTCGTAGAGCACCACTGGTTCGGTCACGCCGCCAGCATCGCGCGGGCGCGCGGACCGTCCGGACCTAATCTCTGCGCATGTCGACGCAGGCCCTCCTGACCGAATCACACGCGACCGGCGTCAGTTCGCCACCGGTGCGCGAGACGACGCTCGGCAGCATCCTCCGGGAGGCTGCGGAACGCGCGCCCGACCGGATCGCGCTGATCGACGGCGCGCCCGATCCCGCGGCCCGCCGCCAGTGGACGTACCGCGAGTTGCTCGACGAGGCAACCGTCGTCGCGCGGGCGCTGCGGGCGCGCTTCGACGAAGGTGAACGGATCGCGGTCTGGGCGCCGAATTCGCCCGAGTGGGTGATCCTCGAATTCGGGTGTGCGATGGCGGGCATGGTGATCGTCACCGTCAACCCGGGGTTCCGCGCGAGCGAGTTGACGTACGTCCTGACGCAGTCGCGTGCGGCCGGGTTGTTCGTCGTCAACGAGTTCCGCGGCAACCCGATGTTCGCGACGGCGAGCGACGTGCAGCCGCAGTGCCGTGACCTCCGGGAGATCATTCGCTTCGACGACTGGCACGATTTCGTGCGGACCGCCGACGGGTTCGGCGGCAAGTTGCCAATACCGTCACCGGACGACCCCGTGATGATCCAGTACACGTCGGGGACGACCGGGTTCCCGAAGGGCGCGTACCTGCATCACCGGGGGCTGACGAACAACGCCGCGCACTTCTTCGATCGGATGGGCCTCGACGCGGGCACCGTGTTGGTCGGCACGATGCCGTTGTTTCACACCGCCGGCAGCGTGATGGGCGTGCTCGGCTGCGTCGGCAGCGCGTCGACGCACGTCGTCGTCGAGGCGTTCGAGCCGGCGCTGGTGCTCTCGCTGCTGGACGAGTACGACGCGGAGGCGATGGTCGGCGTGCCGACGATGCTCATCGCGATGCTCGAACACCCGACCTTCGCCGACCGCGACCTGTCGCACCTGAAGGGGATCTGCTCCGGGGGCTCGCTCGTCCCGGACGCCCTGGTGCGGCGGTTCGAAGCCGATCTCGGCGCACCGTTCACGATCGTCTTCGGCCAGACCGAGTGCTCGCCGGTGGCCACGATGACGCATCCGACCGACACGATCGAGGACAAGGCGGGCACGATCGGCCTGCCGATGCCGAACGTCGAGGTCAAGATCATCGACACCGAAACCGGTGCGACGCTGCCGATTGGCCAGACCGGCGAGTTCTGCACGCGCGGCTATCACGTGATGCACGGCTACTTCGAGATGCCGGAGCAGACCGCCGAGGCGATCGACGCCGACGGGTGGTTGCACACCGGCGACCTGTGTGCGATGGACGAACGCGGTTACTGCACCGTCGAAGGGCGCCTGAAGGACATGATCATCCGCGGTGGCGAGAACATCTATCCGAAGGAAGTCGAGGAATTGCTGTTCCAGCACGAGTCGGTCGGTGAAGTCGCCGTCGTCGGGCTGCCCGACGAGAAGTGGGGCGAAACCGTCGGCGCGTTCCTCCGTCCTGCGCCGGGCCACACGATCGACAAGAACGTCCTGTTCGCGTATCTGCGTGAGCACCTCGCGCCGCACAAGACGCCGAAGCAGTGGTTCGTCGTCGACGAGTTCCCGTTCACGGGATCCGGCAAGATCCAGAAATACAAGCTGCGCGACCGGTGGGGGGCGGGCGAGTTCGGCGAGATCTAGCGACGCCGCTGCCAGACTGGCCCGGTGTACGACTTCATCATCGTCGGCGGCGGTTCGGCGGGCTGCGCGCTCGCCAACCGGCTGAGCGCCGACCCGTCGAACCGCGTGCTCGTCATCGAGGCCGGCCGACGCGATTGGAAGTGGGACGTGTTCATCCACATGCCCGCCGCGCTCGCGTTCCCGATCGGCAGCCGGTTCTACGACTGGAAGTACGAAAGCGAACCGGAGCCGTTCATGAACGGGCGCCGGGTGTACCACGCCCGAGGCAAGGTGCTCGGCGGATCCTCGAGCATCAACGGCATGATCTTCCAGCGCGGCAACCCGATGGATTACGACAAGTGGGGCGCGCTCCCGGGGATGGATCGCTGGGACTGGGCGCACTGCCTGCCGTACTTCAAGCGGATGGAGACCTGCTTGGCCGGTGCGGATGAATGGCGCGGCGCCGACGGGCCGCTCGTGCTCGAGCGCGGCCCGGCGATCAACCCGCTGTTCCGGGCCTGGCTGGACGCGGGCGTCGAAGCGGGATTCAACCGCACCGACGACGTGAACGGATACCGCCAGGAGGGTTTCGCGGCGTTCGACAAGAACGTGTTGCGCGGCCGTCGACTCAGCGCAGCGCGGGCGTACCTCCATCCGGTTCTCGACCGCCCGAACCTCGATCTGATCACGCGCGCCGAAGTCAACCGGGTGTTGTTCGACGGCAACCGCGCCGTCGGCGTCGAGTACCGGCGCCGAGGCGTCCGGACTTCGGTCGAGACGGCCGCAGGCAACGACATCATCCTGTGCGGGGGAGCGTTCAACAGTCCGCAGTTGCTGCAGCTCTCCGGCGTCGGGGATCCCGGCCACCTGGGTGCGCTCGGGATCGATGTCGTCGCCGACGTGCCGGGGGTCGGCGAGAACCTCCAGGACCACCTCGAGGTGTACATCCAATACGAGTCGAAGTTGCCCGTGTCGATCCAGCCGCACCTCGCGCACTGGAAGAAGCCGTGGATCGGCCTGCAGTGGTTGTTCCGCACGGGGCCGGGCACGTCGAACCACTTCGAGGCGGGCGCGTTCGTGAAGAGCAACCCGAACGAGTCGTATCCGAACCTGATGTTCCACTTCCTGCCGATCGCGATCCGCTACGACGGCTCGTCGCCCACCGGCGCCACCGGCAAGGTCGAGCACGGCTACCAGGTGCACGTCGGGCCGATGTACTCCGATGCGCGGGGCACGGTGAAGATCACCTCGACCGACCCTCGCCGTCATCCCGCCGTGCAGTTCAACTACCTGTCGACCGAGCAGGACCGCCGCGAGTGGATCGAGGCGGTGCGGACCGCGCGGCGGATCCTGACGCAACCCGCGTTCGAACCGTTCAACGCAGGCGAGATCTCGCCCGGGCCGGCCGTACAGACCGACGAAGAGATCATGGACTGGGTGGCGCGCGACTCCGAGACGGCGCTGCACCCGTCGTGCACGACGAAGCTCGGCACCGACGCGTTGGCCGTGGTCGAGCCGAACACGATGAACGTCCACGGCACCGCGGGCCTGCGCGTCGTCGACGCCGGGTGCATGCCGAACGTCAGCAACGGCAACACCTACGCGCCGACGATGATGATCGCCGAGAAGGCCGCCGATCTGATCCTCGGCAACACGCCGCTGCCGCCGGACCACGCCGAGGTGTACCGGGGAGATGTCGCCGACGGTGGCCGGCGCTGACCCGGGTCCGCGATGTGACGAAGGCCTCTCGTTCGTCGCGACCGGCCTACGACACACTCGGGACTATGACCAAGACGTACCCCATCACCGGAACGGCGTGCACGACGATCGACGCACCGGTCGGCACGGTCTTCGAAGCGATCAGCGATGTGACCCGCATGGGGGAGTGGAGCCCGGAGTGTGTCGGTGGCCGGTGGATCGACGGAGCCACCGGTCCGGCGTTGGGCGCCCGGTTCGAAGGCGACAACGTGGCCTCGCTGGGCCCGGTGACCCTCAAGCGGTGGTCGACGACGTCCGAGGTCGTCGGGTTCGAGCCGAACGAGCTGTTCGAGTTCGTCGCCGAGGACCACACCAACTGGCGCTACGAGTTCGAGGAACACGATGGCGTCACGACGGTGACCGAGCGGTTCAGTCACCCGCCCTACGGTGGCTGGCAGCGAATCGTCTACGGCGTGCTCGCGAGCCGACGCACGGCGATGACCAAGGGCATGCAGGTCACGCTCGATCGCGTCAAGGAGGCACTCGAACGCTGACGCGGCCCTGAACGGTCGTGGATCAGGCGTCGCCGGCGGCGACCTTCTGGCGGACGATGTTCAGCGCGGAGCCGCCGATGAACCATTCGACCTGTTCGGGGCTGAACGTGTGCTTCGCCTCGAAGTCGACCGTCGTGCCGTCCGGCTTGACGATCTGGCAGCGGACGTTCTCACCCGGGACCGGCGGCAGACCGAGGACGTTGATCCGGTCGTCCTCATCGATCTCGTCGTAGGTGTCGGGGTTGGCGAACGTCAACGGCAGCAGGCCCTGCTTCTTCGCATTCGTCTCGTGGATGCGGGCGAACGACCGGGTGAGGATGACGACGCCGTTGCGGAAACGGGGCTCCATCGCGGCGTGCTCGCGCGACGAGCCCTCGCCGTAGTTCCGGTCGCCGATCGCGACCCACCGGATGCCGGCCTCGTGGTAGTTCTTCGCGATGTCGGGGTACGGGCGCGTCTCGCCGTCGGTGATGTCCTTGCCCGAGCCGGCTTCGCCGGTGTACGCGTTGACCGCGCCAGCGAACAGGTTGCCGGAGATGTTCTCGAGGTGGCCGCGGTACTTCAACCACGGGCCGGCGGCCGAGATGTGGTCGGTCGTGCACTTGCCCTGGGCCTTCATCAGCACGGGCAGGTCGTGGTAGTCCTCGCCGTCCCACGGCTCGAACGGGGTCAGCAGTTGCAGCCGGTCGCTCGTCGGCGACACGACGACGTCGATGTCGTCGCGACCGTCGTCCGGCGGTGCGGTGAAGGTGTCCTCGCCGGGGTCGAACCCGGCGCTCGGCAGGATCTCACCAACCGGTGCATCGAGGGTGACCTCGCTGCCGTCGGGAGCCGTGATCGTGTCGGTCGTGGGGTCGAAGTCGAGCCGGCCGGCGAGCGCGATCGCGAGCACCGTGTCCGGCGAGGTGACGAAGCTCAGCGTCTTCGCCGAACCGTCGTTGCGCTTCGGGAAGTTCCGGTTGAACGAGTTGACGATCGTGTTCGGCCGACCGGTGATCGACTCCGGGCGTGACCACTGGCCGATGCACGGCCCGCACGCGTTGGCGAGCACGGTCGCACCGATCGCTTCGAGGTCGCTGAGCAGGCCGTCGCGCTCGATCGTGGCGCGCACCTGCTCGGACCCCGGCGTGATCAGCAGCTCGCACTTCGCGGTCAACCCGCGGGCGGCAGCCTGGCGGGCGATCGACGCGACACGGGTGATGTCCTCGTACGACGAGTTCGTGCACGAACCGATCAGACATGCCGACGGTTCGAGCGGCCAGTCGTTCTCGCGGGCGGCCGCGCCGACGCCGGCCGCTCCGACCCGGTGGGCCCGGTCGGGGGAGTGCGGGCCATTGATCTGCGGCTTCAGTTCGTCGAGGTCGATCTCGAGCAGCTGGTCGTACATCGCCCCGTCGTCGGCACGGAGATCGGCGACGACCCGGTCCGCGGCGTCGGCGATCGCCTCCCGACCGGTCGACTTGAGGTACACCGCCATGTTCTGGTCGTACGGGAAGTGGGAGGTCGTCGCACCGATCTCGGCGCCCATGTTGCAGATCGTCGCCTTGCCGGTCGCCGAGATCGAGTCGGCGCCGGGGCCGTGGTACTCGACGATCGCGCCGGTCCCGCCTTCGACGGTCAATTGACGCGCGACTTCCAGGATGACGTCCTTCGGGCTCGACCAGCCGGACAGCGACCCGGTCAGCCTGACGCCGATCACCTTCGGCCACTTGACGTTGAACGGGAATCCCGTCATCACGTCGACGGCGTCGGCGCCCCCCACGCCGATCGCGACCATGCCGAGTCCGCCGGCGTTCGGGGTGTGGCTGTCGGTGCCGATCATCATCCCGCCGGGAAACGCGTAGTTCTCGAGCACGACCTGGTGGATGATGCCCGAGCCCGGGCCCCAGAACCCGATGCCGTACTTCGCCGACACCGATTTCAGGAAGTCGTACACCTCGGCGTTCGTGTCGATCGCGACACCGAGGTCGATCGCGGCACCGACCTTGGCCTGGATGAGGTGATCACAGTGGACCGTCGACGGCACCGCGGCCTCCGGCAACCCGGCGGTCATGAACTGCAGGAGTGCCATCTGGGCCGTCGCGTCCTGCATCGCGACCCGGTCGGGGTCGAAGTCCGCGTAGCTCGCCCCGCGTTCCATCTCTTGGCCGTCGGGGTCGACCAGATGGTTGACGAGGATCTTCTCGGTGAGGGTGAGCGGTCGTCCGAGCCGTTCGCGTCCCAGCGCGACTCGGCCGGGGAGACCCGCGTAGACGCGCTCGACGAGATCGATGGGGGTGCTTGCGCTCACGGAGGCCATGTAGACAACTATAATACAAGTCGATGACGACACCAACCGGAGACGGGCGCCAAGGCGAGCGGCGGGACGGGCTTCGTGCCGGAGGCGGCCCAGGTGACGACGCGCCGCCTCCGTGGGTCGGTATCGACCATGTCCAGCTCGCGATTCCTGTCGGCGGAGAACCGGTGGCGCGCGGGTTCTACTGCGGGGTGCTCGGGATGGCCGAAGTCCCGAAACCCGCCGTGATGGCGGCGCGTGGTGGCGCCTGGTTCGAGGCCGGTGCGCTGCGCATCCATGTCGGCCCGGAGGCTCCGTTCGTTCCGGCCCGCAAGGCCCACCCGGCGCTCATCCGCCGCGACCTGGTCGACTTCGTCGAGCGGGCCGGGCTCACGGCGACGTGGAACGCCGAGATCGACGGGCTCGTACGGTGCCACGTCGCCGACCCGTTCGGCAACCGGATCGAACTCGTCGACGCCGACTCGCTCCGAGCCGGCTCGCATCGGCAGGAAGAGGTGGAGTAGTGAGACGGATTCGGTACCAGGAGATCGCCGACGAGCTGCGGGAGCGCGCGGCGGCGTCCCCGGCCGGCTCGCTGCTGCCCTCAGAGGCCGAGATGTCCGCCGAGTTCAAGGCGTCGCGGGTGACCGTCCGGCGGGCGCTCGAGCTGGTCAGGGACGACGGGCTGATCGCAGCACGCCAGGGGTTCGGCTGGTTCGTCGCCACGGAGCCGGTCCGCCAGCGCCTGGAGTCGCTCGGCACGATCGAGGCACAGATCGAAGGCGTCGGCAAGGTCTCGGAGCGGCGCGTCGAGGAATTCGCGTACGAGCAGCCGCCGGCGCGCGTCCGCGCGCTGCTGCGCACCGATCAGGTGCTCCGCGTCAAGCGGGTCAACTTCGCCGACGGCGAACCGTTCGCGGTCGTCACCGTCTGGTGCCCGGCCGATCTCGGGGCGAAGCTCTCTCGACGCGATGTCGAGCGGCGCCCGTTCTACGAACTGCTCGACATCGAGCTGCGCGGCGCGACGCAGACGATCGGCGCCGACTCTGCGGAGCCGGCTGATGCCCGGTTGCTCGGGATCCGCGTCGGTTCACCCCTGCTGCGGTGCCAAAGGGTCACGACCGATCGCAAAGGAGAGCCGGTGCTCGTGAGTGAGCATCTGTTCCCAGCGCACCGCACCGAGTTCGTCGTCGACCTGCCGCAGGCGGAACCGTCGACGACGCCGATCGGGCTGCGCCTGGTCGACTGACCGGACGGCGGTCCCGAGTCGCGACGTACGCTCTCCACGATGGGAATGATCCAGACGTTCCGGTCGGTCGTCCAGTTCGACTCGATCACGCTCGATCCGGTCGAACGGCGGCTGAAGAAGATCGCGTCGATCGACGACTACCGCAAAGTCGCGAAGCGGCGATTGCCGTTCGGTGTCTTCGACTACATCGACGGCGGCGCGGAGGACGAGCGGACGTTGCAGCGCAACACGCGGGACTTCTCCGACATCGAGTTCAGGCCTCGGGTACTGCGCGACGTCAGCGACGTCGACACGTCGACCTCGATCTTCGGGCGGCCCGCCTCGATGCCGCTGATCCTCGCGCCGACGGGCTTCACCCGCATCGCGCATTCGCAGGGCGAGCTGGCCGTCGCGCGGGCGGCGGCTCGGGCAAGTCTGCCCTGGTCATTGTCGACGATGGGCACGCGCTCGATCGAAGAGGTCGCTGCGGTCAGCGACGGCGACAAGTGGTTCCAGGTCTACACCTGGAAGGACCGGGGCCTGGTGCGCGAACTCGTCGAGCGCGCGAGGCATGCCGGGTTCACGGCGCTCTGGCTGACCGTCGACACCGCCGTCCTCGGCCGCCGCGAGCGCGACGTCAGACGGGGGATGACCCTGCCGCCGAAGATCGGGCTCGGCACGATCCTGGACGGCGCGATCCATCCCTGGTGGACGCTCGACTTCCTGCGCAACGAACCGATCACCTTCGCCAACGTCGTCGGCCGCAACGAGGACGACGGCACGACCGCAGTGTCGCTCGCCGAGCACGTCGCGCGGCAGTTCGACCAGGCGTTGTCGTGGGACGACATCGACTGGTTGCGCACCTTCTGGGACGGTCCGATCGTGCTGAAGGGAATCCAGACGGTCGCCGACGCCAAGCAGGCGGTCGCGCTCGGCGTCGAGGGCATCGGCCTCTCGAACCACGGCGGGCGCCAGCTCGATGATGCGCCCACCCCGATCTCACTCGTCGAGCCGGTCCGCCAGGAGTTGGGCGCCGACGCGACGATCATCTGCGACGGGGGTGTGCGCCGCGGCAGCGACATCGTCAAGGCGATCGCGTTGGGCGCCGATGCGGTGTCGATCGGCCGTCCGTATTTCTATGCGCTCGGCGCAGCCGGCGAGCGCGGCGTCGACCACATGTTGGCGTTCATGCGCGACGGGTTGCATCGGACGATGGCCCTGTCCGGTGTGCGGTCGATCGCCGAGATCGATCGCGATCTCGTGCAGTGGAAGCGGTGACCGAACGGGTCGGGTTCTTCAGCCGAGCTCGGGCACGGTGAGCGCCCGCTCGTCGCGCGATGCCTCGAGCAGGACGTAGGTCGACGTGCCGGCGGGCGTCGAAACGGTCGCGGTGGTGACCACCGAATCGAGGCCGCCTTCGGTGTGGACGAGGATCTGCCCCGGTCCAGCGGCGTCCGGCATGACGCCCTCGGCGTCGGTCGACTCGGTCGGTACGACCGAGGCGTCGAAGCCCCAGATCGTCAGCCAGTCGGAGCGGAGCTGCGGGTTCTCCCGGTGGAAGGCGACGTCGTCGATCAGGTAGCTGCCGAAGCCGTCCTCGCCGATCTCGCTGACGGTCGCGAACGCGAGCATCTCCTCGGGCAGCATCGACGGCATCGTGATCAGCCGATCCCGGCCGACGAACGAGCGGTCGGCGAACTCCTGCAGCGGTGACAGTGACCACTGCCCGCCCGGGACGGCTTGCTCGTACAACAGTCCGTCCACGCTCCTGAGAACATGGTTCGCTGCGGTTGTCATTTGGAAGTCTCCCGTGCTTGCGTCGATCCAGGCAGTGATCGAGGTCCCTGCCGGATATGACCAACTGAATGAGTAACTCTGTGCATCGGACACCGATGCCGTGCCGTCGGCGATCTCGTCACCGTCGAAGATGACCGCGTCCGGCGCGGCCGCGAACGGCCCGACCGGATCGAGGTCGAGGAGTTCGAGTGCTTCGATCTCCTCGTCGTTGTCGTTGATCTCGGCAACGATGTCGTTCGCGTCGGCGATGATGCCGATGTCCGATGTCGGGTCGGTGGCCGCGTCCGGGCTGACCGGCAGTTGGGCCGCGTCCTCGACGTCGGCGGGCGCCGACTCGGCCGGTGTCGACTCGGCCGGTGTCGACTCGACGGGCGCGGGCACGACCGGAGTGGTGTCGTCGCCGGCGAGGCGCTGCGAGGCGTACAAGCCGCCGAGGCCGAGCGCGCCGAGCAGCACGGCGACACCAACGTGCTTGATGCCTGTCGACGGGGTACGGCGGCGCTTCGTCGGCTTCTTCTTGGACGGCGAGACCCAATCGCTCGACGGCGGAGCGATCATGCCGGGCCCACCCGGACCGGCGGACCGATCGGCGACCGCCGGCTCTTGCATCGTCGGCGCCAGCGCCGGCATCTCCGCGGTCACCACGGCGGCGTCCAGCGCAGGCTCGTCGGCAACCGGTGCGGTGAGCGCACCGGGCAGCGGGTGCGCCGGGGCGTCGTGTCGCGCCGCAGTGCCGTCGGGCGCGGCCAACGGCACGGGCACGGCGTCCACGGGCGGCGCGAGGTCGGCCACCGCGAGGTCCGGTGCGGGCATGGCGAGGTCGGCCGTCGGCGTGGCGAGCTCGGGCACGGCGTCCATGGGCGGCGCGAGGTCGGCCACTACGAGGTCCGGTGCGGGCATGGCGAGGTCGGTCGTGGGTGTGGCGAGGTCGGTCGTGGGTGTGGCGAGGTCGGTCGTCGGCGACGCGAGGTCGGGGGCGGGCATCGCGAGGCCGATGGGTGCCGGATCCGTGCGGTCGATGTCGGGCGGCGCGCTTGCGGGTCGGGCGAAGGTCGGCGGCGCATCGGCATCGGCGCTGTCGGCGGCGTCGTCCTCGTCCGCGGCGCCGATCGCCGTGTCGAAGGTCTCCACCGCGGGGATCGGGGGCGCGAAGTCCGCGAAGTCGACCGGACCCGCCAACGGCGTCGCTGGGTCACTCGGGGCGACGATCAGGGAGGACGCCGGGGGCACGTCGGTCAACGTCGGGCCGACGAAGGGCGAGGAGGGGTCGGCGGGGACGGGGTCGACGTCGGGGTCGTCCGCCGGCGGATCGGCCGGCTCAGGGTCGGCGGACTGCAGGAGAGGCGGGAGGTCGGCCGGCGGCGAATCGACGAACGGCGGCTGGGCGGGCGGCACCAACGGAACCGAAGGTGCGGGCTCGATCGGGGCGGGCGGCGTCGGCGCAGCCATCGGAGGCGCGGCGAACGGCGTCGAATCCGGCGACGACTCGGCCGTCGGCGCGGCGAGCGGCGCGGGCGGTGGCGTCGGCGCCGATCCCGATGGGGATGTCGGCGACGCCGCGGTCGGCGCCGCAAGGCCGTGATGCTCGGTCATGTTCCTTCTTCGGCACCTCGCGACGATGTCTTGACCGATCACTCGGCGCACGACAGGCAAGCTGCCACTTCGTCGGCGCGGCCGATCGAGCGCGAGGATTCCGGGATGACCGACCGCGTGACCATCAACCTGGAGGACGGCATCGCCGACGTCCGTCTCAATCGCGCCGACAAGCGCAACGCGCTCGACAACGCGATGTTTCTCGCACTCGCACGCGCAGGGGAGGAGTTGAAGGCTCGGCCGGGCCTCCGCGCCGTCGTGCTGTCCGGTGACGGGCCGTCGTTCTGTGCCGGCCTCGACTTCTCGTCGATGCAGCGGCTGGCCGATTCCGGTGACGCCGCCGACCGTGCCGCGGCGCACGAATCGGGCAACCCGGGTGAGTCGGGCAACCCGGGCGAGATGGCCTCCGGACGGATCACCCATCTCGGTCAGCAGGTCTGCTGGGTCTGGCAGGAGGTGCCGGTGCCGGTGATCGCCGCGGTGCACGGGCACGCGCTTGGCGGCGGGATCCAGATCGCGCTCGGCGCCGACATCCGGATCGTCCATCCGGACACGAAGCTGTCGGTTCGCGAGGTCCACTGGGGCCTCGTCCCGGACATGACCGGCACCTTCATGCTGTCGCGGCTCGTCCGGCCCGACATCGCCAAGGAGCTCACGTTCACTGCCCGGGTCTTCTCGGGAACCGAGGCGTTCGCGCTCGGCCTCGCGACGCGGCTGAGCGACACGCCGTACGACGACGCGATGGCGATGGCGCGCGAGATCGCGGGCCGTAGCCCCGGCGCGGTCAGAGGCGCCAAGGCGCTGATCAATCGGATGGCGTCCGACGGCGCAGCCGAGCAATTCGCCGCGGAGCGCCAGGCGATCGGCGAGCAGATCGGCTCGGCGAATCAGATCGAGGCGGTGAAGTCCGGCTTCGAGGACCGCCCACCCGTGTTCGTCGACGTCTGACCGGTCTTCGAAACGACGAGACAACACGCGATCGGTGTCGCCGGTGTCGCCGTCGGCACTGGCATCCTGGCGAACGTGTCGAAGTGGATCCCGCGAGTGCTGGTCCTCGCCCTGTGGGCCGGAGCAGTCAGTGCGCTGTGGGTCGGCGTCATCTGGGGGAGGGAACTCCAGCGCACCGCGCCGGAAGTCTTCCTCGGTGCCGCGCCACTCGTCGGCCGCGATTTCCGCGATGGCTGGGACTGGCGGTTCGGCTGGGGGCTGATCGGTGCGGGGGTCGTCGCCGCGCTCGTGATCGGCGCGCTCGCGAACGGCTGGTTCGAGCGGGCTCGGCTGCGCGTCGTCGTGGCCGCGACCTCGATCAGCGCCGGCGCGTTCGCGCTGCTGCTCGCGTTGACCGACGGCCGCGACGGTGTGCTCTACGGCGCCGCCGACGAGCACGAGTACCTCGCCAACCTGTCGATCGCGCCACCGGCAGGCGAGTTCGTGCGGACGTTCGTCGAGCGGATCGACGACTACACGGTGCATGCGCGCGGTCACCCGCCGGGCTTCATCGTGTTGCTCGAGCTGATCGACGGACTCGGCCTGACCGGCCCGTGGCCGGTCGCGATGGTGTCGCTGGTGTCGACGATCGCGCTCCCGGCGGCGGTGCTCGTGGCCGTCTGGGCGATCGGTGGGCACGGGTGGGCGCGCCGGGCGGCGCCGTTCCTCGTCGTCGCGCCGTACGCACTCTGGATGGTCACGTCGGCCGACGCCTTCTTCACTGCGCTCGGCGCGTGGGGCGTCGCGCTCGTCGCGCTGGCGATGCGCCGGTCCCGCCGAGTGGCGATCGCGTACGGCGGAGCCGGCGGTGTGTTGCTGGGGTTGCTGATGTTCATGACGTATGGCGGCGCCGTCTACCTGCTCCTCCCGCTGACGATCACGGTCGTCGCGTGGCGTCGGGGACAACCCGGCGTACTGCCGGCGGTGGTCGGCGCCGTCGCAGCGGCCGCGATCGTGACAGCCGCCTGGGCGGTCGCAGGCTTCTGGTGGTTCGACGGAGCCGCCGCCACCCGGCGCGAGTACTGGGACGGCAGCGCCCAGTTCCGGATCTGGAACTACTTCATCTTCGCCAACCTGGCCGTGGCGCTGATCGCGATCGGGCCGGCGACGCTGGCCGGGTTGACGAAGCTGCGCGATCGCCGGATCTGGACGCTCGCCGGCGGGGCGCTCCTCGCACTGTTCGTCGCCAACGTCTCACAGCTCTCGAAGGCGGAGGTCGAGCGGATCTGGTTGCTGTTCTACCCGTGGTTGGTGGTCGCCGGAGCGGCGCTCGTCGCACCGATCGAAGTGCGCCGACTCACGGTCGGCCCGGCGGCGCGCGGTGCGGCGTGGGTCGCGGCGCAGGCGCTCACGGCGATCCTGCTCCAGGCGGCGCTCGTCTCGAAGTGGTGACCGCCACCGCCCGCCGATTTCATGGTCGGGGAGCGACAGCGGTCCGCAGCGGCGCGGTGGCGAACTCGGCGAACCCGTCGTCGAACGGGATTCGCGCGGTGAAGCCGAGCCGCTGGGTCGCCTCGGCGGGGCTCGCGAACACGTGGCGCACGTCGCCCAGGCGGTACCCGCCGACGACTTCCGGCGGTGGCGCCCCATCTGGGCGCAGGGCATTCGCCATGTCGAGGATCGTCCGCGGTGACCCGCTGCAGATGTTGAACGCGCCGTCGGACGGCTCGGCGTTGGTCAGTGCGAGCACGTTCGCCGTCGCGACGTCACGGACGTGGACGAAGTCCCGCGTCTGACCACCGTCTTCGAAGACACGCGGCGCGGCGCCCTGCTCGTACGCGCTGCGGAAGATGCTCGCGACGCCGGCGTACGGCGTGTCCCGCGGCATCCGGGGGCCGTAGACGTTGTGGTAGCGCAACGCGGTGACCGAGGCCCCCGCGTGCTGGCGGGCGTACGCGGTGCAGAGCAACTCCTGGCCGAGCTTCGTCGTGGCGTACACGTTGCGCGGGTCGAGACGATGGCTCTCCGGGACGCACTCGGCCTCGAGCGCACCGCTGCATGCCGGACACCTTGGTTCGAAGCGGCCTGCCTCGAGATCGTCGATCGCACGCGGTCCGGGCCGGACGACGCCGTGCTCGGCACAGTGGTACCGGCCCTCGCCGTAGACGACCATGCTCGACGCGAGCGCGATTCGCCCCCGGAAATCACGCGCGTGCAGCGCCTCCAGCAGCGTCGCGGTTCCGCCCTCGTTGCGTGAGACGTACTCGCCGGCGTCCGCGAAGTCGACGCCGAGGCCGACCTTCGCGGCCTGATGGCTGACGGCGTCGACGTCGTCGAGCACGCCGTTCGCGAAGGTGGCCGGGTCACGGATGTCGGCCCAGTGGTACGTCGCCGAGTCGTTGAGGCCGGCTGGGACGCCATCGTGCGCAGCGGGATCGAGGTCGTCGACGACGACGACGTCGTGGCCGAGCGCGACGAGGTCGTCGACGATGTGCGAGCCGATGAAGCCGGCACCACCGGTCACGAGGACTCTCATCCAGCGGAACGTACCGGCGGCCGAGCTCGCAGATCGGTGGCAGTCCGGATTGTTCACCAAACGATCAGTACCCTCACGGCGATGCCCGATGTCGTCCTGCCTGCGCTCAACGAGGCCGCGGCAGTGCCGTGGGTGCTGACGCGGATGCCTGCCGGCTACCGGGCGATCGTCGTCGACAACGGCTCGACCGACCGGACCGCCGAACTCGCCGCGGCGCACGGCGCGACGGTCGTGCACGAGCACCGGCGCGGGTTCGGCGCCGCGTGCTGGGCGGGGCTGCAGGCCGCAACGGCGGACGTCGTGTGCTTCATGGATTGCGACGCGTCGCTCGATCCGATCGCGTTACCCCTGCTCACGGCGTACGTCGAGCGGGGCGACGCCGATCTGGTGATCGGGAGTCGGGTCGCGAACCGGGGCGCCTGGCCGATGCACGCCAGGCTCGCGAACAGGGTGCTCGCGTTCGAGGTGCGCCGCCGCACCGGGCTGCGCCTCGACGACCTCGGGCCGATGCGCGCGATCGAACGGCGACAGCTGCTCGATCTCGCGATGACCGATCGGCGTTCGGGCTGGCCGCTTGAGATGGTGCTGCGGGCGGTCGACGCCGGACTGACCGTGCGCAACGTGCCGGTCGAGTACCACGCTCGAGCCGGCCGGTCGAAGGTGACCGGGACCGTGCGGGGGACGGTCGGCGCCGTCACCGACATGGGACGCATGCTGCGCGAGATCCGATGACGGCGCCGTTCCATCTCACGGTGATCGCCAAGGAGCCGGTTGCGGGACGGGTCAAGACCCGCCTGGTGCCGCCGCTGTCCCCCGAGCAGGCGGCGCAGGTCGCTGCGGCGTGTCTCGCCGACACGTTCGCCGCGGTGACCGCAGCCACAGCACGCCACGCGGACGTGCGGCGGGTCGTTCTGATCGACGGCGACGCCGGCCCGTGGATCCCGTCGGGCTACGAGATCGTCCGCCAACGTGGCGACGGGTTGGGTGAGCGGCTCGCGAACGGGTTCGACGACCTCGGTGCCGGGCTGATCGTGGGCATGGACACACCCTCGGCCGGCCGCTGGTTCGACGACGCGTTCGACGCGCTGCGTGCCGGCGAGGACGCGATCGGGATGACCGAGGACGGCGGGTACTGGGGGATCGCGCTCGTCGAGCCCGACCCGGACGTCTTCGTGGGCGTTCCGATGAGCACCGAAACGACGGGGACGGCGCAACTCGATCGGCTGCACGCGCTCGGCCGGGATGTGCGGGTGCTGCCGACCGTGCGTGACCTCGACGACGTCGACGACATCGCGCCCCTCGTGGCCGAGTTGCCGGGATCACACCTCGCAGGCGTGGCGGCGCACCTGATCGGACCGAGCTGGGGCTGATTCAGTTCACCGCGTACGCGAAGTAATGGCCAGTGCTGTCCGCCGTGTAGGGCATGCCCTCCGCATGGATCAGTTCGGTCGCGTGCCCGGCCGCCGCGAGTGCATCGCTCGCCTCCTGGTACCCGGCCTCCTCGTAGTACGCGTCGCGCACGCTCGTGATCAGCAGCCCGCCGGCGCGGACCCAACGCAGCATGTCGCCCAACGTCGAAGGCGGGAGGTGGCCGAGGGTGTACACGCCGCCGATCACCATCACGTCGCAGGCGTGCGCCCAACCCACCGGTGGCGTCGCGGTCAGGTCGACAGGGGCGAGCAGCCGGCGGTACACGCCGCGTTCGCGCGCCGTCTCGGCCATCGCGGGCGAGAGGTCGACGCCGTCGATCGTGCGGTAACCGGCCGCAGCGAGCGCGACACCGACGAGTCCGGTCCCGCAGCCCGCATCGAGGATCGGCAGCGCCGGATCGAGCACGTCCAGCGCGGAGACGCGCCCGGCGCAGCTCTGCAGGACGGCGACACAGCTGGCCGGCACACCGTAGACCTCGCCGGCGACATCCTCGTCGTACGTTGCTGCCCAGTCCTCGTAGTAGTCGGTGATCCTCGCGGGATCGCCGCCGAGCCGGAACGCACGCTCGATCGCCGGATGGGCGTCGCCGGGTTCCGGCGTCTCCATCACCTCACCGTGCAGTGCCGCTCCAGCGGAACACGTCGTGCATCCGGACCCACGCCGGCTCGTGCGCGTCGAGGTATGCCGCGACGTCGTCACGGCGATCCTCGCCGAGGCACAGGATCCGCAACGCGGTCGGCACCAGCGTCGCCGGGTCCTCACCGTGGCGCGACAGCGCCGGGCGAGGCATCTCCCACCGCACGGCGTCGATGCGCAGTTCGGCGAGGACGTCGGCGAAGTCGGACGCGGTCGGCCCGGTGGGACGGTCGAGGCCCCAGAAGTGCTTCCACGCCTCGTTCCACGCCGAGCGGGGGTGGAGCGCCGGGAGCACCATCACGACGGCGCCGCGGGCGTGATCGGTCAGCGCATCCACGAACGGGACGATGTCCGCGACGTTGTACGCCGTGTGGTGGCAGACGACGACGTCTGCGCGCGGCGTGTCGGATGCGACATCGGGCCATCGCCCTGGAATCGCGAGCGACTCGACGACCGCGGCGTCGGCCGCGCCCGAGAAGGAGGCGAGCATCGCGTGGCTCTCGTCGACGCCGATCACGAACTCCGCCGGTGGCACGAGCGCCATCGAGGCGCGCCCGCCGCCGCATCCGACGTCGAGCACCGATCCGCCGGCTGCCGGCAACTCGGCGCGGGCGATCGCCGCGGCCAACGTGGAACGGTCGAGCGTGTCGTCGACCGCGAACGTGGCGGCGTCGAGCTGCCACGGTGAGGTTGACGCACCCTCGAGGATCTCGTCGGGAATCGCCCAGCCGGCGAGTTGTGCCGCCCAGCGCTCCGATGCCCTCATCGATCCATCATCCCCCGAGCGAGCCGGCGGCGGCAACCACCGATACCCGCGATCACGATCGAACGAGCTGGCCCAGTGGGCCGTTCAGCCCCTAGGATGTCGTTTCCGCTTGAGCCAGCGTTGTCTCGAGCATCCTCGTGAGGGGCGTGCCGATCCGGTCGACGACGACCGCTCAGCCGGTCAGTGTCGACCGCGGCGTCCCGGTGCGAATTCGTAGCCGAATCAACGACTCGTGGATGTGACAATGCAGCAACCTCCCGGCCCCAGCGGCCTGTACGACCCGCGGCAGGAACACGATTCCTGCGGTGTCTCGTTCGTCGCGAACCTGAAGGGCGAGCGCTCGAACGAGCTCGTCGTCACCGGCCTGAAGGCACTGACCAACCTCGAGCACCGCGGCGCGACGGGCGCCGAGCCCGACACCGGCGACGGCGCCGGCATCCTGCTGCAGATCCCGGACCGGTTCTTCCGAGAGGTCGTCGATTTCGCGCTGCCGCCCGCCGGTGCGTACGCCGCCGGCGTGGCGTTCCTGCCGGCGGATCCACGGCTCGCGGAGAAGGCGGTCGCGGCGATCGACAACACCGTCGCCGGCGCGGGGTTGACCGTGCTCGGTTGGCGCGACCTGCCGATCAACCCGGACTGTCTCGGCACCACATCGCGGGCGGCGATGCCGACGTTCAGGCAACTGTTCATCAGCGACCCCGACGGGGCCACCGGAATCGATCTCGACCGCAAGGCGTTCGTCGCCCGCAAGACCTCGCGGCGCGAACTCGTCGGCGAACTCGACAGCTACTTCTCGTCGTTGTCGTCTCGGACGATCGTCTACAAGGGGATGCTGACGACACCGCAACTGAGTGAGTTCTTCCCCGACCTGACCGACCCGCGCGTCGAGTCGGCACTGCTGCTCGTACACAGCCGGTTCTCGACGAACACGTTCCCGTCGTGGCCGCTCGCCCACCCGTACCGGTTCATCGCCCACAACGGAGAGATCAACACGGTGCAGGGCAACCAGAACTGGATGCGGGCGCGCGAGGCGATGCTCGAGAGCCCCGCGCTGCCCGGGATCGACCGGGCGTTCCCGATCTGCACGCCCGGTTCGTCGGACACCGCCCGGTTCGACGAGGTGCTCGAGCTCCTGCACCTCGGCGGCTACCCGATCCACCATGCCGTCCTGATGATGATCCCGGAGGCTTGGGAGAACGACACGACGATGTCGCAGCAGCAGCGCGACTTCTACCGGTTCCACGCCGCGATCATGGAGCCGTGGGACGGGCCGGCGTCGGTCACGTTCACCGACGGCGAGATGATCGGCGCCGTGCTCGATCGCAACGGGCTGCGGCCGAGCCGCTACTGGGTCACCGACGACGACCTCGTCGTGATGGCATCCGAGGTCGGCGTGATCGACATCGAGCCGTCACGGGTCGTGGCGAAGGGCCGCTTGCAGCCGGGCAAGATGTTCCTGATCGACACGAACGAGGGGCGGATCGTCGGCGACGAGGAGATCAAGTCGAAGCTGGCCGCCGAGCATCCGTACGGTGCGTGGCTCGAGGCGGGCATGGTCAGCCTCGAGGACCTGCCGGCACGCGAGCACGTCGTGTTCAGCCATCAGAGTGTGCTGCGGCGCCAGCAGATGTTCGGCTACACCCACGAGGAGCTGAAGATCCTGATCACGCCGATGGCGTTGAACGCCTACGAGGCGCTCGGGTCGATGGGCACCGACACGCCGCTCGCCGTGTTGTCGGAGCGGCCCCGGCTGCTGTTCGACTACTTCAAGCAACTGTTCGCGCAGGTCACCAATCCGCCGCTCGACGCGATTCGCGAGGAGGTCGTCACGGCGGTGTCGTCGACGGTCGGGCCGGAGGCGAACCTGCTGTCGCCCGGGCCGGAGAGCTGCAAGCAGCTGACGCTGCCGAACCCGATCATCGACAACGACGAGCTGGCGAAGATCATCCACATCAACGACGACGGCAACCACGCGGAGCTGCAGGCCAAGGTGCTGTCCGGTCTGTACCGCGTGAGCGACGGCGGACCGGGCCTCGCCCGAGCGCTCGATCGGGTCTGTGCCGAAGCGTCAGCGGCGATCGAGGACGGCGCACGAATCATCGTGCTGTCCGACCGCAACGCGGACACCATCGACGCGCCGATCCCGTCGCTGCTGTTGACCGCGGCGGTCCACCACCACCTCGTGCGCACGAAGCAGCGCACGATGGCCGGTCTGCTCGTCGAAGCCGGCGACGCCCGCGAAGTGCACCACATGGCGCTCCTGATCGGGTACGGCGCCGGCGCGATCAACCCGTACCTCGCGTTCGAGTCGATCGAGGACCTGATCCAAGAGGGGATGCACGGCCTCGGCGGCGCCGACGCCGGCATCGCGGTGCACAACTACATCAAGGCATGCAACAAGGGCGTGCTCAAAGTGATGTCGAAGATGGGTGTGTCGACCGTCGCCTCGTACACCGGTGCCCAGATCTTCGAGGCGATCGGGTTGGGCGAGGACGTCATCGATCGGTACTTCACCGGCACGATCAGCCAACTCGGCGGCATCGGCCTCGAGGAGATCGCGGCCGAGGTGGCGGCGCGTCACCGGATGGCCAACCCGGATCGCCCCGAGGACCGGGCGCACCGCAAGCTCGAGCTCGGCGGTGAGTACCAGTGGCGCCGCGAAGGCGAGCAGCACCTGTTCAACCCCGAAACGGTGTTCAAGTTGCAGCACGCGACGCGGGCCGGCCGCTACGACATCTTCAAGGAGTACACGGCGAAGGTCGACGATCAGTCGAAGAAGTTGATGACCTTGCGCGGGCTCTTCGAATGGAAGCAGCACGCCGACCGGCCGGCGATCCCGCTCGAGGACGTCGAGCCCGTCAGCGAGATCGTCAAGCGCTTCTCGACCGGTGCGATGAGCTACGGGTCGATCTCGGCCGAGGCGCACGAGACGCTCGCGATCGCGATGAACCGGATCGGTGCGAAGTCGAACACCGGCGAAGGGGGTGAGGACGAGGAGCGGCTGTACGACCCGGAGCGGCGCTCGGCGATCAAGCAGGTCGCGTCCGGCCGCTTCGGCGTCACGGCCGAATACCTGACGAACTCCGACGACCTCCAGATCAAGATGGCGCAGGGCGCCAAGCCGGGCGAGGGCGGGCAGTTGCCGGGCCACAAGGTGTACCCCTGGATCGCGAAAACCCGGCATTCGACGCCCGGCGTCGGGCTGATCTCACCGCCGCCCCACCACGACATCTACTCGATCGAGGATCTCAAGCAGCTGATCCACGATCTCAAGAACGCCAACCCGCAGGCGCGGATCCACGTCAAGCTCGTCGCCGAGACCGGCGTCGGCACCGTCGCCGCCGGCGTCGCCAAAGCGAAGGCCGACGTCGTGCTGATCTCCGGTCACGACGGCGGCACGGGCGCGAGCCCGCTGACGTCGTTGAAGCACGCCGGCGGCCCGTGGGAGCTCGGCCTGGCGCAGACGCAGCAGACCCTGATGCTCAACGGGCTGCGCGATCGCATCGTCGTGCAGTCCGACGGCCAGTTGAAGACCGGGCGCGACGTCGTGATCGCAGCGTTGCTCGGCGCCGAAGAGTACGGGTTCGCCACGGCGCCGCTCGTCGTGTCCGGCTGCGTGATGATGCGGGTCTGCCATCTCGACACCTGTCCGGTCGGCATCGCCACCCAGAACCCGGAACTTCGGGCGCGGTTCACCGGCCGGCCGGAGTTCGTCGTCAACTTCTTCGAGTACGTCGCCGAGGAGGTCCGGGAGCTGATGGCGTCGCTCGGCTTCCGCACGATGGACGAGATGATCGGCCATGTCGAATGCCTCGACACGCGCGACGCGGTCGATCACTGGAAGGCGTCCGGGCTCGACATCGGGCCGATCCTCGCCGTGCCACAGAACCCGTACCACCAGGAGCGGCATCAGACCGTCGGCCAGGACCACGGGCTCGATCAGGCGCTCGACCAGCAACTGATCGAGCAGGCCCAGGCAGCGATCAACGACGGTCACGCCGTGTCGATCGACCTGCCGATCCGCAACGTCCACCGTACGGTCGGCACGCTGCTCGGCCACGAGGTCACGAAGCACTGGAAGGGCGCCGGGCTGCCCGACGGCACGATCGACATCACGTTGACTGGCTCCGCAGGCCAGAGTTTCGGCGCGTTCGTGCCGGCAGGCATCCAGATGCGCCTCGTCGGAGACGCCAACGACTACGTCGGCAAGGGCCTGTCCGGCGGGCGGCTGATCATCCATCCGCACCCGCTGGCACCGTTCGTGCCGGAGGACCACGTGATCGCCGGCAACGTGATCGGCTACGGCGCCACCAGCGGCGAGGTCTTCCTGCGCGGCGTCGTCGGCGAACGATTCTGCGTCCGCAACTCCGGTGCGCTGGCCGTCAGCGAGGGCATCGGCGACCACGGCTGCGAATACATGACCGGGGGCCGGGTGGTCGTGCTCGGCGAGACCGGGCGCAACTTCGGTGCGGGCATGTCCGGCGGGATCGCCTACGTCTTCGACCCGACAGGCGACTTCGCGAGCAAGGTCAACTACGAGATGGTCGAACTCGAACAGCTCACCGCCGAGGATCGCGACTTCGTGAAGGACACGGTGACACGCCACCGGCAGTACACCGGGTCGACCGTCGCTGCGGGGATTCTGGCCTCGTGGGAGGTCGAGGTCGCCAAGTTCCGCAAGGTGATGCCGATCGACTACAAGCGCGTGCTGACGGTGATCGAGGAGTCGCACGCCGCCGGGCTGAGCGACGCCGCCACCGTCGACAAGATCATGGAAGCAGCGAGGGCCTGATGGGCAAGCCGACCGGATTTCTCGAGTGGGAGCGTGAGACGCCGGCGCGCCGCCCCGTCCCCGTGCGCATCCGCGACTGGCACGAGGTCTACGAACCGTTCGACGCCGACGCACTGCGGCATCAGGCCGCACGGTGCATGGACTGCGGCATCCCCTTCTGCAACAACGGTTGCCCGCTCGGCAACCTGATCCCCGACTGGAACGATCTCGTCTACCGTGACCAGTGGCGCGACGCGATCGAACGACTCCACGCGACGAACAACTTCCCGGAGTTCACCGGTCGGCTCTGCCCGGCCCCGTGCGAGTCGGCGTGCGTGTTGGGCATCAATCAGGATCCTGTCGCGATCAAGCAGGTCGAAGTGGAGATCATCGATCGCGCGTGGAGCGAAGGATGGGTCACCCCGCACATCCCCTCGGTGCGCACCGGAAAGCGCGTCGCGGTGATCGGCTCGGGGCCGGCCGGGCTCGCAGCCGCGCAGCAGTTGACGCGCGCCGGTCACGATGTCGTGGTGCTCGAGCGGGCCGATCGCATCGGCGGGCTGCTGCGCTACGGCATCCCCGAGTTCAAGATGGAGAAGCGCCACATCGATCTGCGGATCGACCAGATGGAGGCGGAAGGAACCGAGTTCCGGACGAACGCCGTCGTCGGCGAGAACGTCGACATCGAGGTGCTGCGGGCGTCGCACGACGCAGTCGTCCTGGCGTGCGGCGCGACCGCATGGCGGGACCTGCCGATTCCCGGGCGTGAACTGGGCGGCATCCACCAGGCGATGGAATACCTGCCCGAGTCGAACCGGGTTCAGCTCGGTGACCAGGAGCAGTCACCGATCGATGTCGAGGGTGGTCACGTCGTGATCATCGGCGGCGGGGACACGGGCGCCGACTGCCTCGGCACGGCCCATCGCCAGGGGGCCGCCTCGGTGACGCAGCTCGAGATCATGCCGATACCTCCGGCGGAGCGCGCCGAGGACCGCAACCCGTGGCCCCAGTTCGCCCAGGTGTACAAGATCAGCTCGGCCCACGAGGAGGGTGGTGAGCGGATCTACAGCGTCAACACCGAGCGTTTCGTCGACGACGGGGCGGGCCGCGTGGCCGCGTTGCAGTTGCACGAGGTCGAACTCGTCGACGGCAGGTTCACCAAGGTCGAGGGCACCGACCGGGAGATCCCGGCCGACTTTGTGTTCCTCGCGCTCGGGTTCGTCGGGCCGGAGAAGGGTCGATGGCTCGACGATCTCGGCGTCGACTACGACGAGCGTGGCAACGTGGCGCGCAACGACAACTACATGACGAACCAGCACGGGTTGTTCGTCGCAGGTGACATGGGCCGCGGTCAGAGCCTGATCGTCTGGGCGATCGCCGAGGGCCGGGCCGCGGCCGCCGGCGTCGACGCGTACCTGATGGGCGAGACCCGCCTGCCGCGTCCGATCGCGCCGACCGAACGCCCGTTGATGTGAGCGCTGACGCCGGGGAACCAGTCCGAACCCCTACGATTGTGCGGATGCGGTTGAACAACGTCCGGCGAGTCGGGGTACTGGCGTGGCCGATCGCGGCCGGAGCCCTGATCCTGGCGTCCTGCGGCAGCGACGGAGCGGGCGGTGCGACGGCGAGCACGTTGAACCTCGACACCGAGGCGACGAACTACATCGTCAAGGACCCCGTCACGACGACGATCGCCCCGTTGATCGACGACACGACGTCGACCGGCGAGCAGATCTACATCGTGCAGGCCGGCGACTACGCGATCAAGGTCGCCGATCTGTTCCAGGTGCCGCTGGAGGACCTCCTCAACTACAACGGGTGGGCGAGCGGCAACGAGTTCCCGTTCCCGGGCCAGGAAGTCCGGATTCCACCCGGCGGCGCCACGGCCGGCGCGGCCGACCCCACCCCCGACGAGGCCGCCCCGGTCGACGCTCCGGTCGGCGACACGATCCCCGAAGCGGGCTCGAACTGTGAGGCCGGCAGCTACACGATCGAGGCCGGCGACACGAGCCGCGTCAAGGTGGCGAACAAGTTCGACGTCACCGTCGAGGCGATGGACGCAGCCAACGCGGGAACGGACGGCTACAGCTCGTTCTACCCGGGTCTCGAGATCGTCATCCCGGCCAAGGCCGACTGCTGACGCCGGTGCTCGGGCTGGCGCCCGACTCGCCTCCGGCTCGGAATCAACGGTCGGGCGAAAGCCCTTGGAACACCCAGTTCTCGGCGACCACGTGCTCCATCGTGGCGCTCGCCGCGGGGGAGTAGCGGTGCCCCGGGTAGAGGATCGTCTCGCCGGGCACCGATGACAGCCGGCGCAGGCTCTCGACCATCTGCGCCGGGTTCGAGCCGGGCAGATCGGTCCGGCCGCAGCCGTCGAGGAACAGGGTGTCGCCGGCGACGAGGCGGCCGTCGACGAAGAAGCACTGGCTGCCGGGCGTGTGGCCGGGCGTGTGGAGCAGCGTGATGTCGACCGCGCCGACCGTCACCACGTCACCCGATGCGTGCGCGACGAGGTGCTGGGCGCCGACGGCCGTTGTCCTTTCGACCCACTCGGTCTCCTCGGCCTGCACGTGCACCGGGCAGTCGACGCGCTCGAGCAGCGCGGCGATGCCGTCGATCGGGTACCCCATCATCGAACCGCCGACGTGGTCGGCGTGGTAGTGCGTTGCCAGGACACCCGTGACGGTCATCCCGTCGGCCTCGACGATGTCGACGAGCTCGCCAGGCGCGTAGGCGGGGTCGACGAGCACACATTCGCCGGTGTCCCGATCCCCGATGGCGTAGACGAAATTGACCATCTGTCCGGCGAGCTGGTCGCCGACGGCGAAATCGACGCCCGAGAGCAGTTGCCGGAAGTAGAGCCGGTCGGAGCCGGTCGGTTCGTTGTCGGGAAGTCCGTCCACACGCGTACGCTAACCGTCGTGACGCAGGCATCCGAGGTCGAGCACGACATCATCCGATACGGCGTGATCGGCACCGGCATGATGGGCGTCGAGCACATCCAGAACGTGATGGCGATGGACGACGCGATCGTCACGGCGGTGGCCGACCCGCATCCCGCCTCGCTCGCAGCAGCCCAGGCCGAAGTCGGCGCGGCCAACGACCTCGCCACGTTCTCGACCGCCGAGGAGCTGCTCGAATCCGGCCACTGCGACGCGGTGGTGATCGCCACGCCGAACTACACCCATCACGACGTGCTGCTTCCCGCGATCGAGTCGGGGCTGCACCTCCTCGTCGAGAAGCCGCTCTGCACGACGCTCGCCGACTGCCGGGAGGTCGTCGACCTCGTCGCGGCCCGGCCGGCCGGCCAGATCGTCTGGATGGGGCTCGAGTACCGCTACATGCCTCCGGTGCGCCGCCTGATGGAGGAGATCGAGCGGGGCACGGTCGGCGACGTGAAGATGGTCGCGATCCGCGAGCACCGCTTCCCGTTCCTCGACAAGGTCGACAACTGGAACCGCTTCAACCGCAACACCGGGGGCACCCTCGTCGAGAAGACGTGCCACTTCTTCGACCTGATGATCCAGATGACCGGCGGCCGACCGGTGCGGGTCTTCGCAACGGGCGGTCAGGACGTCAACCACCTCGAGGAACGCTACGACGGCGAGACGCCCGACATCCTCGACAATGCGTTCGTCGTCGTCGACTTCGACAACGGAAGCCGCGCGATGCTCGACCTGTGCATGTTCGCCGAGGCGAGCAAGAACGAGCGGGAGATCTCCGTCGTCGGGCCGCGCGGCAAACTGGAGGCGCTCGACACCGAGAGCCTGCTTCGCGTCGGGCGGCGTACACCGGACATCTTCAGCGGCGTGCATGCCGTGATCGAGGAGACGATCCGGGACACCGACATCAAGCACGTCGGGCTACATCACGGCGCGAGCTACCTCGAACACGTCGACTTCGCTCGCGCGATCAGGTCCGGCGGCACGGCAGCCGTCACGGTCACCGACGGCCTGTGGGCGGCCGCCATCGGCGTCGCCGCGCATCGCTCGCTCGACGCCGGTCTCCCGGTGATGATGTCCGACCTGCCCGAGCTGGAAGGGCTGGAGTGACCGACGTGACGACGCGCGGCGTGCTCACCGAGCTCGCCGAGGGGCAGCAGATCGTCTACGGCGGCGATCGCGTCGCAACGGTCGACGAGTCGCTCGCGGCCGCCTTTCGCCCGGGAGACCGCCTGGTCGTCGTGCAGTCGGACGGCGCCCTGCTGCACATCCCGGCCGCCGAGCACGAGACGGTCGACGCCGCGGTCAGCGCCGCCACCGACGGGTTCGCCGCATTGCGCGACTGCACCGACGCCGCGATCACCGAGTTCTTCGACCGGTTCGCCAGGCTGCTGGACGACGACGGGACGTTCGCGCCGATCGCAGCGGCAAACGCACGGGACATCGAAGCAGCACGCGAGAAGGGCCGCTCGACCACCCGGCTCGAGCTGTCGCCGACGATGCGGGCAGGGATGGTCGACGGCCTGTACGGCTGGCGCGACGCAGCCGCGACGCGCAACGTCGTCGTCGGTGAGTTCGAGCACCGGGGGTGGCGGCTCGAGGCCAGGCGGGCGCCGTTGGGCGTCGTCGGTTTCGTGTTCGAAGGGCGGCCGAACGTGTTCGCCGACGCATGCGGCGTCGTGCGGACCGGCAACGCCGTCGTGTTCCGCATCGGCTCCGACGCGCTCGGTACCGCCCGGGCGATCGTCGACCACGCGTTGCAGCCGGCGCTGGTTGCGGCCGGTCTGCCTCCCGGCGTCGTGCAGCTCGTCGACTCGGCGGCGCGCAGCGCGGGACACGCGCTGTTCAGCGACCACCGTCTGGCCCTGGCGGTCGCCCGCGGTTCGGGTGCGGCCGTCGCCCAGCTCGGGGCGGTTGCCGCCCAATCGGGCGTGCCGGTCAGCCTGCACGGCACCGGTGGCGCCTGGGTCGTGGCGAGCGAATCGGCGAATGCGGGCCGGCTCGAGGCGGTCGTCACCCACTCGCTGGATCGCAAGGTGTGCAACACGCTCAACGTGTGCGCACTCCCTGCATCGCGTGCCCACGACCTGGTCCCGGCGGTGCTCAGCGGTCTCGAACGGGCGGCGGCGAACCGGTCGACGTCGCCGCGACTGCACGTCGTGGCCGGGTCCGAGCCGTTCGTCCCTGCCGACTGCTTCGAGCGCATCGTGGCGGTCGACCGTGCCGACGGCACCCACGACGAGCCGTTCGCGACGTCGCTCGACGAGGTGGGCCTCGCAACGGAATGGGAGTGGGAGAACTCACCGGAGGTGACCCTCGTCGTCGTCGACGACGTGGGCCACGCCGTGCGGCTCTGCAACACGTACAGCCCCCACTTCACCGCGTCGCTGGTGGGCGACGACGACGCCGAACACGACTGGTTCTACAGCGCGGTCGATGCGCCGTTCGTCGGCAACGGCTTCACCCGCTGGGTCGACGGCCAGTACGCGCTTGCCGCGCCGGAGCTCGGGCTGTCGAACTGGCAGGGCGGACGGATGCTGGGGCGTGGCGCGATCCTGTCGGGCGACAGCGTCCACACCGTGCGCTACCGCGCCGTCGTCACCGACCACTCGACGCACCGCTGACCGCGACCCGGTCGGCCGGGCCGCTGATTACGCTGACTCCGTGCGGAAACCCGGGCGATGGATCACGACGTCGGTCGTCGTGTTGTCGCTGACCGGGTGCGGAGCCGACCGCTCGGTCGAGACAGAGAGCGTCGCGGCGATGAGCGCTCCGCCCGTGACGGCCCCGACGCTTCCACCGACGACGGACCCGCCCGCTCAGCCGGCGTCGACGGACCCCGCCGCTGCCGAGCCGTCGTCGACCGACGACACCGGCAGCCCGGTGGCGACCGACCCGCCACCGACGACCTCGCCGCCCGCCGATCCCTTCGGCCTCGGCGACGAGCTCTTCCCCGAACTCGGTGCACCCGGCATCGACGTCATCGCCTACGACGTTCGGCTCGACGTCGACGTCGCCGCCGGTGCATTCGACGCGACGATCGGCATCGCCGCCGAGGTCGACCCGACCGTCGACCAACTGGTACTCGACGCGTCGGGGTTCGCGGTCGACCGCGTACTGGTCGACGGCTCCGACGCGACGTTCGACCAACCCGGTGACGAGCTGGTGATCGACCTGCCCGCCGAACGGGAGCGGCGCGTCGACGCCGAGATCAGCTACCGCGCGATGCCTGACGACACCTACTCGGTGGCCCGCCTGCCCGCGGGGTGGTTCCAGGGCGACGATGGGTCGTACGTCTTGAACGAACCCGACGGGGCGCGGCGCTGGCTGCCGTCCAATGACCATCCGTCGGACAAGGCGAACTGGCGGTTCGAGATCACGGTCCCCGACGGTCTGGTCGCGTCCGCCAACGGGGAACTCGTCCAGCGGGGCGGCGCGGACCAGCCGTGGATCTGGCAGATGTCGGAACCGATGTCGACGTACCTCGTGCAGCTCGTGATCGGCGACTACGAGATCGTCGAGTCGCCACCGCTCGAATCGGTCGACGGCGACACGATCCCGATGACGAACCTCGCACCGTCGTCGCTCGCCGACGACCTCGACCTGTTCCTCGACGAGACGACGCAGCAGTTCGCGTTCTTCGAGGAGCGGTTCGGGCCGTACCCGCTCGACCGCTATGGCCTCGCGTTCGTCGACAGCACGCCGGGGTTGGCGATGGAGACGCAGGGCCGCTCGATGTTCGACCTGTCCGACTTCCGCGATGGCCGGCTCGACTACCTCTCCCGGCTGCTGCTCGCGCACGAGCTGGCTCACCAGTGGTTCGGCAATGCCGTCAGCCCCGGGACGTGGTCCGACATCTGGCTCAACGAGAGCTTCGCGACGTACAGCCAGTGGCTGTGGCTGGACGAAGTCGGCCTCGACACGCTCGACCGGCAGGCCGGCGACGCGCTCGCCGGCCGCCAGAACGGTTCGATCTCGACCGGCGACCCGATCGTGCAGAGCATGTTCGGCTTCGAGAGCTACGACGGCGGGGCGACGATCGTCCACGCGCTCCGGCTGACGCTGGGCGACGACACCTTCTTCGAGGTGCTGCAGCGGTGGGTGGCCGAGCACAACGGGACGGCCCAGACGACCGCGACGTTCGTCGCCCTGGCCGAGGAGGTCGCCGGCACCGATCTCACCGAGTTCTTCGACGACTGGCTGTACGCGACCGACCTCCCCGACGACTACCCGGGGTGAGCGCAACGCCCGGGTAGGTTGGGCCGATGGCGCAGTCGGCGGTCCAGGGAGCGACCGAGATGCTCCCGCACACGACCGTCGGGCGACGCTTCCGTGCGCAGCGCGTCGTGCGGCTCGGCGATGTCGACCCCGCCGGTCGTCTCCGGCTCGACGCCACGGCGCGCTATCTCCAGGACGTCGCGACCGACGATGCAACCGACGGAGGTCTGGACGGACGGTTCGGGTGGCTGGTGCGCAGGACGCTGATCGAGATCGCGACGCCGGCGGTCGTCGGGGAGGCGGTCGAGTTGACGACGTCGTGTACCGGCCTCGGCCGCAGCTGGGCCGAACGGCGCACGACGATCACCGGCGCGGCCGGAGCCCGAATCGAGACGGTCAGCGTCTGGGTGCAGATCGACATGTCGACCGCCCGCCCGACGCGCCTGACCGACCAGTTCACGGAGATCTACGGCACCGCGTGCGCCGGTCGGGCGGTGTCCGCGAGGCTGTCGCTCGGGCCGCCGCCCGCAGACGGGCCACGCCGGCCGTGGCGGGTCCGGCGGACCGATCTCGACCGGTTCGACCACGTCAACAACGCCGCAAACTGGGCCTTCCTCGAAGAAGCGGTCGGCACGTTCACCGATCGGCGCGGTGCGGCGGAGATGGAGTTCGTCGCCCCGGTCGGCCCGGACGCCGACGTTGCGATTCGTCTCGACCCGGATCGCCCGGGTGCCGCCTGGCTCGCATCCGACGGCGATGTCCTCAGCGCTGCCCACTGGGCGCCACGCGGCTGACGTTCACTCGCTGTACTCGTGCTCCGGCCCCGGGTAGATCCCGGCCTCGACCTCCGCCCGATACGAACGAGTCGCGTCGAGCAGCACCTCGCGGATGTTCGCGTACTGCTTGACGAAGCGGGGGATCCGCCCCGAGCCGAAGCCGGCCCAGTCGGTCCAGACCATCAGCTGCCCGTCGCAATGGGGCCCGGCGCCGACCGAGATGGTCGGGATCGAGAGTTCCTCGGTGCAGCGCCCGGCGATCTCGGACGGCACCATCTCGAGGACGACCGCGAAGGCGCCGGCGGCCTCGACCGCGTGCGCGTCGGCGAGCAGGAGTTCCGCACCCTCGCCGCGGCCCTGGATGATGTGGCCGCCGAGCCCGTGTTCGCTCTGCGGCGTGAAGCCGATGTGGGCCATCACGGGGATGCCGGCACCGACGATCCGTTCGATCTGGTCGGCGCTCCGCCGCCCGCCCTCCAGCTTGACCGCCTGGCAGCCGGTCTCCTTCATGAACCGCATCGCCGTCTCGAGGGCCTGCTTCGGCCCGTTCTCGTACGACCCGAACGGCATGTCGGCGATGACGAGTGCGCGATTCGCGCCGCGCACGACGGCCGCAGTCAGCGGGATCAGCTCGTCGAGCGTCACCGGGATCGTCGTGTCGTAGCCGAACACGGTGTTGCCGGCGCTGTCGCCGACGAGCAGGAAGTCGACGCCGGCCTCGTCGAAGATCGATGCCGACATGTAGTCGTAGCTGGTCAGGCCCGTGATCTTGATCCCGTCCTCCTTCGCCCGCTTGAAGTGGCGAGTGCGGACGCGCTTCAGTGTCGGGTCGTTCGACGTACTTCCGTATGGGCGCTGCTCGTCGGTCACCGCGCCACGTTAGACCCGATGGCGGCCCGATCGAGCACGATCGACGTAGCCTGGACGCCGCACGGCCCGCCGGCCGGCAGACCACCATGACCGCCCTCCCGCCACCGCCACGCCCGCCGGCCGGCGCCGCGCAAGGCGTTGCGTGGGCACCGCCGCCACCTGGGCAGGCGCCGCCACCACCCCGACCGCCGGGGATGCCGCAACCGACGTTCGCGCCGCCCCGCGCGCCGCATGCGACGCTGCCGATCGCTGCTGCGGTCGGCGCGCTCGTCGTGCTGATCGCGTCGCTCTTCTCGTCGAAGTACGTCCTCGACGCGGTGCTCGGCTTCGAGTGGCCGGTCGTCGTCTACGTGGCGCTGCTCGGCACCGTCGGGTACGGGCCGTCGTTGGTCTGGTGCCGCTACGCCAGCCGCCGGTGGGGGACCGGGAAGTTCCTCGACGACGTTGGCCTGCACGCTCGCTGGTCCGATCTCGGTTGGGGCCCGGTCGTGTGGTTGGCGGCGATCGGCACGCAGATCTTCGTCGGCGCACTGGTGATCGCGTTCGACGTGCCGCTGAGCAACAACACTGACGGCATCAGCGAACTCACGACCGACCGCACGTACGTGGTGTCGATCGTGATCACCGCCGTAGTCGCTGCCCCGTTCGTCGAGGAGATCGTGTTCCGCGGCGTCGTCATGCGCGGCCTGCTCAGCCGCATCGGCGCGGTGCCGACGATCGCGGTCCAGGCGGCACTGTTCGGCGTCGCCCATCTCGACCCGGTGCGCGGCGCCGGCAACATCGGCCTCGTCCTGGTGCTGACCGGTGTCGGCGCGGCCTTCGGTGGTGCCGCCTACCTGCTGCGACGGATCGGCCCCACGATCGTCGCCCATGCGATCTTCAACGGCGCGGTCCTGCTGCTCGTGCTGACGGGCGTCGCCGAGCGCCTCCAGAACTAGCGGTCAGGCCCACGTGCGGGGCCCTCCGCAAGGTCCCCGTCGAACAGCTCGCGATCGAAGAGGTCGCGGTTGTCGATCAGCCGGACGTCGCCGAACCACACTGCCGCCCCGATGCGCACCCTGCCCGGCGCGCGGTCGACCGCATCGAGTCTGTCCACCGGGCCGAGTGTCTCTGCGTCGAAGACGGTCACGTACTCGGTCGCCGCGGCCGGTTCGGCGTCGAGCACCACCCGTGCCGAGGCGACGACCACCGCAGGGTCGGACGTCGTCAGCGCGGTTTCGGCGGCCGCAACGAGCGCGCGCGGGATGCAACCCGCTGCGTTGCGGTCGGACGCGCTGAGCCGGACGTTGCGACTGGACAACGCGAGCCCGTCGGCGTCGCGCACGATCGGATGGCCGACGATCTCGGCGTCGAGGTCGAGGTCGGCGGCCATCTGGGTCACGATGCGGAGCTGCTGGTAGTCCTTCTGGCCGAAGATCGCGACGTCGGCATTCGTCGCGCCGAGCAGCTTGGCGACGACGGTCATCACGCCCTCGAAGTGGCCGGGGCGGCCCGGCCCCTCCATGACGTCACCGAGCGGGCCGGGCACGACACGGGTCTGGAACCCGGTCGGATACATCTCGGCCGAGGTCGGGGCGAACACGATGTCGACACCGGCACGGGCACACGCGGCCACGTCGTCGTCGATCGGCCGCGGGTAGCTGTCGAGGTCCGAAGGTCGGTTGAACTGGAGCGGGTTGACGAAGATCGACACGACGACGCGTTCACACCGGCGCGCCGCGTCCGCGATCAACGCCATGTGACCGCCGTGGAGCGCCCCCATCGTCGGTACGAGGCCGATCGTCCTGCCGCTCGCGTGCTCGGTGCGTGCCCATGCCCGCATCTCGGCCGGCGACGAGATCGTGCGCATCGCGGTCAACGTAGCGCCGAGGGGCACAGGTCGCGATACGCCGGCGCGTGACCGATCGTCGTCGCGGCGAGCACCGCATGGGTGCACGCCGCTGCGAACGTGTCGGCCGCAGCGGCCAGCAGTGCGTTCAGCGCGTGGTGGCGGGATCCCTCCGTCTGCAGCCGGGTCGGCCCAGCCGGCAGCTCGCTCGCTCCGGTGGCCAGCCCGAACACCGTGTCGCCGTCGAACATCGAGTGCGCCGGCCGGACGGCCCGCGCGAGGCCGTCGTGGGCGACGGAGGCGAACTTCGCCACCTCGGCCTTCGTCAACCTGGCCGATGTCGCGACGACGCCGATCGTCGTGTTCAGCTGTGCCCGCGCCTGCTCGGCGAGAGCGTCGCCGAGCGCGTCGCGTTCGGGTCGAGTCGGCCGCCGGAGCCGGGCACCGCTCGGCGCCCAGGGCAGCGCTGAGACGGGGTCGATCACCGTCCCGTTGGCGTTGACGACGGCGAGTGCGCCGACGACGATGTCGGCGAACGGTGCCGGCTCTGCGTCGTCGGCGGTTGCCGGTGGGGTCGCGATCCGGACCCGCGTCGATGCCGTCCCCACGCCGCCCTGGAGTCCGCCGGCGGTCGCGCCGGTGCCGGCACCGACGGCTCCCCATGCCTGCTGGGCGCGCCGAGCGTTGCGCGCGGCCCGATCACCGAACGACGCATCAGGGCGGTTGGCGAAGACGCCGCCGCGTTCGAGATCGAAAACGACCGCCGCCGGCACGACCGGCACGACGCGCTGGTCGTCCCCCGTGGGCGGGCCGACGGGAAAGCCGAGGCCGCGCCGCTCGAGCCAGGCGACGACGCCATCGGCTGCGGACAGCCCGTAGGCGCTCCCGCCGGTCAGACACACCGCATGGATCTGCTGGATGAGATTCTCCGGGGCGAGCGCATCGGTTTCGCGCGTGCCGGGGCCCCCACCGCGCACGTCGACGCCCGGTGTCGCTCCGCCCTCGACGACGACGACGGTCGTGCCGGTCTGCCATCCGCGACCGGTGCGCTGGTGATGGCCGACGTCGACGCCGGCGACGTCGGTGATCGAACCGAACGGTGTGGCGGTCATTGCCAGAGTTCACGCAGATCGGCGTCGGGGTCCTTGACGAGGTCCGGTTCGAGACCGATGCGCTGCGTCGCCCGGGTCGTCGCGTCGTATGCCGGCCATCCGGGGTCGCCGGTCCGGGCGAACCCGACGATCGCGGTCGCGAACTGGTCGGCGACCGCCTGGCGATCGTCGCCGGCACCCGTGAACATCTCGGCGCCCTGCTTGCCGAGGTTGTCGAAGGCGAACGGGATGTCGAGACCGTGGCAGGCGCCCATCGCGCCGCCGAACGCCCTCGACTCGAAGTCGAACGTGTACATCCACGTCGCGCGATCGCGCCCGGATCGGGAATCGCCGAGACGCTGTGCCGGGACGCGGAAGACCTCGTCGGTCTGCATCGCCGAGACGAGCTGACTCGGCGTGGCATCGGGTCGGTGCCGGCGGTATGCCCGAACCGCCGCCGGGGCGTCAGCGCCGAATCGCCGCTCGTACTCCCGATCGAGGTCGGCGTCGGACCAACCGCCCCGGGTCTGATCGAACGCCGTGAACAGCAGCATCTCGTCGCGGTTCGTCCCGATCACGAGGGGGCGCGCATCGTCGGCGGCGACCGTCAGGACGGGCTGCGGGATGACCGCGGTCCCGCTCGTCGGGCTGAAGTTCTTCAACCCGGCCGTCGAGGCGGGCACGCGTGCCTGCGCCCGCAGGAGCATCTCGATCGGTGACCGTCGCACGTCGTCGAGCGTGGTCGCGCCGGCCAGGTCGAGGAACGCCGCGGCGAAGCGCGCACCTTGCGACTGCGTCCGCAGTTGCAGGATCGACGGGCTCATCGCGAACGCCCGATGGAACAGCCCGTCGGCCGCCGGCGTCGCCATCAGCGCGAGCAGCGCGGACCCGCCTGCCGATTCGCCGAAGACGGTGACGTTGTCGGCGTCCCCGCCGAACGCGACGATGTTGCGCGCCACCCACCGCAGCGCGGCCACCTGATCGAGCGTGCCGTTGTTGTGGTCGTCGAGAAAGCCGAGCGCTCCGAGCCGGTAGTTGATCGTGACGACGACGACGTCGCCGCGGGCGGCCAACGCGCCGCCGTCGTACCACGGCATCGCGCCGGTGCCCGTGACGTACGCGCCACCATGGATCCACACGAGCACCGGGCGCCGAGCACCGTCACAGCTCGGCGTGTAGACGTTGAGGAAGAGGCAGTCCTCGTCCATCGGGATCGCCGACCCGCCCAACAGCCGCTCGAGTGCCCCGCTGTTCTGCGGTGCCTGCGGGCCGATGCCGGTCGCGAGCAGCCGGCCGTCCCATTTCACGACGTCCTCGGGTGCTTCGAACCGGTGGGATGTCGCGAACCGGATCCCGGTGAACGCCTGCGTCGCGGCGCGATCGACGCCGACCAGTTCGCCCGCGGGGCAGGCGACGACCGCGGTCGTGCGGGGCTCGCTCTCCGCACCACGGTGTCGCGCCGGATCGGCCATTGGGTCAACCTAGATGTTCCGTGACTACCGTCGGGACTCTTGCTCGAACGCGACGCGGTTCCCGCCACCGCCCGGCAACGGTTGCGGACTGCGGTCAAGCGCGCCGCCGGTGAGGTCGTCCATCGGGGCTGGGAGCTGGTGGTCGAACTCGGCGCGATCGGCCCCGACAGCCGCCGTGGCAGGCGATTCGGTGCGTTCGGCCGGAACAGCGTGATCTGCTTCCCGCCGAACGCATTGTTCAACGAGCAGTACATCCGGATCGGCGCCGGGACGCTCTTCGGGCCGCAGATGACGCTCTCTGCGGGGATGGTGCCGGGTCAACAGATGGTCTCCGACACCGTGATCTCGATCGGCGACCGCTGCCTGTTCGGCAAGGGCAGCGGCATCGTCGGCCATCTCGAGATCACCATCGGCCACGACGTGTGGACGGGACACCACGTCTACATCACCGACCAGAACCACGGCTACGAGGAACTCGACCTGCCGATCTCCCGGCAGATGATGCCGGAGCGGCCGGTCTCGATCGGCGACGGGTCATGGCTCGGCCATGGCACGGTCGTGCTTCCCGGCGCCACGATCGGCCGTCACGTCGTGATCGGCGCGAACAGCGTCGTCACGGGTGCCATCGCCGACAACTCGGTTGCCGCCGGGGTTCCAGCGCGCGTGATCAGGACGATGACGGCGGCGCCGGGTTCAGACGACTGAGCCGTGCGGCGGGGCGCAGCTCGGCATCTCGTTGTCGCCGGCGAACGTCTCGATCCGTTCCGAGATCGGCAGGCCCTGGACCGCGGTCTCGGTGAACGGGCCGTCCTGGCCCCCGCGCAGACGATCGGCGTAGGCGTACCGGTCCGCGAGCAGCCGCCGCCAGTCGGCGATCCACTGAGGCACGATCGCCTGCCCCTTCGGGTCGGACGGCTCGACCGCGACGAGGTCGTCGAGCATCGCCGCGAGGAGATCGGTCGAACGGACGACGAGGTCGGCACGGACCTCGAGGTCCGGGTCGGCGAGCAACTCGATCTCGCGGAGCTCGGCCTTCACGGGGGCGCAGATCGTCTCCGCCCGGGCGGCCCACGCCCGATCCTCGATCTTGTTGATCGCCGTCTTCGACGCGAAGAACAGTGCCCACACCCAGAACGCGGCGAACAGCGCGAACCCGATCGGGAAGAGAACGCGGAACGGGGTCAGGCCGACTCGACCGGGGAGATCGCCGGCGACGCGGGGGTCGCGGTGTTCGGTGTGGTCGGTTTCCACGACGCAGACGCTATGGCGAGCCGATCGGCATGGAAACGTCCGACCCCGTCACCTTCCGGGATCGATGCCGTAGGGGAGTGGGCCGCGCACGGCGCCGACGATGCAGTCGACGGGGTCCGGCCCGACCGCGCGGGTGATCTCGAACGGCACGGTCGCGCCGGGTTCGACCCGGCCGACGTCGACGAGCGCGGCGCGGCGCGGGTTGTCGGTGCCCGGACGGACGAAGAACACCCGGACCGTGAACCCGGCGGCCCGGTCGTCGAGGTTGGTCAGCTCCCCTCGGGCCGTCACGTCGTCCTCGTCGCGGGTGCAGCTCAGGATCGAGGTGTCGTTGTCGGCGGGATCGGAGAAGCGATCGACGGCGGCAAAGATCGAGATGGTGAAGATCACACCGACGACCGACATGGCGATGCCGGCGCCGCCGGTGATCAGACCGGTGAGCGCGGCCCCGCGTCCGACGCCGGTCCGGCGGGAGCGGCGCCGTCCGATCACCCCGAGGACGATCGCGAGCACCGCCGCAATGGCTCCGAGGACGGCGACGACCGGGAGCCACCCGATCCCGACCGCGATGATCCCGAGCGTCATCGCAGCGGTCGCGGACGGGTTCCTCGCGTCGGCCGGCTGGCGGCCGGAAACGTCCGACGGTGCGTCGACGCTGGGACGGATGCCCTGCGGGTCGACATAGCGTCGGCCGTCGCTCGACACGTCGGCCGTCCAGGCCTCGCCGTTGTGGTAGCGCAGCTCGAACCGCGTCATCGGGTCGGGGTACCAGCCCGGTGCGGGTCGACTCACCCGGGGCAAGCTAGCGCCGCCGGACGCACGGGCGGATCTCGCGCTCGGAACCGTCGCTCCCGTACAGTCGAGAGCCATGGAGATCGTCCTCGTGCGCCACGGGCAACCCGAGTGGGTGAAGGATGGGCTGAACGTCGAGAACCCGCCGTTGACGCCGCTCGGGGTACGTCAGGCGGAGCGGATGGCCGAGGTGCTCGCCGGCGAACACTTCGACGAGGTCCTCGTGTCGCCGCTACGACGCGCCCGCCAGACCGCCGCGCCATTGCTCGACGCGCTCGGCCGGGAGGAGGTGATCGCCCCGTGGCTGCGCGAGATCGGCAACCCGTCATGGCACGGAACCCCTGCGGAGCACGCGCAGGCGGCGTACAAGGAACTCCTCGCACGTCCGTCGCTCGAACGCTGGACGGGCCTGGAAGGAGGCGAGAGCGTGCGTGACTTCGCGGACCGGATCGCAGCCGGCGTCATCGACTTCCTCGACGAGCGTGGGGCGCGACGCATCGACGGCCAGCTGCCGGTGTGGAAGCTCGGCTCGCCCGAACTGCGGATCGCCCTCGTCGCGCACGCCGGGACGAACTCGATGACGATCGGACATCTGCTCGGTGTGGAACCGGTGCCGTGGCAGTGGGAGCGGTTCCAGCTGTTCCACTCGTCGATCTCGCGGCTCGAGACGTTCGAACTCGCCGACGGGCACGCGTTCGGCGTGACTCGCCTCGGCAGCGCGGAGCACCTCGCAACGGACGATCGCACCCGCTGACGACCGGCGGCGGGTCGCCGCGTACGGTCTGGTGATGGCCAGCGACATCGACGACGACCTCGGTACCGACCCCGACAAGCTCAAGTTCTTCTCGTTCAACGTCTTCACCCAACTCAGCGGTGCCGTCACGGCGGGCATGATCCACCTCGGCGACAAGCTCGGCCTCTATCGGGTGCTCGCGTCGGCGCCGCAGCCGTTGACGACCGACGAGATCGCCGAGCGGGCATCGCTCGACGAGCGCTGGGTCCGCGAGTGGGCGTACAACCAGGCCGCAGCGAACCTGTTGACGGCCGACGCGGACGGAGAACGGTTCGGATTGTCGCCGGAGGGCATCGCCGTGCTGGCGTCGCCGGACCACCCGGCGTCGGGGACCGGGATGTTCCACCGGTTCCCCCAGACGATGGCCGCGCTCGACCTGATGCCGGAGAGCTTCCGGACCGGCGTCGGCCACGACTACGACAGTCACGGCCCCGAAGGGGCGGTCGGAATCGAGCGCAGCTTCGAGCCGTGGAACCGACATCACCTCGTCCCGACGGTGCTGCCGACGCTCGACGGGGTCGTCGAACGGCTCGAACAGGGCATTGCGGTGGCCGACATCGGCTGCGGCGCCGGGGGAGCGGTGATGATGATGGCGGAGGCGTTTCCGAACAGCAGCTTCGTCGGCTACGACATCTCGCGCCACGCACTCGATCGTGCCGAACAACGGCGCCGCGACAGCAGCGCGACGAACGCCCGTTTCGTCGACCCGCGTGACGAGCCGCTGCCGACCGACCACTCCGTCGGTCTGGTCACGACGTTCGACTGCATCCACGACATGGTTCACCCCGAGGAGACGATCGCCGCGATCCGCGCCGCGATCAGCGACGACGGCATCTGGCTGCTCGTCGACATCAAGGGTCGCGACTCCTTCGCCGAGAACGTCGAGAAGAACCCGATGGCGGCGCTGATGTACGGCATCAGCGTGCTGTCCTGCATGTCGTCGGCCCTGTCCGAGCCGGGCGGCGCGGGGCTCGGGACGCTCGGGCTGCCCGAGTCGAAGGCTCGGCAGATGAGCGCCGACGCCGGATTCTCGCGATTCGAACGGCTGCCCGTCGACCACAGCGTCAACGCCTTCTACGCGATCCGGCCGTGACGCGATGCCGCCACCGTCCGACTCGCCGTCCGTTGCACCGTCCGCCTTGCGGCCCGGATCCACGTCCGACTCACGGCTGACTGCGCTGTCACGGTCGATCGCCGGCCGGACCGCGATCGTCACCGGCGCGGCGAGCGGCATGGGCCGGGCGACGGCCCACCTGTTCGCCGATGAAGGGGCGCGGGTGATCGTCGCGGATCTCGGTGCCGAGCGAGTCGCGGCCGTCGTCGATGAGATCCGAGCGGTGCACGGCCCCGACTCGGCGCTCGGCGCCGTCGGTGACGTGGCTGATCCCGAGCAACTCGACGCGCTCGTCGCGGACACGCTCGCGTGGGCCGACGGGATCGACATCGTCGTCAACAACGCCGGTGTCTCGCTGGTCACGTCTGCGTTCCAACCCGGCGCCGAGTTCGAGGAGAACTGGGCGCGAACGCTCGACGTCAACCTGACCGCGCACGCACGGCTGATCCGGCTGACGGTCGAACACCTCGCCCGTTCGGGCGGCGGACGAGTCGTCAACATCGCCTCGACCGAAGCGATCGTCACGACTGCCGGTCTCGCCGCGTATGCGGCGACGAAGGCCGGCGTGATCGGTTTGACCAAGAGCTTCGCGGTCGAGTTGGGGCGGCACGGCATCACGGTCAACTGCATCTGCCCCGGCCCGATCGAGACCGCGATGACCGCCGCGATCGAACCGGAGGCGAAAGCGGTCTACGCGCGGCGGCGCGTTCCGCTGCGCCGCTACGGCGACCCAGAGGAAGTCGCCCACATGACGCTCAACCTGTGCCTACCGTCGGCGAGCTACGTCAACGGCACCGCGATCGCGGTCGACGGCGGGATGTCGATCCGCCACACATGACGTACGGGCACACATGAGGTAACGGCCGAACCCCGCCCGCAACCGGCCTGCTCAGCGGCCGTGGCCATCGGTGAGGCCGGTCAGGTGCGTCGGGTCGTGCCGGCCGAGCGCGAGCTGTTCGAGGACGCCGATGCCGGTGTGCTCGCCGACACCTCCGCCCGTCGTTGCCCGGACGAGCGTCTGCACATGGAGGTTCTCGCCAGCGGTCGGGTCCTCCACGGGCAGCTCCCAACGATCCCCGCCGACTGCGAGTTCGCCCTGCCATGCACCGTGGCGCCACTCGGGATGGCCGTAGCCGAGACCCTTCATCTGGAAATCGAAGAGCGGTTCGAGCGCGATCGTCGAGGGCTCGCCGGCCCAGGGGACCAGATCGACTTCGAACCAGTCGGCCCATCGCGTCCCCTCCTTCCACCCGAGGCGGTACTCGACGTGGCGCATCGCTTCAGGCGGGTCGGAGCGGTCGTTGGTCATCACCGGCGCGATGTGGCCCGTCTCGTGCCAGCGCCGGCCGTCGAAGTGCTCGTTGACGTCGAAGTGCGTCGAGAACGTGTCGAAGTTCAGCGGCGCCCAGAGCCAGAAGAACTGGGGATCGGCGACCGGTGCGCCCGACGGTGCCGGTTCGCCGACCGGGCGGACGCCCCACGAGCGATCGCGCACGCCGAGCGTCTCGCCCGGACCGAGGTCGATCAGTTCGCCGTCGATCTCGAGCCAACCCTCCCAGCCGCCGAACTGGGTGAGTCGGGTCGAGTCCATCACGACTCGCTGGCCGACCTGGAGGAAGAAGTGCGGTTCCTCGATCGCGGGGGATCGGCGGACGAACGTGAGATCGGCGCGGACGCCGTGCTCCGGCGCCTCGACGGTGACGCGCAGCGCCTGGAGGGGATCGAGCACCTGGATCTCGATCGGGCCGACCGTGTTCGCATCGGCTCGGTCGAGTGGGGCACGACGGGACGCGTGGACGTTGATCTGGTGCGCGCCGGGACTCCCGCCGTCGATCACGATGCTGAAGTGGGCGTCGGCGACGTGGCGGTTCGGATACAGCCCGGCGGCCACGGCGAAGAAGATCGTGCCATCGCGGGTGTACCCGTTGAAGAAGTACCGGTCGTAGTGGTTGAGGTCGGTCGTCGCGGTGTGCGCGACCGGTCGCGACGTCTGGTGGATCGGGAAGTCGTCGAACGAGCTGAGCACCGCGGGGACGCTAGCCGTAGCCTTGACGTCGTGAAACGCGAGACGATCGGCGTACGGGGCTTTCGTCGACTCGCGATCGTCACGACGGCCGGAATCGCACTGCTCGTCGTCGCCGGCGGGGTCGTCCGGTTGACGGGCAGCGGCCTCGGGTGCGACGACTGGCCGAACTGCAACAGCGAACGCTTCGTCGACGTGTCGTCCGGCCATGCGGCGATCGAGCAGATCAACCGGATCTTCAGCGGGCTGATCGGCATCCCGACGCTGGCGCTGGCGATCCTCGCGTTCCGGGTCCCGGTTCGCGGTGTGCGCGTCCCGTCGATCGGCGTGCTCGTCTCCGTGCTCGCCAATGGCGTCGTCGGTGGCCTGGCGGTCCGCGGCGACCTTCATCCGTCGCTCGTCCAGTCGCACTTCCTCCTCGCGATGGTGTCGCTCGCGTTCGCGATGACCGTCGTGCGGCGGGCCGGCTCCGGCGTCGCCGATGCGGCGCGCACCGTCGGCGTGCAGCCACCGACCCGCCACCTCGCCCGCGCGTTGGCCGCGGGAACCGCGCTCGCGCTCGTCACCGGCACCGTGGTGACCGGCACCGGCCCGCACGCTGGTGACGAGGACGTCCGCCGGTTCGGTTTCGACATCTCCGACGTCGCCCGTCTGCACAGTGTCGTCGTGATCGCGACCGTCGGGTTCGCACTCGCGCTCGCGTGGCAGTTGCGACGTGACCCCGCCGGGCGCCAGGAGCTCGCATCCTCGGTGTCGGCCTGGATCTTCATCGGACTCGTCCAGGGTGGCATCGGTTACGTGCAGTACTTCAACGGCGTGCCGGAACTCCTCGTCGGAGCGCACATCGCGTTCGCGACCGTGCTGTGGCTCGTCACGCTCGCTCTCGTCGGAGGCGTCGGACGCGTGGCGGCGTCACCACCCGGCGTGACGAGTGCGGCGCGCGTCACATCCGCGGCCTAGAGTTACCGGCCGTGCTCCAGGCGACTCGAAATCTGCAACGACCCGGTCGCCGATCGCTCGGCGTGACGACCCTCCTGTCGGCCCTCGCGGCGGTACTCGTTGCGCTCGCGGTCGGTGCTCCGGCGCTCGCGCAGGACGATCCCGCCGAGGCCGACGAGACGCTCGGTGGCACGCTCCGGACGAGGGACGAGGCCGGTGAGAACGTGTTCGTCGAAGGTGTCACGTTCACCGTGTTCGACTCCGACGGGAACGAAGTCGGGTCCGCGGTCACCGACGCCGAAGGAGCGTGGCTCGTGGCGTTGCCGGGGTCGGGTGTGTACTCCGTCGAGCTCGACGAGTCGACGCTCGCCGAGGGGATCTCGCTGCGCGAGGGGGCCAACAACCCGTTGACCGGCATCGAGGTGCAACCCGGGACGACACGCAACACGCTGTTCCCGCTCGGCGAGCGCGTGACGACCGCGGACAACACGATCCGGTCGGTGCAGCTGTTCGTCGATGGCATCAAGCTCGGGATGATCATCGCGATGTGCGCGATCGGGCTGTCGCTGATCTACGGCACGACCGGCCTGACGAACTTCGCGCACGGCGAGATGGTGACGTTCGGGGCGATGATCGCGTTCGTGTTCCACGTGACGTGGCAGGTGTCGTGGCTCGGCAGTTGGATGAGTTCGCTCGTCTTCGCCGGGTTCGTCGCACTGCTCCTCACCGGCGTCGCCGGCTTCCTGTTCAACGAGTACGTGTGGAAGCGCCTCCGCAACCGAGGTGCGAGCCTGATCGCAGCGCTCGTGGTCTCGATCGGCTTCTCGATCCTGGTGCGGTACATCCTGCTGTACCAGTTCGGTGGGCGGGCCGGCTTCTACCGCGACTACCGCATCGGTCAGCAGGTCGACTTCGGGGTGTTCTCGCTGTTGCGCAAGGACATCTTCATCATCGCCTTCTCGCTCATCGTTCTCGTGGCCGTCGGAGTCGCACTGCAGCGGACGCGGATCGGCAAGGCGATGCGCGCCGTCGCCGACAACCGGGATCTCGCCGAGTCGTCCGGCATCGACGTCGAGAAGGTGATTCGGTGGGTGTGGATCGTGGGCAGCGCGCTCGCCGGCCTCGGCGGTGTGCTGTTCGGTCTGACCGAGAACATCAACTGGGAGATGGGGTTCCGGCTGTTGCTGCTGATGTTCGCCGGCGTGACGCTCGGCGGTCTCGGTACGGCCTACGGCGCCCTGTTCGGCAGCATCATCGCCGGCATCTTCATCCAGATGTCGACGCTGGTGATCCACGGCGAGAGCCCGCGC
>JAHEKY010000064.1 GCA_024644465.1 Ilumatobacteraceae bacterium | reverse complement strand
CGCTGATCGATCTCGCCCCCCCGGCCGCGCTGACGGTTCTCGCTGGGGCGTTCTGGTGGCGGGCGCGGCAGAACGGCGACACCGAGATCGCGGTCATCGACTCGATCGAGCGACGGCTGTGGGCGGTGGCCGCGCTGATCGGCATCGCTGCGATCTCGTACCGGATCATCCGCCACGTGGTCGACCGGACGCTGACGCACACCGAGGCCGGTCTCGCCGCGACGTCACAGTGGCTCGCCGTCCGTGGCCGGCTCACGGAGGCAGGGTTCGGCCCGATGGCGCCGAGCTCGATCGAGATCGGCGACCGCCGGCTCGCCTTCGCCACGGCGATGTGTCTCGCGGAGGGTGCCGCCGTCGAGCTCCCGCTCGCCCGGGAGGACCACCACCGCGCGTGGAGCAGCGTCGGCCGCCGCGCCCGTCTCGTCCGCGTCAAGTACCCCAGCCGGCTCGGGTACGGGCTGCATCCCGTCGTCGCGCTGGTCGGCGGCGTCGCCGTGGCGTACGTCGGCATCCGCCTCCGGCGCCTCTTCAGCAACACCGCCCGCGGCGAGGCGCTCAACTCGCTCTACGAGCGCTTCCCGGATCAGGACTGGCTGATCGCGGACATCGCGACCGGCCTGACCGTGATCTCGATCCTGCCGATCCTCGCCGGGGCATTCGTCGCACTGGCGGGCGCGGCCGACGTGTTCAGCACGATCGAGCGGACGGGTGTCGTGCTGCGGGCGCGGCGTCCGGCCGAAGTCGCGCCGCTGCCGCGCTTCGTGCGCAAACGTCTCGAACGCGACCGTTACAGCCTGTACGTCGCCGTCGACGACGGCTCATCGGGAACTGTCGTCGCCTGGCGCGCCGGCGAACGGAACGCGATCCCGCAGGGCGCGAATGCGATCGTGCGGGCGACGCCGGTGCTCGGCTATGTCCGCCGGGCGACGCCGGTCGGGCACGTCCTCGTCGACTGAGTTCAGCTCACCCGTTCGGCGTTCGAGCGGATCGCATTGACGATCTCGGCCCGCCGCGGGACCGGCAGGTCGTGGCCCATGTCCGGGAACATCAGCAGGCGGGCGTCCGGCACCGCCATCGCCGTGGCGATGCCGCCGCTCGGCTTGACGAGCGGGTCGACGAGCCCGTGGATCGCGAGCGTCGGCACGTCGACGCGGCGCAGCGCAGGCGTGCGGTCGGGGCTGGCCATGATCGCCGCGGTCTGACGGGCGGTTCCCTGGGGACGGAAGGACCGCTCGACGCTGATCTTGGCCCGGCGGCGGTGCTCCTCCTCGTCGAAGTGAGGGCCGGCGAACAACGTGAAGTTCGCGACGGAGACGTCGACGGCGTTCTCGCGCGTCGGCCGGGGCATCCGGGCGAGCTTCGCCATCAACTTCGCGGCGATCCGCCCGTTCTTGCGATCACCGGTGTTCGACATGATCGACGTCATCGACCGCACACGGCCTTGGTGCTCGATCGCGAGCGTCTGGGCGATCATGCCACCCATCGACATCCCGACGACATGCGCCGAGTCGATGTCGAGCGCGTCGAGCAGGCCCGCGGCGTCGGCGGCCATGTCCCCGAGCAGGTAACCGGCCTTCGGCGGGCGCCGCGCCAGCATCCCGGCGACGGACCTGACCTGCGACGGGGCCTCCCAGTCGAACTCGGTCGACAGCCCGATGTCACGGTTGTCGAACGTGATCACCCGGAACCCCTGCTCGGCGAGCAGTTCGGCGAAGCCGTCCGGCCAGTCGGTGAGCTGCCCACCGAGCCCCATCACGAGCAGCAGCGGCTCGCCGTCACCCGTCGACTCGTACTCGATCGTGATCCCGTTCGCCTGCACCTGTGCCATCCCCCGGATCGTAGCGAGCACCCCGCCAACCAAACCGATCGCAGCAAGAGGCCGAGGGACCGTGGCCGAGGGACCGTGGCAGCAGCGAGGCAAGCAGACCCGGGGCAGCAGAGAGGCTGGGGATCGATCGAAGGCAGCGAGGCCAGCAGGACCGCGGCTGGGGATCGATCGAAGGCAGCGAGGCCGGCAGGACCGCGGCTGGGGATCGATCGAAGGCAGCGAGGCAAGCAGACCCGGCGCGCAGCGAGGCAAGCAGACCCGGCGCGCAGCGAGGTTGGGGATCGATCGACGCAGGGGGTGAAACCTCCCCGGGTGTCGGCGGAGCCGAGACCTGCGGACGCAGTCCGCACAACGGGTGGACCGGCGAAGCCGGTCGAGGCGGCGGAGCCGCCTGCTCTGACCGCGCAGCGGTCAGAGCACCCGCCAGAAGCCCGCCTTCAGGTACGCGCCTTCCGGGAACGTCACCGGGTGGTCGATGTCGTGGCCGGTGCGAACCATCTGTCGCAGTTCGCGGCCCGCCGCGTCGGCCGCGTCGAGCACCGTCGCGTAGAACAGGTCCGCCGGGACGCGGCTCGAGCAGGACGCCTGGAGGAGGATGCCACCTGGGCGGACGAGCCGGAGTGCGAGGTGCGTCAGCCGCGTGTAGGCGCGAACCGCAACGTCGATGCTCGACCGCTTCTGCGCGAACGACGGTGGATCGACGACGACGATGTCGTACGACGTTCCCGACCGCGCCAGCGAGACCATGACGTCGAACGCATCGCCGACCTCGGTCGTGTGGACACAGGCCGCCACCTCGCTGCGGTCGGCGTTGTGCGTCATGTTGCGCTCCGCGATCGCGAGCGTCGGGGCGGAACTGTCCACGCTGTGAACGCTCGTCGCACCGCCTGCCGCGGCGTGGACGCTGAACCCGCCGGTTGCAGCGAACATGTCGAGGACGTCGCGCCCTGCGGCGAGTCGCCCGATTCTCAGCCGGTTGGCGCGCTGATCGAGGAAGTGTCCGGTCTTCTGCCCGGAGCGGACGTCGGCTTCGAACGTCAGCCCGCCCTCGGTGAACAGCACCGGTCCGTCCGGGATGCGGCCGGCGATCACGTCGCCGTCGTCGAAGCCGTACGTCTCCCCGGCTGCGACGGTTCGCGCCAGCCGAAGCACGATCGACCGGGTGGACGTCGAGTCCTCGAGCGCACCGACGACGTCTGCCAGATGGGCGAACCACACCGGCGAGTAGAGCTTGACGACGAGCGTGTCCGCATAGCGGTCGACGACGCAGCCGGGCAGGCCATCGTTCTCGCCGTTGATCAGGCGGTAGGCGGGGCGGTCGCCGGGTTCGGCGTCGAGTAGCGGCTGCCGCAACACGGCGGCCTGTTCGATCTTCGCGGCCCAGAACGCGCGGTCGACCGGGACGGGCTTGCCGACATGGACGATGCGGACGACGATCGGCGAATCGCTGTCGTAGAGACCGATCGCAACGAACTTGCGGTCGCTGTCGAAGATGACCGCGAGGTCGCCGGTGGCACCGACGTGGCTCGTCGAGACGATCGAGTCGCCGAACACCCACGGATGGCCGGCGCGGACATGGCGCAGCGCATCGGCCGTGACGCGCAGTGCGATCCGGCGGTCGCCGACGGTCGGCAGCGCATCGAGGGAAAGGGCGTCGGGCACGTCGTCGAGCGTACGGCGACAACCAGACGGTCGGCGCGTGCCGGATCGCGCGTCAGCCGTCGCCGGACGTGCCGTGCGGCAGGACGACGATGCCGACGTCGGCGGCAACGTTGCCGTCGTGGACGTCGGCCCACGCGGGCGCCGACGCGTCGATGCCCCGACGGTGTTCAATCGTCAGCCACGACCGACTGCCCACGACGAAGCCGGCGAGTGCGTCGGCAGTGCGCCGCTGGTAGTCCTCGCGGCCCCAGTCCTGCTGGCGGCGCCCGACCTCGGTCGGCGCGAAGAACAGCTGCGGCTGCGGACCCGGCATCGGCGCCGCCCGGTCCGGCGGCGGTGCGTCGTGGTGGCTGCGGCCGACGGTCATCGAGTACTTCAGCCGATCGCCGAGCCGGTGATGGACCGCGCTGAGGACGGTCGGATTGCCGGCCATGTCGATCGAGACCGCATCGACGGACTCGTCGAGTGCATCGACGTCGTCGTAGGTCACGACCGTGTCGTAGTAGCCGAGCCCGCCGACGAAGTCGGCGTTGCCGGCCGAGGTGACGCCGACGACCCGGGCGACGCCTCGCTCCTTGGCGCGTTGCGCGAAGCCGATCGCCGTCTTCGACGAGGCCGACAGCACGACGACCTGTTCGGCCCCGAAGTACGGCGCCGCGCCCGTTGCGCCGCCGGCGTCGGCGAAGAACTCTTCGGCCAGATAGCCGGTGAGGAACAGGCCGCGGAGCAACACGTGGCGATCCTCGCCATCGGCGGCTCCGTCGTACAGCCCGTCGCGCCGGGTGTCGACGTACGCGCGGTACACCGGTGCATGGGGCTGGCGGTGCGCACCGTCGTCGCGAAACCCGTCCGCGGTCGCGGTGGCGGTGATCACGGTCGACGTCGCCATCGGGTACCACCCGTAGAAGCGGGCACCGACGTCGATGTCGTCGTTGGTGGACTCGACCACCTCGGCCCAGCCCATCGCCGGGACCCTGCCCCACGGCAGATCGGTCGGGAAGAACTCCCAGTACGCGAGAACGTCACCGAAGACTGCATACGTGATGTTGTTCGCGGTGATGGCGAAGCGGTCGATGCGGAGCCGCACCTGGCCGTCGCCGAGCGGCGCCGACTCCTCATCTGCGAGCCGCGTCGATGCGATGGCGGTGCGCTGGACTTCGAGCACGGTGGACGGCGGCGGTTCGCTCATCGGCCAAGCATGGCCGCTCGGTTGCGGCAGCGCCACGTCGAACGGCTACACACATCGGATGAGTTCATCAAACACCTACCGTGCCGCCGCACCACCGGCGCTCGATCTGTCCAGCCTCTTCGGCCTCAACGGCAAGGTCGCCATCGTGACGGGCGGCTCTCGCGGCATCGGCTACATGATCGCCGCAGGGCTCGTCGCCAATGGCGTCAAGGTGTACATCACCGCCCGCAAGGCCGAGGCGTGCGACGCCGCCGCCGTCGAGCTCTCGGAGCACGGCGAGTGCATCTCGATCCCCGCCGACCTGTCGACCGCAGACGGCCTCGCGGGGTTCGTCGGCGCAGTGACGGCGCGAGAGGACCAGATCGACATCCTCGTCAACAACGCTGGAGCGGCCTGGGGCGCCCCTCTCGGCGAGTTCCCCGAAATCGGCTTCGACAAGGTGATGGACATCAACGTCAAGGCGCCGTTCATGTTGACCCAGGCTCTGCTGCCCCAGTTGCGCGCCGGTGCCACGGCGGAGGATCCGGCGCGCGTGGTCATGATCGGGTCGATCGACGGGATCCGCGTTCCGATCGGCGACAACTACTCGTACTCGGCGTCGAAGGCCGGAATCCACATGCTCGCCCGCCACCTGGCCGCGCACCTCGTTCAGGACCACGTGCTGGTCAACTCGGTCGCGCCGGGGCCGTTCCCGTCGAAGATGATGGCCTACATGCTCGAGGACGACGAGAACCGTGAGATGGTGATCGAGACGAACCCACGCAAGCGCGTCGGGACGCCGGAGGACATCGCCGGCGCGGTCATCTTCCTCGCGAGCCGGGCCGGGGCCTACACCACCGGCACGGTGATCCCGGTCGACGGCGGGGTCTCGACGCTGTGACGCGCGGCCGGGTCAGCGTGTCGAGAAGGACCACGCCGCGCCGGTCGCCACGGTAGAACCCTCGACGTTGTCTGCGCGCACCTGCCACTCGTAGGTCGATCCGCGGGCCAACCCGTTGAACCGCACGCTCGTGCCGGTGAACGGGCCCGCGGAGAACGTGCTGCACGACCCGTCAGGTGTGGCGTCGACCTCGAGGCACACCCAGTATTCGGTCGCACCGTCGCTCGCCTGCCACGACAGCGTGACGTGCTTCTTGACGTTGCTCGTGCCCGAGGCCGGGCTCAGCTTGCCGAACGCGCCCGGAGCGTTGCCGGGCATCGTGGTTGTCGTCGTTGTCGTGGTGGTGGTTGTCGTGGTCGACGATGTCGTGGTCGACGATGTCGTGGTCGACGATGTCGTGGTCGTCGTCGTGGCCGGCGGACCGGTCACCTCAGCGACGGCGGCCGCGGCGTCGACGATGCCTGCACCGCAGTTCGCCGTGGAGCAGCTCGAACCGGACGGGAACGGCGTCGCCGTCTGCGCGAGCAGTTGGTCGATGGCACCAGGGGTGAGTGTCGGGTCGACCGACAGCAGCAGCGACACCACGGCGGCGACGTGTGGGGCCGCCATGCTCGTTCCCTGATACCTCTCGTAGATGTCGCCGGCCGGCGACGTGACGGGTGAGGTCGAGCCGCTGTTCAACGTCGACAGGATCGTGTCGCCGCCGTCGGCGTTGGTGTCCCCGCCGGGGGCGGCGATCTCCACCGCGCTCCCGAAGTTGCTGTAGTAGGCGCGGGACCCCGCCTTGCCGGTCGACGCCACCGTGATGACGCCGTTGCAGCTCGCCGGGGAGTAGTTCGCGGCGTTCGCATTCGAGTTGCCGGCGGCGACGACGACGGTTGTTCCGGCGGCGGTCACATCGTCGATCGCGCTCTGCCAGGTGCTCCCGCACGCGCCACCCCCACCAAGGCTGAGGTTGACCACCTTCGCAACGTTGGGATTGCCCGGCGCCCCGGCAACCGGGAGCCCGGCGGCCCACCGCACGCCGTCGGTGATGTCGCTGGTGTAGCCGCCGCACTTGCCGAGCACGCGCACCGGGAGGATCGCGGCGTCGGGGTTGATGCCGGCGATGCCCTGGAGGTTGTCGGTTGCGGCTGCGACCGTGCCGGCGACGTGCGTGCCGTGCCACGAGCTGTTGCGCACCTGGCAACCGCGGAAGAACCCTCGCCGGCTCTCCCGGTTGGTGACCCAGTCCCCCGGATCGTGCGCGTCGGCATCACGACCGTCGCCGTCGTTGGCGATTCGGGAGTCACCGACGAAGTCGTACCCGGGGAGGATCACGCCGGCGAGATCGGTGTGTTCGACGTATCCGGTGTCGACCACCGCCACGTTGACCGCCGCCGGGTTGGCGGGCAGTGCCGCCCACGCGCCCTCGACGTCGATGCCATAGACGGTGGGGCCGGCAGGGCCGAGGTCCCACTGTTGCCCGTACAGCGGGTCATTCGTCCACGCCGACATCCTGACGTCTGGCTCGACCCATTCGACGCCGCCGACGCGAGCCATTGCCGTCGCGGTCGCGCGCAACGCGTTGCCGGACTGTGCACTCGACAGGCGCACCACGACGGTCCGGCCCGTCAGCGGGCGCGCTGTCGTCACCGCTCGGCCACTCGCCCGGGCGAGCTCGCTGACGTCGACGGACCGACCCGGCCGCATCTTCACGATCAGCTGGTCGGTCGACGCGAACGACACGCCGGGCGTGACGACACCGGCGTCGTCGCTCGACGATCCTGCCGAAGTGTTCGCCGACACGACGAGTCCAGCTGCGCCGAGCGCAGTGACGACGAGGACTCTGAGCCAAACCTGCATCCAGCGGAGAGTAGCCCGACGACCCAACTGCGTCCATCGAGCCAGCGTCCATGACCACCCGCTCGCCGGCGGATCGGAACGTCGGTTTCAGGCGAACGCGTCGACGCCGGTCAGCTCCGCGGAGAGGGCCCAGAGCCGCTCGGCGCTCACGGGGTCGATCGCATGCTCGTTGACCCCCATGAAGCGGGCAAAGGGGCTGTCGAGGTCGGTGGGATCGGCGACATTGCAGTCCTCGCAGTACACCCCGCCCATTCCCGCGAGCTGCGGTGACGTCGCCGCCCACACCGAGGTCGCCGCGCCCTGCTCGGGCGTCTTGAACAGCTCGTTGACGTTGCCGTCGGCGTCCATCCAGCCCATGCCGATCATCTCCTCCTGCGGGAGGTGGCGCTGGAGTTCGGTCATGATCCCGCCGGGGTGCACCGCGAACGCGCGCACGCCGTGGGCCTCGCCCAGTGCGTCGAGCCGGACGGCGAACAGCGCGTTCGCCGTCTTCGCCTGGCCGTACGCGACCCACTTGTCGTAGCCGTCCTCGAACTGCGGATCGTCCCACCGGATGTCGGACAGCTTGTGTCCGGTCGACGACAGCGCGACGACACGCGCCCCGCCGCCGCGTGCGAGGGCCGGCCACAGCTCATTCGTCAGCACGTAGTGGCCGAGGTGATTGGTCGCGAACTGCGCTTCCCAACCCGGCCCGACGCGTGTCTCGGGGCAGGCCATGATCGCCGCGTTGTTGATCAGGATGTCGACCGACCGATCGCCGTTGACGACCCGCCCGGCGAATTGCCGGACGCTGGCGAGATCGCCGAGGTCCATCTCGTCGACCGTCACCTCACCGCCCCCGATGCCGGCGAGCACGTCGCGCGCATGGTCCGGGCGCCGCGCCGGAACGAGCACGTCGGCACCTGCCTCGGCCAACGCTCGCGTCGTTTCGAGGCCGAGTCCCGAGTAGCCGCCCGTCACGACGGCGAACGTGCCGGACAGGTCCGCACCACCGAGCACATCCCGCGGTGTCGACCGCATTCCGAAGCCGGAGTCGAGTGCCTGCTGGTTCGAGCCCATCGCCGGACCGTACCGCCTCGGCGGCGGCACGAACGCAGTCAGCCCGTTGACGCCGATGCTGCGGTCGGTCTGCGGGCCGATGAGCGGGCCGTCGACGAGCCGGGTGATGCGCATGTCGGCGAGCGTCTGCGCGCCGCGTCGCGTCGTCAGAGTCGAACGGTGACCTCTGCGCCGGGCTCCTCCGGTTCGTCGTCGACGAGCTCGGCGGGGAAGCCGGGTGCGGTGACCGACAGCCCGGTCGCGTCCTCGAGGCGGCGGATCACGTTCGGGGACCACTCGCGTTCGCCGTAGCGGGCCGCAGCGTCACGGAAGATGTCGATCATCAGAGGGTTCAGTTCGAGCGGCACGCCCGCGGCGTCGGCGACCTGCTGGAACAGCCCGATGTCCTTGAGGACGAGATCCATCGTGAAGCTGATGTCGCGCCCGCCGTTGAGGATCACCTGACCCTCGGTCTCGTGGACGAACGAGTTCCCACTGGAGATGCGGAACGCCTCGTAGGTCGTCGAGAGATCGATCCCGGCCGCGGCCATCGTCGTCAGCGCCTCCGTGACGGCGATCAGATTCGCTGTCGCCAGATAGTTCGTCGCGACCTTGAGCACCGAGGCGGTGCCGAGGTCACCGGTGTGCAGCACTCGCCGCCCGAGGATCGTCAACAGGGGCAGGACCCGCTCGAACACGGCACGATCGCACCCCGCGAAGATCGAGATGTTGCCGGTGGCCGCTCGATGGCAACCACCCGACACCGGGCAGTCGACCGCGGCGCCGCCGACCGCTGCGACGAGCGCGCCGAGGCGGTTGATCTCCGTCGCGTCGGTGGTCGACATCTCCATCCAGATCGCACCCTGCTGCCAGCCTGCGAGCAACCCGTCCGCCGACTCCATCACCGCGGCCGACGCTGCCGGCGACGGCAGGCAGGTGATCACGACGTCGCAGTGCCGGGCGATCTCGACGGGCGCGGCCGCAGACCGCGCCCCCTTGCCGACGAACGTCGCGACGAGTTCGTCGTCGAGATCGCGGACGGTCACATCGACGCCATTGCGCAACAACGACCCGGCGAGCTTCCCGCCGACGTTGCCGAGGCCGACGAACCCGACGCGGACCGACTCGACGTCGACCGGCCCGCCCATCAGACGAGCGATGCCTCCCCCGCCGCGACGACGTCGGGGTGCCACGCCGGGCGGGCGAAGACGGTCCGCACGTCGTCGGCGAACGAATCGAGCGAATCGATCGGGTCGTGCGGGTTGAACGAGTTCTGGTCCCATCGCGCGCAGAAGTCCGCGCACAGGTCGTACCAGGCATGCCCCACGAACTCGTCCCGGCCGTTGCGGTCGCCGCCGAGATGATGCGCGAAGTAGTACGTCTGGAACAGGCCGTGCTGGGCGATCACCCACGTCACCTCGGCGCGGACGTACGGGCGGACGATCGCCGCCGCGAACTCGGCGTGGTTGTACGGGGCGAGTTCGTCGCCGATGTCGTGGAGCAGCGTCGCCACCACCCAGTCGAGGTCGGCGCCCGCCCGACGCGCCCGCGTCGCCGATTGGAGGGAGTGTTCGAGCCGGGTGATCTGGTAACCGCCGAGCGAGTCGTCGAGCCGAGCGAGCGTCGTGAGCACCCGGTCGGCGAGCCCTTCCGCGTGGGCCCGTTCGAAACGGTCGAGCATCGCGTAGTCCTCCGGCGTGCCGCGTTCCATCTCGGTGAACGACACGACGTCCCGGGCGGGGTCGGTCATCACTCGGCTCGGCGTCCGCGGATCGCCAACGTCCACATCGTGGCGGGGCCGTCGTGGTCGATGTAGCACCCCTGGAGATGGCGGGCGCCGACCGTCGGGTCGAATGCGGTCCTGCCGTGCAGCACCCGGTGGTTGTCCACGACTGCGACGTCGCCCGCCCGCAGCCGGAACGTGATCTGGCGCGACGGGTGGTTCAGCTCGGCCGCGAGCCACCGGCGCCCGCGGTAGTACACGTCGAGCAGGTCGGGCTCGACCGCCGGCGGGTAGTCGAGGCGGGGGGAGAACCGCAACTGCCGCAGTGTCCCGTCCGGCCGGAGTTCGATCATCGGCACCCGTGCGACCTTCACATCGCTGCCGATGTCGTATCGGTACTCGACGGGCAGCGTCGTCAGGAGTTCGTACGCCTCCGCGTCGACTTCGCGCAGCCCGTTCACCGCAGCGAGACCGTCGACCATCGTCGAGTCGCCGCCGGGCGCGTCGTTGACGATCGTGTGGAGGAACTGGATCCCTGGCGCCGGCCGGCGGTACGGCTGGTCGGTGTGCGCCGAGAGCGCCACCGGGGTGTAGGCCAGGTCGACGGGGACGGGCACCGACTGCACGTCGAAGATCGGGCCGAAGTTCGTCGCCGAGATTCGTCCGAAATGACCGGCGACGTCATGCAGGGCACCCGGCACCGCAGGCGTGCCGCGCAGCACGAAGCAGCCGTGGCGGAAGAACGCGCCGAGCGCCGCGATCGTGACGTCGACGTCGTCGACCACGAGCCGGCTCCAGTCGATCACCGGCACCTCGAAGCCCGCTGCGACCCACGGCTCGGGCAGCGGCGGTTCCTCGTCCGACGGCTGCCCGGTCGCTGCTCGGATCACCGAGGCGAGCCCGTCGATCGCGAAGACGGCACGATGGCCGTCCGAGAACTCGACGACGAGCGTCTCGCCCTCGACGCGGCACCGGGTGGCGCGCAGGTCGCCGTCGAGGTCGAGTGGTTCGTAGAGCCGCTGGCGGTTCGCAGGATCGATCGTGCCGTTGGTCGTCGACCGTTCCCGCAACCACATCGGGTGCAGCGTCCGGACGACGTCGCCGTGGGTGAACTCGACCCGACCCGTCGCGTCGTCGACGCACGCAGATGTTCGCGACCGCTCGGCGAGCATCACGCCGCCACTCGAGTGGCCGCCGATGGCTGACCCCAACCTCACATCCCCGATTGTGCACGACACGCGGCCGGTGGGACAGTGATGTTGTCGGCAACCTGCCATACTCTCTCGGCATGCTGGGACGAACAGGATGAGGCCGCTGGTCCGGCGCGTCGACCGTCTGCAGCGGCTCGCCGTGTTCGAGTCGGCGGCGCGTCTCGGCAGCTTCTCTGCCGCAGGGCGCGAGCTCGCACTCGCACAACCGGCGGTCACCCGCCATGTCCGAGCGCTCGAGGTCGCCCTCGGCGTCGAGCTGTTCGAACGGTCGGCGAACCGGGTCGAGCTGACCGAAGCCGGCCGCCGGCTCGCGGACACGCTCGACGTCGGGTTCAGCGCGATCGAGCATGCGATCGACGAGGTGACGCAGCTCGACGAGACGTTCGTCCTCGCCACGCCACCGGGGTACGCCCAGCAGCTGATCGTGCCACAACTCGACTCGCTGCAACAGGCACTGGGCGACCGCGACCTCCGCCTGTGGCTGTACGACGGCGAGAGCGAACTCGACGGCGGCAGCTTCGACGCGGCGGTCCGCCTCGGCTCGACGGCACACGGCTGGCCGGGCTTCGAGCATCACGAGTTGTTCGCGGAGCACGTGCTGCCCGTCGCCTCGCCGACGCTCGCCGCCGAGCTGGGGCTCGACGAGACCAGCTCCCCCGCCGACGTGCGCGCCGCTCCGCTGCTGCACATGGATGCCCACGACCGACCCTGGATGTCGTGGGCGGAGTGGCTCGGCGAGTTCGATCTGCAACTCACGACCGGGCAGCGACGGATCGTGTTCAACAACTACCCGACCGTGCTGCAGCAGGCCGTCGCCGGGCGCGGCGTGGCCCTGGGTTGGGTCGGGCTCGTCGAGACGCTCGTCTCGGACGGTGTCCTGACCGTTGTCGGCCCGACCGTCTCGTCGGCACGCAGTTACTGCGTTTCGTGGCCGGCTCGCCGGCCGAGCAACGCCGTGACCGCCGTCGTCGCGTGGCTGGACGAGCACGCCGGAGGCGAGAGATGATCGCCGAGCGGCGCCCAGAGAGCGGCCGCACGCAGGTCATTTCGCGGTGAGTCGAGCGCATCGGGATTTCCGCTCAAGTTCCGTGGCGAACGGCCGATAGGACTCTGCTCTTCGGATTCCGCAGAGCCCGCGCTCGATGACGGCATTCCATCGAAGAAGTAGGCACTTCAATGAAAATCCCCCGTCTCTCGGGGTCCCGCGACTTCTCGCGGAGAAAGAAGGCTGCGATCCTCCTCGGCACCGCAGCCGTCGCCTTCGCCACCTACGGCGCGGTCTCCGCGCTCTGGTCGGCGAACGCAACCGGGTCGAGCCAATCCAAGGCGCTGACCGCGCAGGCCGTGACCGCGACGGCTGCGACGGCGACCGCAGACCTCTATCCGGGCTTCTCGGGCGGCGACGTGTTCTTCAGTCTGTCGAACACCAACCCGTATCCGATCCAGTTCACGGCGATGACGCCCGGCACGGTCACATCGAGCGATCAGACGAACTGCCCTGCGTCGAACGTGACGGTCAACGGCAAGACCGGCTTGGCGTTGAACGTCCCGGCGAACGGTTCGGCGAACGGCCAGACGATCACCGATGTCGTGACGCTCGCCGGCGCGGCGCCCGACGGGTGCCAGGGCGTGACGTTCAGCATCGCGCTCACGCTGACCGGCACCCAGACGCCGTAACGCCGGCGCCGCACGCCGCGGCGCACGTGCGAACGCGACATGGAACGTCGACGACGACGGGCCTCCGGCAGGGCTGCCGTGGCACTCCTCGTCGTCGGCGCGCCATGGCTCGCATCGCCTGCCGCGGTGCAGGCGGCCTTCGATGCGTCGGCCGCCGGCCACTCGCGCGCGGCGGCTGCCGCGGTGCCGACGACAGCGGCGCCCGCCACGACGATCGCCGGACAGGACGTGACCGTGTCATGGGCGTCCGTCCAGATCGTCCCGGGTGTCAGCGCGGACCGCTACACCGTTCGTCGCTTCACCACCGGAGGGGCGCTGCTGACCACGTTGACGAATTGCGCCTCGGAAGGTGCGACCAGCTGCGTGGACGCCGGCGTCCCGAACGGCTCGTACCTCTACACGGTCGCCGCCGGCTACTCCTCGTGGACTGGGGCCCAGAGCCCCGTCAGTGGTGAGACGATCGTCGGCGGCCCTACGTTCACGATCACGTCGGCCACGACGCTGACGGCACTGCCGGTGAACGTCACGGGCACGGTCGCGGGCTTCACGGTCGGCGCCACGCTGACGTTCCGGCTCGACTCGCCGACCGGGCCGGTGCTCGCCAGCTCGCCGGCGACCGTGTCGAGCACGCCGACGCAGGCGGTGACGGTCACGGTGTCGAACGGTACGACCGACGGGGCGCACAGCATCTTCGTGATCGGTTCGGACGGGCGCCAGGCGTCGGCCGCGTTCACCGCCGCCGTCCCGCCGAGACTGCAGACGCTGGTGATGAGCGACATCGACGGCAACGGGCGGGTCGATCGCGTCGTGGCGACGTTCGACGAGGCACTCGCCGCGTACAGCGCGGGCACCGCGCCATGGACACTGGCCAACGTTCCGTCGGGCGGCACGCTCGCGAGTGTTGCGGTCGGCGGCTCGCAGGCGACACTGTCGATCACGGAAGGAACCGGCGCCGCGGACACCTCGGTCGGGTCGTTCACCGTCGCGCTCGCCGCGAGCGCGACGGGGATCCGCGACGCGGCCGGCAACCGGTCGTCGTTCGCCGCAACGGCGCCGACCGATGCGGCCCGCCCGGTACCGATGACGATCACCGACACCGACGGCACCACGAACGGCCTGTTCCAGCAAGGCGACACCGTCTCGATCACGTTCAGCGAACCGCTGCTGGTGGCCACCGTGCCGACGACGTCGACGGTGACACTCACCGACAACGGTGGCGCCGCGGACCTGCTCACCCTCGGCGGCGTCAGCGCGACCAACCGTTCGCTCGGCGGCAACGACTACCTGGGCAACAACAAGGTGGTCACGTTCGCGGGCAGCGCCGTCGCGCTCTCGAACGCGAATCGCACGATCACGATCACGCTCGGCACGTGTGGCGGCGACTGCAACCGGCTCACGACGCAGCCGACGCCGGCGACCTACTCGTTCCTCGCCGCGACGACGCTCACCGACCCGGCCGGCAACACCAGCACGACCGCTCGCGCCGTCAGTATCCGCCTGTTCTGATTCTCAACCTCGGGCGAGGCGCTGCACCGGCCCGAGTTCGGCCATCGCTCGGCGCACTGCTTCGCAGTGGTCACGCGGCGTCTCGGCGAGTCGCTCGATGGCGCACTCCGCGAGCAGCGCACGGATCTCCGGGTCGTCGTTGGCGGCGAGGAGCGCCTCGCGGACCGCGGCGACGTCCTCAGGGGGCATCCCGGCTCGCGCCACGAGCGGTTGCGTCGGCCACGGGCCGAGGCGCTCGACGAGGCGCAGGTCGGCGACTTCGGGCCACCGCCGAGCCCGGCGAGTCCGCACGATCGAGTCGATCACCGCGGCGTCGACTTCACCGGCGACCAACCGATCGATCGAGTGGTGATGGCCACCCGTCATCACCAGGTCCGCGAAGTTGTGCGGGTCGTGGCCGCGGTGGGCGATCTCGATTCGCAGCGCGTGGTAGCCGCTCAGGCTGACGGCGTCGTTGCACCCGACGCGCCGCCCGGCGAGGTCGTCGAACGAGCGGATCCCCGAGTCGCTCCGCACGAGGAGGTCCGAGAAGTAGACGGGCCGCCCGTGCGCGTCGGGGTCGTCCGGAATCCACGAGATGCCGACGAGGCCGACCGACGGCGTCCGTTCGGTCGTCAATTCGACGTACGAGGTGGAGCACACCCACCCGAGATCGGCGGTACCGGCGAGGAACGGGTCGGCGGCCGGGTCGGGGCCGGATCGGCCCGTCACGAACCCGATGTCTGCACCGACCGCCTCGGCCAACGCTTCGAACAGCGCAGCGGGGTGCCCGGGCGCGAGGTAGGAGACGAGCCGCACGGGCCGCAGGCTACGGCGGCCCGTGCGTGACGTCGGCCGCTGGATGACACCGATGACGTGACGGCCGACGATTCCGGGGCGACGATCGTGGTGGCACCGCCACCCCGACCAGCACCCGTGCGCCTGGTGCGCGACCGGCGGCGGCCCTACCGTGCATCCCGATGGCCGACACCATGATGGGCGACGACTCGACGCTGCTCGACCGGCAGGCCGTCGTCGACTCGATCCCGTTGATCATCCCGGCGATCCCGTTCGGCTTCGTCCTCGGCCTCGCGATGACCGAGTCGCAGATGCCCTTGTGGGCCGCGTCGCTCACATCGCCCCTGCTGTTCGCGGGCGCCGCACAGCTCGCGATGGTGACGATCGCGGGCACCGCGTCGCTCTGGGCGGTGATCAGCGCCGTCCTCGTGATCAACAGCCGCCATGTGATGTACAGCGCGGCGATGGCGCCGACGTTCCGTGCGCAGCCCGGGTGGTTCAGATGGCTCGGCCCGTGGGTGCTGATCGACCAGGTCTTCGCGCTCGGCTCACTCCAGGCCGCGAGACCGCCCGAGTCGTTCCGCCGGTACTACGTGACCGTCGGGCTGATGTTCTTCTCGTTCTGGAACGTCGCCGTGCCGCTCGGCATGGTCGTCGGGCCGATCGTGCCCACCGGATGGAGGCTGGACTATGCACCCGCGGTCATGTTCGCCGGTCTGACGCTCATGGCGATCAACCGGGTCCCGGCCGCCGTCGCGGCCATCGTCGGCGGCTTCGCATCGCTCGCCGCGGCCGGGCTGCGCGACCGGCTCGGCATCATCATCGGAGCGGTCGCCGGCGTGGTCGCCGGCGCGATCGCCGAACAGGCACGCGCGATCGAGCCGGAGCCGACGGCATGAGTCACTCGACCGCACTGCTCGCCCTCGCCGTGACCTTCGTCGGAACGTACGCGTTTCGAGGCGGATTGATCCTCGCGCTCGCGGAACGCCACCTCCCGACGTCGGTCGAACGGGCCTTGCGCAACGTCGGTCCTGCGGTCCTCGCGGCATTGACGGTCAGCCTCGCGGTGGGTGGTGGAGACGACGTCGACCTCACCTTCGCCGAGTTCGCCGCCCTCGCAGCTGCGGCGGGCGTCGCGTGGTGGCGCAAGAACCTGGTGTGGACACTCATCGCGGGGATGACCACACTGTGGATCGTCGCCGCGATCGCGTGACCGGCCCGCTGGTCAGACGAGCCGGAACGTCACCCCGCCGATCTCGTGGGTCTCACCGACGCGGGCGCGGTCGGCCGCAACGAGGTCGACGCCGTCGAGTCCCTCACCACGCTCACCCGCTCGCGTGAACCCGACCGCGGCGCGCAAGCCGAGCTCGTCCCATCGTCGTGCCATCGCATCGGGGTCGTCCGCTCCGACCGTGACACCGGCGATCGCCGCGACGACCGAACCGTCGCTGTGCGCCTGCCACGTCGGCCCGCCCCACGTCCAGCTTCCGGGCGGCTCCGGCTGGTCGATCGAGACGAGCACGCCGCCGACGTCGCGTGGGTGGAGGTGCCGGCCGCGAATCGTCGGGAAGTCGCCGCGCCAGACGATCCGTACGCCGTGCGCCGTGAGGTGGTCGACGCGTGCGTCCAGGTCGTCGACTTCGTAGATCGCCATGTAGCCCCCGTCGCCGGCACACTTGTCGAGCAGCCGACCCGCGGTCGTCCCGTCCTGCGTCGGCGCGACGACCTCGAGGAACTGGTCGCCGATCACCATCAGCGCGTTGTGCAGACCGAATTCACCGACGCCGGGGTCGTGGAAGCACACCGACAACCCGAACGTGTCGCACAGCTCACCGACGACGGCGTCGAGATCATGAGCGACGAGGGCGACCTGGCGGAGACGGATCATCGCCCCACGGTAGGGAACGCGGGCAGGAGCGGATCAGTCGGGGCCGAGCACGAACTCGACGATCGCCGGGAACGCAGACCGGTCCTGGTACGGGAAGAAGTGTCCGCCGTCGAAGGTCCGAAGCGTCGCGTTCGGCATCTGCTCCGCCATCACCTCGGCGTTGATCATCGGCGCGAGCTCGTCGTACACGCCCGCGCACACGAGCGTCTCGTGCCCGATCGATGGCAGGTGCGCGACGACGTCGTGGCCCCGTCGAGCGCCGAGCTGGCGCGCAACGCCCGCGGCGACATCAGCGGCCGGTGTGGTGCGTGCCTGTTGCACGATCGCGTCGTAGACGACACCGAGGCCCGGGATGGGCTCGGCCGCGGCGGGATCCCAGCGGCGGTCGTACAGCCGCATCCGCAGCTCGAACGCATCCTCCGGGTCCATCGAGGCGATGTCGTGCAGCGGGAACGACGAGTACGCGCCGCCCGGCGACGTGCAATTCACGACGAGCCGGCCGATGACGCCGGGATGGCGAACCGCGAGGTTGAGGGCGACCATCCCCCCGAAGCTCGTACCCATCACGTGGCAGCGGTCCCAGCCGACATGGGCGAGCAGGGCCGCGGCGTCGTCTGCGTAGTCGGCCATCGTGTACTCACCGTCGGGCTTCGCCGACCGGCCGAGCCCGCGCTGGTCGTACGACAGCACTTCGAGGCGCTTGTTCAGCGGCGAGCGGTCCGGGTACGTGCGCCGGAGGTCGCTCCCGCTGCCGCTGATGTTCAGCAGGCGCGAGCCGGCGCCGTGGACCTCGTAGTAGATGTCGATCCCGTCGATCGCAGCAGTCGGCACCCACCCATCCAAGCCGAATTCCTCCGGCGATCGCGGCCCCGGACACCCGGACCGTCCAGATTTCTGCCGTCGCGGAGGGCGTGGGAGACTGGGGCGATGACGACGCTCGTGCTCACCGTGATCGGCAACGACCGGGCCGGCCTCGTCGACGCGCTCGCCGGGCCGATCGCCGAGCACGGCGGCAGCTGGGACCACAGCCACCTCGCCCGCCTCGCCGGACAGTTCGCCGGCATCGTCGTCGTCACAGTGCCGGCGTCGACCGTCGACGCGCTGACGTCGAGTTTCGAGACACTCCGCGGGCACGGGCTGCTTGACGTGCGCGTCGCGATCGCGGCGTCCGACGAGGCCGGCGACGGCGACGATTCCGCACTCGTCGAGCTGCAACTGGTCGGCCAGGACCGACCTGGCATCGTCCGCGAGATCGCAGGCGCCCTGGCGGCACGCAACGTCAGCATCGAGGAACTGGAGACAGCGACGAGTTCGGCGCCGATGTCCGCCGAACAGCTCTTCGAGGTGAACGCGTTGCTGCGGATCCCCGGCGAGATGCTGTTCGACGAACTGCGCGATGCACTGGAGGACATCGCCAACGAACTGATGGTCGACCTCGACCTGAAGTACACCGAATGACTCCGCATCCGGGAGGGAGGTGACGATGAGCGACGAACGACAGCGCATCAGGCTGACGCAGTTCAGCCACGGCGCCGGTTGAGGCTGCAAACTCGCCCCAGGCGAACTGGCGCACGTCGTGCGCCAACTCGACTCCGATCATCCGCCCGAACTCCTCGTCGGCCCTGGCACCGGCGACGATGCCGCCGTCTGGCAACTCGACGAGGACCGGGCCATCGTGACCACCGCGGACTTCATCACCCCGGTGGTCGACGACGCGCGCACCTGGGGCCGTGTCGCCGCTGCGAACAGCGTCTCGGACATCTACGCGATGGGTGCGCGCCCGTTGTTCGCCCTGAATCTCGTCGGCTGGAATCGGGACGAGCTGCCGACCGAGTTGCTCGCCGAGGTGCTCGCGGGCGGGCAGGACATCGCGAGGGAGGCCGGCTTCGCCGTCGTCGGCGGCCACACGATCGACGACCCCGAACCGAAGTACGGCATGGCGGTGACCGGCGAGGTCCACCCGAACCGGATCATGACGAATGCCGGCCTCCGAGCCGGGCAGGACCTCATCCTCACCAAGCCGCTCGGCATCGGTGTGCTGACGACGGCGATCAAGGCCGGCTCGGCGACCGACGAGGAGATCGCCGCGGCGGTCGCGTCGATGACGCGCCTCAA
>JAHEKY010000063.1 GCA_024644465.1 Ilumatobacteraceae bacterium | reverse complement strand
CCCGACGCTCAAGGCGAACATCGGATCGCTCGCCTACGTGATCTCTGGCTTCAGGAACCTCCGCCGCTCGCTCGTGCCGACGAAGGTCGAGATCGACGGCGAAGCGTTCTTCGACGGCCGGGCCTCGATGGTCCTCGTCGGCAACTTCGGCACGATCACCGGCGGCATCGACGTGTTCCCCGACGCCGAGCCGGACGACGGGTTGCTCGACGTCGCGGTCGTCGCCGCCGCCACGTGGCGGGAGTGGGCCGTCGTCGCCCGTCGGCTGATCCGCAACCGTTCGCTCCCGCTCGCACTCGCCAGGCGCGGCACGGGCAGACGAATCGTCGTCGAACAGACCCAGCCCCGGGCCTACGAGCTCGACGGCGAGGACCGCGACCCGGTCGGACGCCTCGAGATCGAGGTCGAGCCGGCCGCGCTCAGCGTGCACCAGCAGGACACCCGCAAACCCGCCCGCGGCGACGACATCCCGACGACACAGCAAGGAGCGATCGCATGATCGACATCACCGCCCTCCGCGACGAGCTGCGGGCCCGACCGACCGACGGTGCCGTGAACCTCGCCGGATACGCCACCGACACGACGCCGTTCGCCGACTCGAAGTCCGACGCCCAGGACCAGCTCGAAGACGACCTGCACGACGCGTTGTACGACCGCCACGAGCTCTTGTACGCAGAGGAGGAACGCTCGATCCTGCTCGTACTCCAGGGCCTCGACGCGTCCGGGAAGAACGGCACGATCAAACACGTCGTGATCGCGATGAATCCGGCCGGAGTCCGCGTCGCATCCTTCGTGGAGCCGACCGAGGAGGAGCAGGAGCACCATTTCCTCTGGCGGTACCGCAGGGAACTGCCGGCTCCCGGCCAGATCGGTGTGTTCAACCGGTCCCACTACGAGGATCTGATCGTGCCGACCGCGATCGGGACGCTGCCGGACGACGAGATCGCCGAGCGCATCGACGCTGTCAACGACTTCGAAGCCGAGCTGTCGGAGAAAGGAACCACCGTCGTCAAGTGCCTCCTGCACATCTCCTTCGACGAGCAGCGAGAGCGCTTCCTGCGGCGACTGCGACGCGATGACAAGCGGTGGAAGTTCGACGTGTCCGACCTCGACACCCGACGCAAGTGGGACGACTTCCAGGCCGCGTACGGGTCGATCGTCGCGCAGACGACCTCGGAGCACGCCCCGTGGTACGTGATCCCTGCGGATCACAAGTGGTACCGGAACTGGGCGATCGCGCAGTTGCTGATCGGCACGATCGACGCGATGGCCCCGGCGTATCCCCAGCCGGATCTGGACATCGAAGCGCTGCGCGACGAACTCGCCCCTCCGAACTGACGCAACCGGAGTGACGCGCCGAAGCGGTTCGTGCTGCGCGCGTCAGCGGTCGTCGAGACGACGTGCGAGACGCTGCAGACGGTCGGCGACCATGTTCAGGCCGGACGCCAGGCCCGCCGTCGCCCGGTCGCGAAGGTCCGAGGTGCGCTCGGCCACGGCAGACCGCAGCGGGCGCTGCTCGCCGGACCGGTCGTCGTCGCCGTCGCGTCCCTCGATCCCGAGCTTTGCCGCGAAGGCATCGAGATCCGGCTGGTCCTCCGGCCGATCGTCGACGGACTCGTCGGGCTCATCGGGGAAATCGCGGCCGACGGCCGGGCTGGGGTCCGGGTTGGCCATCTCGCGGACGGGGCCCTGCGAGGGATGGCCGCCCGAGTGGGGACGAAGGTGATTGCGTGCCATGAACCGGGCGTACCCGGGCGATCGGTGCCTCAACCATCCGGCCCGCGGCCGTGCACTTCGGACACGGTCGGCGGGTCGTCCTCGATCGGCTGGTCGCCCGGCATGTTCGTCGGGGTGTCGACCAGTTCGGCCGGCATCCCCTCGTTGCCATCGGGCTCGTCGAGGCGGGGGTCGCCGGTGCCGTCGGGATCGGAGTCGTACAGGTCGGGATCGTTCACATCGGAATCGCTCATGAACGATCAGTACCCCGACCCGCGCCGTTTCACGCCTGGACGTCCGGTCGACGTCGATCTCGCTCCGGTTGGCAGGTCGGGCACCAGTAGGTGCTGCGTTCCGTCAGGTCTCCGGCCGGCGAGTACTCGATCGCGTTGTCGCATCGCCGACAGCCGAGCCGGTGGCGGCCGTACACGTGGGTCCGGCCGCGCTCGCCGGGCCGGGTCGTCGACCGGTACGGCCGGCCACGGTTCGCGACGAGTTGGCGGTGGGCGACCGTCCACAGGTGTTCCAGATCTGCGTCGGTCAGGTCGTCGACCGTGAGGAACGGATGGAGCCCGGCGATGTGGAGCGCCTCGCTCTTGAACACGTTGCCGACGCCCGCCGCGACTCGCTGATCGAGGAGGAGTTCGGCGAGCGTCCGGTCGCCACTCGCCGCTCGACTCCGACGAAGGACTTCCGCCAGGTCGGCGTCGTCGTCGCTCAGGTCCGGGCCGAGGTCGTCGACGGGCGACGAGCCGATTCCAGTGATGTGCGTCGCGATCTCCGGGGCGGAGAAGCACAACGCCCTGCCGCGGTCGGTCTCGATCATCACCCTCAGGCGCGGGTCACGCGGTGGCGGCCGGTCGAGCGTCGTCGCCCGCCATGTTCCCGACATCCCGAGGTGGGTGTGCAGCACCAGCCGGCGATCGAACTCGATCAGCAGGTACTTGCCGACGGCCTCGACCCGGTGGATGCGGTCGCCGACGCGCGGGCGGTACCCGCGCAGCTTGCGGAACCAGAGGTCGGTGACGATGCGGCCCTCGAGGACGGGCGTCAGCGCTTCGGCAGCGCGGCGCAGCGTGTCGCCCTCAGGCACCGAGCGGCCCGCCCGTCGATTCGATCTGCAGCGATCTCGCCGGTTCGTCGCGCACGCCAGCACTCTGGCACGCGCCCCGGACGCGAGCCAGCGGTGGCCGGATCGGCCGACCACCGCTGGCGGTGTGGAAACGGGTCGCGTCGGGACTCACGCCACGACGCAGGGGTTCAGCTGACGCGCTCGCGCAGCGCCTTGATGTCGTCGTGGGCCCGCTTGATCTCGGTGAACTGCCGCTGCACGACGGTCCGCAGGCCTGCGGAGATGTCCTTCGACAGCGCGTCCTCGTACTCGGAGACCGCGTGGTCCTCGCCCTGCTCGGCGGCGTCGAGGACACCCTCGGGGCTCGACCCCGACAGCGCATCCTTGACCGCCATCCAGCCGCGGTGGGCAGCTGCTGCGACCGAACCGTTCTCGTCGATGTCGTCGCCGTAGGTGGCGGCGAGCGCATCGAGCTCGGCAGCGAACGCCGCCCGCTGGTTCGAGTACTCGGTCATCTTGGCACTCAGGTCGGAGCGGTCGGAGTCGGCCAGCTTCTCAGCGGCGCTGGCGAAGCCCTTCTTGCCGTCCTCGAGCGTCTCGATCAGATCCTTGGTGACGCGTGCGTCGGTTGACATGTGGTTGTTCCTTTCGTAGGGGGACAAGTTCGGGATTACCCAGATGGGCGGGTTTCAATCGTCCGACGGGGTGATTTCTCGTGCCCCGCGAGGCGCTCGACCGACGCCGTTCAGCGGGCGGTCAGCGCGGTCTGCGCACCGTGAGCAGAACCCGGACACCGCATGACCGCCCCGACGACCGGCTCCGGTGAGATCTGGGCGTGACAGGTCCTCTCACCTCTCACCGGAAGGGTCAGACGACGGGCTCCGGTGAGATCTGGGCGTGACAGGTCCTCTCACCTCTCACCGAAGGGACGTCAGACGCCGAGTTGGTTGCAGAGTTCACCGAGGAAGTACTCACAGTCGGTGACGATGCCGATCGCCTGGTGCGTCCCCCGGTCGGTCAGCTTGATCACGGTGTCGGCATCGGTGTCGACGCAGAAGGTCGACACCCGGGCGGGGAGGATGTTGCCGACGGCGACGGAATGCAACATCGTCGCGACCATCAGGCAGACGTCGGCGTTCGTCACGACGGACCGCATCGCGTCGGTCGCTTCGAGCACGTTCGAGATCACGTCCGGCAGCGGGCCGTCGTCACGGATCGACCCGCAGAGGACGAACGGCGTGTCGGTCGTGACACACGTGTGCATGACGCCGCCGGTGATGTCGCCGCTGTCGACGGCGGCCGCGATCGAGCCGGCGCGCCGCACCCGGTTGATCGCGCGCAGGTGGTGGGTGTGGCCGTGTGGTCCGGAACGCCCCGAGGAGAGGTCGACGCCGAGCGATGTGCCGAGCATGTTCGCCTCGATGTCGTGCGCGGCGAGCGCATTGCCGGCGAGCAGCACGGTGACCCAGCCGTCGGCGATCAGCTTGGCGAGCAGCGGGGCGCTGCCACTGTGCACGATCGCAGGACCACCGACGAGCACGACATCGCGGCCCGCCTCGCGCGCCGCCCGCATCGCGTCGGCTGCGTCGGCGATCATCCGGCGCTTCGGCCGTTCGGTGGACACCTCGTTGCTCATGAACTCGAAGTCGAGGCCTTCGACGTCCGGTTCGTCGTCCAGTTCGACGCGGACACCGGCGTATCCGACGACGAACATCTCGCCGACGCGGGCCTTGTGCATCGGACACGTCTCTGCCCGCCACGTACCGCTGTCGTTCCACACGCGAATGCCACAATCCATCTCGATCGCCTCGACCGGGATCGCCGTCCCGTCGTGCAGCACGTAGGTGGGGAAATTTGTCGTCGAGTGGAACCCCTCCGGCAACACGCCGTCGACATCAGCAGCGGCGAGCTCCGCCTCGGTCTCGTCGAACGTCGCCCCCAATTGGCCTGCGCGACGGCATGCGTCGACGAGCAGCTCGCGGTCTTCTGCCTGGATCGTGAGCTCTGCGAGCGACGGGTCGGTGGCGCGTTCGCCGACGCGGAACCGCCGCAGCCGGGTGACGACGCCGAGCTCGTCGAGTTCATCGAGGACCTGGGCAAGGCGTTTCTGGTCGAGCAGATCGCCGTGCAACGTGAGCTTCTCACTGAGCATCGGCTCAGCATACGAACGATCGCGTCGGCGCTCCGCGACGACGCCGGCGGCTTCAGATGAGCGCCGTCTCGCGGATCGGTGAGCCACTCGCGATGCGGTGATACCCGAGCGGGCTGAGGTCGATCGTACGGAACGCGCCGTAGGTGATCAGCTCGCTGATCGCGCGTCCCGCCGCCGGGCCCTGCTGCAGACCGTGGCCGGAGAACCCGTTGGCGAAGAGGAAGTTCTCGAGTTCGGCGGACGGGCCGATCACGAGGTTGTGGTCGAGCGTGTTCCAGTCGTACTGCCCGCCCCACGAGGTGACGACACGCACTTCGTCGAACTGCGGCACGTAGCGGGCGAGCACCGGCCAGATCAACTCCTCGAACTCGTCGACGCGAGCGACGAGATCGTCGACGGCGACCGCGTCGTCCTGGTCGGGCACGGCGCCGCACATGTAGTGATGCTGCTCGCGCCGGAAGTGCACGCCGGCCGGGGTGATCGTGAGCGGCACGATCGCGTCGATCGGGCGGCGGCAGTCGAACACGAAGCTCGTACGGGCGCGAGGCTCGACCGGCAGCGACAGGCCGACCATCGCGGCGACGTCACGCGCGTGGCAACCCGCCGCATTGACCACCCACCCGGCGTCCACCGTTCGGCCCGACGCCAACCGGACGGTGCGGGCGCGACCGGCGGCGACGTCGATCCCGACGACTGCGTCCTTCACGTACACCGCTCCTCGGTGCAGCGCCCGTGTGCGGATCCCCTGGAAGAACGCCCAGCCGTCGAACGATCCCTCGCGCATCCCGCCGAGGCGTCCGCCGGTGACCTGCGACGTGTCGAAGTACGGGAACCGCTCGGCGAGCTCGGCCGGGCGCATCATCGCCACCTCGGCGCCGGCTGCGAGCTGGTCGACCGATTCTGCGCGCAGGCGTTCGTAGGCCTCGTCGTCGTCCGCGAGGAAGAGATAGCCGGTGCCGCGGAAGTTCAGCTGCGGTGACTCGCCGTCGACCTCGACGTTGCCGTGGAAGTGCTCGATGAAGTCCATCCCGAACATGCTCATCTCGATGTTGAGCGGGTTGGTGAACTGCGATCGGATGCTGTTCTGCGCACGAGTCGTCTGCGCCGATGCATACGTCCAGTCGGGTTCGACGACGAGCACGGTGCCGTCGAAGTCCGGGTTCTCGCCGAGCCAGTAGGCGACGGAGCTGCCGGTCATCGCCCCGCCGACGCACACGACGTCGTACCGGCGGAGAAGTTCGGGCGCGGACACGTCAGTGCACCCGGTCAACGCCGCGCCGACTCACAGTTCCTCGAGCTTCGGGAAGTCCGCGGGCGGCATGATGTCGACCGTTGCGGACCGCTGCTGGGCGAGCATCCCGCCGTCGACCCGCAGGACGTCGCCGGTGATGTACCCGGCGTCATCCGACGCGAGGAACAGCGCTGCACCGGTCATGTCCGCCGGATCGCCGATGCGCCCCAGGGGGATGTTCTCGCCGCGCAACCGCCGGTCCTCCGGGGAGTAGCCGTGGGTGTCGATCGAGCCGGGCATCAACGCGTTGACCCGGATGTTGTACGGGCCGAGGTCGAGCGCCATGGCGCGCGTGAGCGCCTCGATGCCACCCTTGCTCGCGTCGTATGCCGTGAACGACCGGTGCGCCCGCGTCGCACCACCCGAGCTCATGTTGATGATCGAGCCGCCGCCGGCCTTGGCCATCGCCCTCGCGGCGTGCTGCGAGCAGAGAAAGTGGCCGGTCAGGTTGACGTCGATGATCCGGCGCCACCACGCCTCGTCAGCGTCGAAGAAGTGCAGCATCGGCCGCACGATCGCCGCGTTGTTGACGAGCACGTCGACGCCACCGAACTCGCGGCCGATCGCGGCGAACATCTCGGCGACCTGCCCTCCGTCGGACACGTCGGCGGCCACGCCGATCGCCGTGCCGCCGTTCGCTGTCACGGCCTCCGCGGCTGCGTCGGCCGCTGTGGCGTCGACATCGTTGAACGCGACCCGGCATCCCTCGCCGGCGAAGCGGTCGGCGATCGCCCGGCCGAGACCCTTCGCAGCTCCGGTGACGAGCACGGTCTTGCCGGCGAGCGATTCGTACATGGTCATCCCTGTCGTTGGCTTGGGACGAGACTATTGCAGCAGCACCGCGCCCGGCCGCGGCCCGTCACGGTCCGCGCGCGCGACCGGAACCGGCTCTACGATCGCGCGATGTCGAATTCACGGGTCGCGGACACGACGGACCGGACGTCCGTCTACGGCCGTCACCTGATGATGCGCCTCGACGAGATCGAGAACAGCGCCGCGCTCGACTGCCCTGACGCGATCGAGCGTTACCTGTCCGACCTCGTCACGGGGATCGACATGAGAATTCTCAGCGGACCGCACGTGAGCACGGAGGACGGCGATCCGGAAAGATACGGGCACTCGGGCGTCGTCGTGCTGTACGAGTCGCATGCCGCCGTGCACACGTATCCGCACCGGCGGGCGATGTTCCTCGACGTCTTCTCGTGCAAGGAGTTCGACACCGACGCTGTCGTCCGGCTCACGACGGAGGCGTTCGGCTCGTTCCAGGTCGTGGAGTCGACAGCAGTGGACCGCGGTCACCACTGGTCGGGCGATGCCGCCGGCGAGTTGCTGCGGTGGCAGGCGAATCGCTGACCGCGAGGGCTTTTCGAACCACGCCACCCAGGTGTGCCGGGAATACGGTCGGCCGTTTCGCGGCTCTACCCGGCATGACCCTCACGCTGGCCGACGGCCCCCTCGCCGCCGGTGCCCCCGGCACGGTGAACTACGAGATCGACGGGCCCCGACACAAGCTGCTGTTCGCGCCGTTCCCGCGCCGCGTGCGCGCCACGTTCGCGGGCGAGACGATCGTCGACACCGAACGGGCGATGCTGCTCCACGAGAGCAACATCCTGCCGGTGCTCTACGTCCCCGTCGGCGACGTCCGATTCGACCTGCTGACGAAGACCGATCACACGACCCACTGTCCGTTCAAGGGCGACGCGTCGTACTGGAGCATCACCGTCGGCGACCGGTCGAGCGAGAACTCGATCTGGGGATACGAGTCACCGATCGGTGAAGCGTCCTGGCTCGACGGCTACGTCGCGATGTACTGGGATCATCTCGACCACTGGTACGACGAGGACGACGAGGTCTTCGGCCACCTACGTGATCCGTACCATCGCGTCGACGCTCGGCCGACGAGCCGCCACGTGCGCGTCAGCATCGGCGGCGTCGTCGTCTCCGACACGACGGCCGCGTTCGTCGTGTCGGAGACCGGGCTCCCGAACCGCTGGTACATCCCGGCGAGCGATGTGGTGACCGACCGGTTCCGCAAGTCCGAGACGACGACGCACTGCCCGTACAAGGGCGACACCGAGTACTGGACGTTCGTCGGCGACGAGCCCGTCGAGGACGTCGCGTGGAGCTACCCCCGGCCGCTCGAGGAGACCGTGCGCATCGCCGGCCACTGGTCCTTCGACGGCGACGACGTGACGATCGACGTGTCCTGACCGGCACCGACCGTGTCCGGCCCGCCGAGCGCGAGACTGGGCCCATGCGAGTCGGGATCAGCATCACGAGCCGCTACGTCGGGCTCGACGACCAGGCTGCGGTGCGCGCCGTGATCGGGCGGGCGCGCGCAGCTGCGGACGCCGGGTTGGACCATCTCAGCCTCGGCGACCACCACTCGGTCGGTCGGGACGGGCCCTACGTCCAGAACGTGCCGATGCTCGGTCGGCTGTTGGCCGAGTGGCCGTCCGACCGGCCGGCCGGGCTGTTGCTGCTGCTGCCGCTCTGGCACCCGGTCCTCGCGGCCGAGCAGGTCGGCACGCTCGCCGCGATGACGGACGCACAGTTCATCCTGCAGACCGGGATCGGTGGCGGCGCAGACCAGTTCGCCGCATTCGGCGCCGACCTGTCGACTCGCGGCCGCGTCGCTGATCGGATGATCGACGCGATCCGCCGGCTGCTCGCCGGCGAGACGGTCGACGCCCCCGAGTTCGGTGTGGTCGGTGCGTCGATTCGGCCGATCCCGCCGCAACCGGTGCGGTGGTGGGTGGGTGCCGGCACCGCGCCCGCCGCGCTCGACCGGGCCGCGCGAGAGGGCGACGCCTGGTACGTGTCACCAGGCCTGGACGGCACGGCGCTGGCGGGCGCCGTCGACACGTACCGCGACGCCTGCGCGCGTCACGGCACGACACCGGCGATCGCGCTCCGCCGCGACGTCCTCGTCGGCGACGACCACGTCGCGACCGTGCGGGCCGCCCGAGGGGTGATCGACCGCGGCTACCGCGGCCTCGACGAGCAGATCGTGTGCGGCGACGCCGCACATGTTGCCGAGCGGCTCGCCTCGTACCGAGATCTGGGTGTCGACGATGTCGTCGCGCGCACGATCAATGTCGACGAAGCCGCAGCCGTTCGCAGCATCGAACTGCTGGGCGACGTCCGGACACTCGTGAAGTGAGCGGTCGGGCCGGCGGTCAGTCGCCGACGAGCGATGTCGTCGGCAGCGACGCCAGGCCACCGCCGGCCAGTTCGGTCACAGCCGGCACGGGGTCCGGGTCGAGGAACACGCGCTCGTCGTCCGGATCGAATTCGCGTCCCGTGCCGTCGACGACCCAGTGGGTCGCTTCCAGCGCGATGCCGTTCGGATCGGTGAAGTACACCGACTTCATCACACCGTGGTCGACGATCTCGGTGACCTCACTGCCCGCAGCGCGCAGCCGGGTCTGCAACGTCACGAGGGCGTGCTCGTTCGGCAGGTCGAACGAGATGTGGTCGAGCTGAACCGGGTACGGGGCCGGCGACCCGGCCCCCTTCACGAACGTCTCCGCGTCGGGGACTTCGAAGAACGCAACGGTGTTGTGCGGCGACATCTCGAAGAAGTAGTGCCGCATCGGGCCGGCCATCAACGTCATCACGAGCGGCATGCCCAGCACGCCGGTGTAGAAGCGCACGGTCGTGTCCATGTCGGGGGTCACGAGCGCGAGGTGGTTGATGCCCCGCCAGGGCGGAGCGACCGGCAGTTCTGGAGCGGCAGTCATGGCCCCATCTTCCACGCCGCGGCGGCACACTGCAATCGCCGCTCCGTGATCGGTCCCGCCGTCGACGCAAGCGGTTCAGCGCGCGACGCCGAGGAACGACCGCACGATTTCGACGATCCGGTCGTCGTCCTTGGGAGCGTGGCTCCCGTCGACCCACTCCACCGTTGTGGCCGCCGGGATCGCCGTGACGTGCGCGGCGAACTCGTCCGGGGACCCGAACGGGTCTTTTCGGCCGGACGCGAACAACGTCGGTACGGCGATGTCCGGGAAGTGTGCGGTCCGCAACCTGTCCGGCTTGCCGGGCGGATGCAGCGGATAGGAGAGCAGGACGAGCGCAGCGGCCGGGAGGCCCTCCGCGACTGCCACCGAACAGGCGCGGCCGCCGAAGCTGCGGCCGCCGTACGCGATCCGGTGTGGCGCCACGTCGAGCTCGGCGGCCAGTTCTGCACCCGCGGCGACGATCTTCTTGACCGCAGCGGGGACGCTCGTCGTGCCCAACGTCAGCCGGCGCACCGCGATGTCGGTCAGGCCGTGCTCGAGCGCGACGAGCGTCGGATGGTCACGATCGGCGCTCGCCCCCGGCGTGACGACCAAGCCTCGCGGGCGGTTGCGTGCGGTGAACGGGGATCGGGTCACGGCACCGAGTATCACGCAATCACAGTTCCGACACGAGCGCGCAGCCCGGCTCGTGCGGCAGGAGCTGGCGGAATGTCCGGCGCCCGTCGTACCGAGCGCTCGCGGTGATCGACTCGACGAGCCCGAGCTGGTCGGCGACGCTCAGCTCCACGCAGTACAGATCGACGATCCGCGCGGCGTGGAACGCTCCGCCTGCGACGTCGACACCGGGCAGCGCTGCTGCGGCGGTGAGCTCGTCCTCTGCGACGAGCAGCACGGTGTCGCCGGTGTAGAGCGTCGGCTGCTCGACGATGTGATCGGCGACCAGGGTCGGCCAGTCGGCCAGTTCCTCGCGGAGCCGGCTGAGTTCCGAGCGGGCCGCGCCCTCCGCGGGCGTCAACTCGTCGCGATCGCTGCCTTCGGCGCCGAGCCCGTACACGCCGAATCGGGTACTGCGGTCTGCGGTCGTCACGACGAACGAGGTGCCGTCGCCGTCGGCGATGTTGACGTAGCCGTAGGAATCGAGCGGATCGAGCGCGCCGCGTTCGATCGCCAGGCCGACGAGCTGACGCACGCCGTCTCCATCGAGACGAGCCGCGACGAGCGGCGCCAGTGCGCCCGCCTCGACGTCGCGATCGCGGGCGATCAGCCGCCCGTCGGCGTACAGCGTGAAGTACGGATAGCCGCTCGCGATGGCGATCGGATCGGGTTGATTGACACCGATGTCGATCTGCAGAACGACCGCATCCGGATCTGCGGGCAGCTCGAACGGCAGGCTGGGTGGAACGGTCGTCGTCTCCGGCGGCGCGGTCGGCGGCGGCTTCGTGGTGGTCGCGTCGGCGCCGCATGCGGTGAGCACGAGCAATGCGCCGATCGTGGTGGTGCTGAGGTGGCGGATCATGTCGGTTCCGACGACGCGGCCCGGCGCCGGAGTTCCCCGTTCACGAATCGTTGTGAATTCGCCGGGCCACCAGCTTCGCCGACGTGGCGCGGGCAGCGCACCGACTGGTCGCCCCGACATTCGTGACGACCTAGCATCGGCGGACACGAGAGGAGTGTGCCATGGCAGATCCGATTCCCGAGGGCCTCGAGGGACGCATCATCCCCTACCTGATGATCGACGGTGCAGCCGCCGCGATCGACTTCTACGTCGAGGCGTTCGGTGCGACCGAACGGTTCCGGCTCGACATGCCCGACGGTGCGATTGGCCATGCCGAGATGATGATCAACGGAGCAGTCGTCTATCTGGCCGACGCACCGGAGGACATGGAGGGCGACATGGCCGCGCCGACGAAGTTCGGTGGTTCGACCGTGTTGATGCACCAGTACGTCACCGACGTCGACGCTGCCGTCGAGCGGGCGGTCGCGGCGGGCGCAACGTTGCTCCGCGAGCCGGAAGACCAGTTCTACGGAGATCGCGCCGCGGTCATCGCCGACCCCTTCGGACACCACTGGTCGTTGCACACCCACGTGCGCGACGTGTCCGCGGAGGAGATGGCCGCCGCTGTCGCCGAGATGGCCGGCGACTGAGGACACGTGCCCACGACGCCGGGAGCAGACCCGGCACTGAGGACCCGGCGAGAACCTCCGCCGTTCCGCCGGGTCGTCGTGCAACGCCTGGAGGATCTCACTCCGAGGCTGCGCCGGGTCGTGCTCGGCGGCCCGGAGCTCGCAGGGCTCGAGATCGCACTCCCCGCCGCGAGCGTCCGCCTGCTGCTGCCGCCCGACGGGGCCGACGCGATCGTGATGCCGACGTGGACCGGCAACCAGTTCGAGTTGCCCGGCGGCGACCGGGCGCCGATCCGCACGTTCACCCCGCGACGGCTCGACACCCAGCACCACGAGCTGACGCTCGACATCGTGCTCCACGACACCGGCGCCGCCTCCGACTGGGCGCGGTCGGCAACGCCGGGCGCCGAGGTCGCGATCTCGGGTCCGGGTCGCGGCTACGCGATCGACACCGCCGCGCCGTCGTACCTGCTCGGTGGCGACGAGAGCGCGTTGCCGGCGATCGACCAACTGCTCGAGGCGATGCCGCCGACGATGCCGATCGACGTCCACGTCGAGATCACCGATGCGGCAGCGCGGCTCGATCTCCACCCGCATCCCCACGCGCGCGTGCGCTGGTACGAACTCGCCGACGGTCGAGACCACGGCGACGCCGTCGCGTCGGCGATCGAGTCACTCGACGACCTGCCCGGTGCGATCTGGGTCGCCGGCGAAGCGGCCGCCGTCCAACGTCTCCGCCGGCACTTCTTCGACGACCGCGGGCTGTCCCGGTCGGTGGTCACCGCACGCGGATACTGGAAGCTCGGCCGTTCCGCCACGTGACGACACGCTGCGTGTCGGGCGATCACCGGAACACGTGCGTGCCGTACCAACCGGAGCCGTCGTGGTACAGCCCGACACCGACGAAGGACCGGCCGGGGTCGAGCATGTTGGCCCGGTGCGGCGCGCTGGCGACCCAGAGGCGGTGGAATCCTTCGGCGATCTGCAGCGGCGTCATCGACGGCGACGGCCAGAAACCGATGTTCTCCGCCCACGACGAGGTGCCGTGACGGAACCCCGTGCGGGCCATCTCGCCCGACCAGCCCGCGGCGTACGCCGACATTGCAGGGTCCTCCGTGAACGGTGGGAGGCCATGGGCCACGCGGTACTCGTCGAGCAGCAGGCGTGAGTAGTCGTCGGCCTTCGCGGCGAGCGTCGCAGGCCTGCTGTCGAAGAGCCGGGCCGGCTGCAGCGAACGATACGCCGACGTCGCGCCGAAGGAGCCGTTGACGTCGACGACGACGTGCGTCTGCACGAGCGAGTAGATGCAGACGTCGCCGGCCGAGTCGACACCGGCCACGACTGCATTGCCGACCGTGTCGCCCGGCCCGACGTTGACACTCGCGGCCAGCGGCCGCGGCCCATCGCAGCGGAACACCGTCAGATAGCCGCTCCCACGGGCCCCCGTCGCGACGACGTTCAGCACCACGGCGCGCGCACCGCCCGGCACGCCCCCGCGGCCGCGCACCCGCAGCTTCGTCACCGAGCCCGCCCGCACCAGGCCGCCCCGCGAGAACTTCCCGTCGACCGTCGGCTCGCCCGGGCGGCTGTCGAGCAGGCGGGCCGGCTGGACGGACCCGTACCCCGACGTCGCCCCGAGTGAGCCGCCGACGTCGACGACGACGTGGGTGGCCGCGAGCGAGTACAGGCAGACATCACCGTCGCCGTCGACGCCGGCCACGACTGCATTGCCGACCGTCGCCCCGCGCTCGTAGTTCAGGCTCGCCGCGAGCGGGCGCGGCCCATCGCAGCGGAACACCGTCAGATAGCCGGAACCGCGGGCGCCGGTCGCCACGACGTTCAACACCACTGCCCGCGCACCCGACGGCACGCCGCCGCGGCCGGCGACTCGCAGTCGCGTCACCGAACCGGCGCGCAGTCGTCCACCTCCGGCGGAACTCCCGTCGATCGTCGGCTCCCCCGGCCGGCTGTCGAGCAGGCGCGCCGGCTGCAGTGAGCGGTACCCGGACCCGGCCGTCAGGTAGCCGTTCACATCGACGACGACGTTCGTCGCGACGAGCGAGTACAAGCACACATCGCCTGCCGTGTCGATGCCGGCCACGACGGCGTTCCCGACGGTCGCACCGGCCTCCAGGTTGAGGCTCGCCGCCAGCGGCCGCGGCGCGTCACAGCGGAACACCGTGAGGTACCCGGGCCCGCGCGCGCCGGTTGCGACCACGTTCAGAACGACCGCAGCGGCGCCGGACGGCACCCCGCCGCGGCCCGCCACACGGAGACGCGTGACCGTTCCGGCGCGCAGCATGCCCGACCCCGAGAACCGCCCGTCGATCGTCGTGCCGTCCGCCGCCGCAGCCGGCGCGGGTGGCGGAGCGATGATCGCGGCGGATGCCGTGAGCAGCGCGCCGAGGACCGCGAGCACGGCCCGAACGCGGCGCGCACGGCGATCGGAGCCGGGATTCTGGGGGCAGACTCCGGCGAGGGGGTGGGGCGAACCGATGTGGGGCCGCGCTCGACCAGGAGAGCGGGTGCTTGAAAATGTCAGGGGACTTCCTCCGTTTTCACACCCGCGCGGCAGCGAGCCTAAGCACGCCCGCCCGGCGAGCGATGGACCCACGAAAAGAACACCCGTGCGCTGCGGTGCCGCGACGGCCGGTCGCGTCCGTCGGCTCACTGGACGCCGTCGGCGGCCGTACCTAGGCTGACTCGCGAGGACGGAGGGCAGTCAGATGGGTGAGATCCGGTACATCGACAAGGACTTCGTGACGTTCAAGCTCGATCCGGACGGCGAGCGCAAGGAGTTGCTCGTGTTCGGCGACAAGGTCGAGGTGCTCGGCGAGGTCGACGGCGGCAAGCGTACGCGCATCAGGGCGCTGGAACTCTGGGACGGCACGGTCACGGGCACCGTGACGAAGGCGCCGTTCCGGACGCGGGACAAGGGCGTGATGCGCGTGTCGATGGTCGACGTGCAGCAGGGCGACGGAATGATCATCGAGACGCCGCCGGACGACAACGACGAGACGAAGATCGTGTTCGTCGACGGCGGCGACAACAAGCTGTTCGCCCGTCACGCCGCCGCCCGCTTCCGCCACCGGGGCAGCAGCGACGGCGAGCCGCTCGCCGTCGACCTGATGCTGGTCACCCACGGCGACGCCGATCACTTCGAGGGGCTCAACCACATCCGCAACTCCGAGGAGGAGGCGCGCGAGTCGGTGCGGCTGTTCATCCACCCGAAGCGGATCTACCACAACGGCCTCATCAAGGGCCCCTCGTCGTTGAAGAATGCGATGTTCGGCAAGACCGTGGAGCACGGCGGCGTTCCGGCGATCGTCGACCTGTACGACGATCCGACCGACGATGCTGCGGCGAAGAACACGAAGTTCAAGCCGTGGGCGGCCACGATCGACAAATGGCGCGAGCGCGGGGACATCGAGACCCGGCGGGTGGCCTTCGGGATGGACGAGGACGATCTGTTCGGCTTCCTCGGCGACGTCGAGGTCGAGATCCAGGGCCCGTTCCCGATCAAGGTCGTCGATCCCGACGATGGTGAGGAGAAGGACGCGTTGCCGTTCCTCCACAGCCCGCCGAGCAGCGTGCTCGTGCACCTCGAAGACGACACCGATGCGGACAAGAGCCTCTCGGCGTCACACACGATCAACGGGCATTCGATCGCGCTCCGGCTGACGTACGGCAATGTGCGGTTCAGCCTGACCGGCGATCTCAATCAGGAGTCGATGCACGAGATGCGCAAGCATCTGGCCCCCGAACAGCTCGAAGCGGAGATCGTGAAGGCGCCTCACCACGGCTCCCACGAGTTCGACCTCGACGTGTTGAGGGACATGCGACCGGTCGTGACGTTGATCTCGTCGGGCGACGAGAGCGCCCGCAAGGAGCACATCCACCCTCGGGCAACGCTCGTCAACGCCGCCGGCAGCGTGTCGCGAGGAGACACGGGGTTGGTGCTGTGTACCGAGCTGGCCGCGTTCTTCGCGTTGAAGAAGTATTCGCACACGCGCCAGGAGCTCGCCGACTTCTTCGAGGCCGAGGCTGACGACCCGAAGTTCCTCGATGTCGAGGACGGCAAGGTGGCCGTCGAGGACCTCGCCGACTTCTTCGACCGCGGCGTGCACGAGCGCGACTGGTCCGAGCGGACCGCGTTGCCGCACTTCTTCGGTTTCGAACGGACGAACTTCGGGATCGTGCACGTCCGCACGGACGGCGAGCGGGTGCTCGTCTTCACGTACGCCGGCAAGGACGGCATGACCGAGCGGTACGCCTTCGAAGTCGACGACGACCACGACGTCGAGTTCAAGAACGTCCGCCGCGGCTGAGACTGTCGACGGGCCGAGAGCTCGCCCGTACACTCGGTCGTTCGACGGTGCCCGCGCCGTCGTCGACCGGCGACCCGGCCACCCGTCCATCAGCACACCGCCATCAACACACCGGCAACCGCATTCCCGAGCCACCGTTCGTGATGCAGTCCACCCGAGGAGTCCCCATCGCATGCACGACACCGCACATCCCGGGCCCGACGACTCGGACGACGGCGTTCTGGCGACGCCGATTCCGGAGATCACACTCATCGTCGCGCGAGCACGCCACATCGCCGCCGGAGGCGCGCTCCGTGACCTGGCGCTGAGGCGGGAGTGCCTGCACCGGCTCCGTCGTCTCCTCGTCGACGACGAGTCGCGATTCGCCGACGCGTTGGCCGCCGACCTCGGCAAGTCGACGTTCGAGTCGTACGTCAGCGAGATCGGCTACGTGCTCAACGAGATCGATCACGCCGACAAGCACCTCGAAGGGTGGGCGCGACCCCGGAAGGTCAAGCTGCCACTCCATCAACGCCCGGGGTCCGCGACGATCACGCCGCGGCCGCTCGGCGCCGCGTTGATCATCGCGCCCTGGAACTACCCGCTCCAGCTCGTGCTGGCACCCATCGTGGCGGCGCTGGCTGCGGGCAATGCTGTCGTCGTCAAGCCGTCCGAACTGGCACCCGCCACGGCGCGGGTGCTCACCGACATCGTCGGCGGAGCATTCCCGGACGGCGAAGTGCAGTTCGTCAACGGTGCAGTCCCCGAGACGACCGCGCTGCTCGACGAGAAGTTCGATCACGTCTTCTACACGGGCAACGGCACGGTCGGCCGGATCGTGATGGCCGCAGCCGCCAAGCACCTGACACCGGTCACGTTGGAGCTCGGCGGCAAGAGCCCCGCGATCGTGGCCGCCGACGCCGACATCGACGTGGCGGCGCGTCGGATCGTCTGGGGCAAGTTCCTGAATGTGGGCCAGACGTGTGTGGCACCGGACCACGTCCTCGTGGAACGCCCGGTCGCCGACCGGTTGCAGCAGGCGCTCGCCCGGTCCGTGCGCGACTTCTTCGGCGACGATCCATCAGCGTCGGACGACTACGGGCGAATCGTGAATGATCGCCACGTCGCGCGGATCGCCGAGTTGCTCGACGGTCACGGCGGCGCGGTCGTCGTCGGCGGTGAGGTGGACGTCGAGCGGCGCTACATCGCACCGACGATCGTGCGCGACGCGGCGCCCGACTCCGCGCTGATGACCGATGAGATCTTCGGGCCCGTGCTCCCCGTGCAGACCGTCGAGTCGATCGACGAGGCGATCGGGCACGTCAACGGTCGGCCCCATCCGCTCGCGCTGTACGTGTTCTCCGACGACGACTCGACGGCCGATCGCGTGATCGAGCAGACGATCGCGGGCGGCGTCACGGTGAACCACACGCTGATGCACCTCGCGGTCAGCGACCTCCCGTTCGGCGGTGTGGGCGAGAGCGGTATCGGCGCCTACCACGGCGAGACCGGGTTCCGAAGGTTCTCGCACATGCAGCCCGTGCTGCGTCGAGGCACGCGCCTCGACCCGTCCGCCGCGTATCCCCCGTACAGCGGGCTCGTCCAACGGGTCCTCCGCAAGGTGCTCTAGCGTCGGTCGCCCGCGGGCAGGGCCGGCTCGTCGCGGGCGCCAGCCCCACACCTCGGCGGTCGCCGAAGACGTCGGAACGCGGTGGGTCGAAAGGTTGTCGAAAGGGCTCGCCGTCAGGGTGGCATTCGACATCAACCACGGGATGCACCGCACGGCGGCAGCGTCCTACGGACCATCGACTCAGAGGAGCATCGACATGACCACGACATTGCGCCGCATCACCACCCTCGCGACTGCCGCCGTGCTGGCCGGCACCGCGATCACGGCAACCGCCGGCGCCGCCGATCGCGCGGACCGATTGACATCGGAGGAGCGACGAACCGTCCACGAGGCGACGAAGCGCTACCGCGATCTCGACGTCGCGCTGGCGGACGGCTACGTGCCGGCCGGCGGTTGCGTCGCCGAGCCGGAGCTCGGCGGCATGGGCTACCACTACCTGCATCCCGGCCTCGCCGCAGATCCCGACGTCGACCCGGCGGCGCCCGAGATCCTCGTGTACACCCCGCACCCCGACGGAACGCTCCGGCTCGCCGCGGTCGAGTGGTGGGTACCCGACGCCGACCAGGACCTCGCGACCGACGACGACCGACCCGAGCTGTTCGACCGCCTCCCGTTCGACGGTCCGATGCCCGGCCACGACCCAGAGATGCCGGTGCACTACGACCTCCACGTCTGGCTGTACAAGCACAACCCGGCCGGCCAACTCGCACCCTTCAATCCGAAGGTCAGCTGCGACGTCTGATCCGCCTCAGCACACCGGTCGTCCTGCGAGGCGGCCGGTGTGCGGATGGGCCACGTCGATCTGTTCGTCCTCGGGCACGCCGAGCGATCGTCCAGTAGGTTCGCCGCCATGCAGCCACGGACATGGTTCATCGCGTTGATCGTCGCCGCGGCTGTCGTCGTACTTCCCGGCACGCGCGCAACAGCTCAGACCGACGACGGCAGCATCTTCATCGCGGTCGACTCCCCTCCGAGTCTGGTCGCAGGGCTCGACGTCCGCCTGATGCGCGGGCTCGACGACATCACCGACACGGCGTGCGGGCCGCTCGAGACCGACCCCGACTTCCGGGTCGTTCCCGGTCGACAATGTGTCGGTCTCGCCGATGGCGACTACGCGGTGTCGGTGACCGGCGTCCCGGCCGGCGCACTCGAACTCTGGTCGTGCGTCGACATCGTCGCGGCGCGCACCGAACACGATTCGATCCCGCTGGGCGGCGGGTTCACCATCTGGAACTGCGACGCCACGGTGTCGCCGCCCGGCGTCGTGATCGAGCACATCATCGCTTCCGACGAGAACGGCGAGATCCCGAGCTTCGACGTCGACATCTTCGACGC
>JAHEKY010000062.1 GCA_024644465.1 Ilumatobacteraceae bacterium | reverse complement strand
CGTGCTCGTCGATGATCGCGATGTCGCCGGTGTGCAGCCAACCGTCGTCGTCGATCGTCGCCGCCGTGGCGTCGGCGTTGTTGAGGTAGCCCTTCATCACCTGCGGGCCGCGCACCCACAGCTCACCGCGCTCGCCGACGGGCTGGTCGTCGCCGGTGGCCGGGTCGACGATCCGGCTCTCGGTGTTCGAGATCGTGACACCACTCGTGCCGGGCCGATACTCACCTTCGACCGTGCAGTGGCTGACCGGGCTCAACTCGGTCATCCCGAACCCCTGCACGACCTCACAGCCGAGGCGGGCGGCGGCCTCTGCTGCCAGCTCCGCGCCGAGCGGCGCCGCGCCCGAGAACACCTGCCTCACCGACGACATGTCGTACTGGTCGACGATCGGGTGTTTGGCGAGCCCCAGGATGATCGGCGGCACCGCGAAGAAGCGGGTGATGCCGAGCGACTGGACGGCGTTCAGCGCTTCGACCATGTCGAACCGCGGCATCGTCACGGCCGTGACCCCGTTCGCCAGCAGGCCGTTCATCAACACCTGCATGCCGTAGATGTGGAAGAAGGGCAGCGCCGCGAGCGCCACTTCGTCGTCGCCGTACTTGATCGCATGGTTGCACTGCTCGATGTTGGCCACGAGGTTCCGGTGGGTCAGCATCACGCCCTTCGGCAGGCCCGTCGTGCCCGACGAGTAGGGCAGCACGACCGTGTGCTCGGCGAGATCGACCGGCACCTGGTCGATCGGGTCGCCGAACAGCTCGCTCATCGGCGTCGCGCCCTCCGCCGCGTCTCCCATCACGACCACCTCGGTCACGGACGTGCCCTCGATCGCGGCGAACGCCGTCTGGAGGAACATCGGCACGACGAACAGCGAGGTCGCACCGGCATCGTTGAGCTGGTGGCGGACTTCCTCGGCGCCGTAGGTCGGGTTGATCGTCGTGACCGCGCCGCCGGCGACCGCGACGCCGTGGAACACGACGGCGTACTCGGGCACGTTCGGCGCCATCAGCCCGACGACGGTGTCGACCCCCACGCCGCGAGCGGCGAGCCCACCGGCGAGGGAGTGGATCGCTGCGCCCAACTCGGCGAACGTGTAGGAACTCGAGCCCGCCGTGTCGCGAATGGCGACGCGGTCGGCGAGGGAGTCGGCGGCGCGCAGGACGTGCGCGGTGATCGTGACGGCAGGAATGTCGACGTCAGGCAGCGGGCTGGCGTGGATGATCATGCTCACGATCATTGTCGACGCGCCGATGCGACCGCGAACGGGCTGCACGGCTGCAGGGGCCTGCGGTCATGATTGGCCCGTGACCCGGCCGATGAACTCCCGTCTCGTCCTGGCGACCGTCTTCCTGATCGCGATGCTGATCGGCGGCAACTTCACCGCGTTGAAGTTCGCACTCGACCACACGACGCCGCTGCTGCTCGCCGGGATGCGCACGGTGATCGGCGGATCGGTGCTGCTGACCGTCGCGTTGCTGCGTGGCGAGCGTCTGCCGACCCGCCTCGTCGAGCTCCGCCGGATCTTCGTCGTGTCGTTCAGCATCACGACGGTGTCGAGCGGCCTGCTGGTGTTCGGCGTCAACCGCGTGCCCGCCGGCGTCGCTTCGCTCGTGTCGAGCACGATGCCGCTGTTCACCGCGCTGCTCGTGTTCGTGCTGATGGGCATCACGGTCACCCGGCTGGGCGCGGCCGGCCTGCTGATCGGCTTCACCGGCACGGTCGTCCTCGCGTCGCCGTCGCTGTCCGGGCAGACGGCCGCGATCGGGATCGGCGCGCTCGTCGTCTCGGCGATCGCATGGGCCTTCGGAACGGTGTTCATGAAGTGGAAGGACTTCTCGATGATCAGCCCGATCATGCTCGTCGGCGTGCAGCTCGTGATGTCGGCGGCCGTGCTGATCCCGTTCGCGTTGCTCGTCGAGGGTTCCGCCGACACGGAATGGACGGCCGGGTTGTTCGTGCCACTGCTGTACGCGGCGATCCCCGCGAACGCGGTGACGTTCTCGCTGATGGCGCTCGTCGCGCAGCGGGCCTCGCCGACACAGGCATCCGCCACGGCCTACCTGATCCCGGTGTTCGGCGTCTTCTTCGGCTGGGTGATCCGCGACGAGGTGCTCGGCACGCTCGAGTTCGTCGGCGGCCTGCTCGTGGTCGCCGGTGTCTTCCTGCTCGTGACTGCGAACGCTCGTCGCGCCACGGTGGCTGGCGGCGCGCGGTGACCGCCGTTCCGGCGCGACAATGAGGTGACAGCCGGAACCAGGGCCGCCTCATGAGCCGACGAATCAGAATCGCGATCACGATCGCCGTGGCGTTGCTGCTGGTCGCCCCAGTGCTCGTCGACCAAGACGGGTTTCCCCTGTCGACGTATCCGATGTACGCGCGGACGCGTGGTGATGTCGTCGGCTTCGTGACCGCGTACGGAGTCGACGCATCCGGGCAACGGCACGAACTGTCGCTGGCGACGATCGGGGACAGCGACGACCCGCTGATCGTCGCCGGAGAACTGCGTGCGGCGATCAGCGCCGGCCGGGCCGACCGGCGGTGCGCCGAGATCGCACGGCGGGCGGCTGCGACGGCCGGACTGCACTCGGTCGAGGTCGTCACCGAGCGCTATGCGGTGGTCGATCGCGTCGCATCCTCGGCGGCCCCGGTCGAACGCACCGTGCACGCGAGCTGCTCCGCGGAGCAGGCGTGATGAGCGGTCGGCCCGCACGGCTGGCGCTCGTCGACGCCGAAGCGCCCCCGGAACGCTTGGCCGCGTTCCGGGTCGTGATCGGTGCGTTCGTCGTGGCGTACCTGCTGATCCGCCTGCCGGTGTTCGCGCAACTGGCGCACCGCACGGACGGCTTCGACGGCGTCGGCGTGTTCATCGCCACGGACCGGCCGCTCCCGGCGGCCGCAATCCAGATGCTGCTCGCGATCGCGGTCGGAGCGGGGTGCGCGTTCATCGCCGGGTGGCGGTTCCGACTCTCGGGCCCGCTGTTCGCCGCCGCCGTTCTCGGGCTGGCGTCGTACCGGTCCTCGTGGGGGCAGCTACTGCACTTCGAGAACCTGATGGTGCTCTATCTCCTGATCGTCGGCGTCGCGCCGTCCGCCGATGCGTGGTCGCTCGACGCCCGGCGGCGCGCGTCGAATGAGGTTCCGTCGCCGGATCGGCCGCCGACTTCATACGGCTGGCCCCTGCGCCTCGCCTGCTTGGCGCTGGTGCTGACCTACGCGATCGCCGGGATCGCCAAACTCCGCTACGGCGGCCTCGAATGGATGGTCGGCGACACGCTGCGCAACCACATCGCGTACTCGGCGGTACGCCTCGACGTGCTCGGTGCCGACCCCGCGCCCCTGGCGCGACTCGCGGTCGACCACGCCTGGGTGCTGCCACCGATGGCAGTCGGCTCGGTGCTCGTCGAGCTCGCCGCTCCGGTCGCGCTGCTCGGTGGTCTGTACCGGTCTGCCTGGGTCGCGGCGGCCTGGCTGATGCACGCGTCGATCCTCGCCACGATGCTCGTCGGGTTTCCGGCGCCGCTGTTCCTCGTCGCCTTCGCGCCGCTGTTCGAGCTCGAACACGTCCCCGCCCGTGTCACATCTGGTGCCAGGCACCAGATGTAACGGTGCGCGGTCTACGGTCCGGGCATGACGCTGCCGGCGCAACTGCCCGAAGGACTGCGTCTGCGCCGAACGACGACGACCTTCGACGAGACGACCGTGCCGGCCGGGCTGCTCGCCGCTCATCGGATCGCCGACGGCGTGTGGGGTCGGCTGGTCGTGCTCGAAGGGTCGCTCGACTTCGTCAACGAATCGGGAGGGGGTCCCGATGGCCGGACCGGTGAGTCCGTGCGCCTCGACACCGGCGACGTGCAGGTGATCCCACCCGGCCTGGTCCACCACGTCGGACTGTGCGGGCCGGTGCGGTTCCACGTCGAGTTCCACCGCTGACGCCGTGCCCCCCTTCCCGAGTCGACCTCGTACGCGTCGGGGCCGGATCGCTAACGTCGGGCGTCCAGCCGGTCGACCTCTCTCGACCCATCGATCACACAGGAGCGCCCATGCGCGAAGCAGTTTTCGTCTCGTACGCCCGAACCGGTCTCGCGAAGGCCGCCAGGGGCGGATTCAACATGACACCGGCGATGACGATGGCGGCGCACGCGATCAGCAGCGCCGTCGAGAAGGCCGGCATCGAGCCGGAGGCTGTCGAGGACGTCGCCCTCGGCAACGGCGCGCACGGTGCGGCCAACCTCGGGCGCCTGTCGGGGCTGCTCGCGGGCCTGCCGGTGACGACGGGTGGCAACACGATCCAGCGCCACTGTTCGTCAGGCCTCAACTCGATCGCCGTCGCCGCGAACTACATCAAGGCCGACGGCGCCGACTGCGTGGTCGCCGGCGGGGTCGAGTCGATCTCGATGCCGAACCCGGGCTTCGGTGGCAGCGCCAACATGGATCCCGCCTTGACCGACATGTACCCGGCGATCTACATGGCGATGATCGAGACCGCCGACATCGTCGCCGAGCGCTACGGCGTGACGCGCGAGAGCCAGGACGAGTACTCGTATCAGTCGCAGATGCGGATGGCCGCTGCCCAGGAGAACGGGCTGTTCGAGGACGAGATCGTCCCGCTGGACACGAAGATGAAGCTGGTCGACCGCGAGACGAAGGAGGAGACGATCGTCGAGTACACGGTCGACCGGGACGAGTGCAACCGCCCCCAGACGACGCTCGAGGGGCTCGCCAAGCTCGCCCCCGTGCGCGGTGAGGGGAACTACGTGACCGCCGGCAACGCGAGCCAGTTGTCCGACGGTGCGGCCGCCGTCGTGATGATGTCCGACGAGGAGGCCGCACGTCGCGACATCGAGCCGCTCGGTGCGTTCAAGGGATGGGCGGTCGCCGGATGCGAGCCCGACGAGATGGGCATCGGCCCGGTGTACGCGGTCCCGAAACTGCTGCAGCGTCACGGCCTCGCGATCGACGACATCGACATCTGGGAGCTCAACGAGGCGTTCGCCAGCCAGTGCCTGTACTCGCGGGACACACTCGGCATCGACCCCGACAAGTACAACGTCAACGGCGGCTCGATCGCGATCGGGCACCCGTTCGGGATGACCGGCACCCGATGCGCCGGCCACCTCCTCCAGGAGGGCAAGCGCCGCGGCGCCAAGTGGGGCGTCGTGACGATGTGCATCGGCGGTGGCCAAGGCGCCGCCGGCTTGATCGAGATCTTCTGAAGGGTCAGGCGGGGGCGCCGAGGCGGTCGTACGGCGGCGCGAGCGCCTGCAGTTCCGGCATCACCTCGCGGGCGAACAGGGAGGCGCTGCGGTCCGCTTCCTCCGGTGGCATGCCGGCGTAGGAGAACACGCCCATGAAGCCGTCGCAGTGGGTGTTGTCCTGAACCGTCACGATCCGGTCGTACACCTGCTGTGGCGTGCCCCAGATCTGCAGGCCGAGGAAGAACTCGAGCATCCGCTCGGAGCCGCCCGGAGCGTTCAACCGGTTGAACATCTCGCCGTGGAACTCGTAGCCGGGCGTGTTCATCAAGTGGTCCTGGTTGAACTCGTAGTGCTCGACGACGCTGTCCCAGTACCCGCCGATGTACTTCCGCGCCAGTTCTTCGGCGCGGTCGGCGTTCTCGTCGACGAATGTCCAACCCGCGCACATCGGCGGTGGCGGCTCGGCTCCGGTCGCCTCCCGGAAGATCGCCCGGTAGTCGGCGAGCTCCTCCGCCAGCATCGCCCAGGGCTTCTGCGGGATGATCAGCAGCCCCACTCCCATCCGCGCCATGATCTCGGCCGACTCGGGCGAGATCGCCGCCGCGTACGTGCGGCCGCGGAACGTGTGCTCGGGGCGGGGTCGCAGGTCGACCCGCGGCTGCTGCACGAATTGGCCGTCGTATTCACACCAGCCCTGCTCGAGCCCTGCGAGGATCATCTCGGCGGACTCCGCGAAACGCGCCCGCGCCTCGGGCATCGCAACGCGGAACCCCTCGAACTCGACGCGGCCCGTGCCGCGCCCGAGGCCGAGGATCGTCCGGCCACCCGACATCGCGTCGAGCATCGCGATCTGTTCGGCGACACGCAGCGGGTCCTGCCATGGCAGCACCGCCACCATCGACCCCAGCCTGATCGTCGACGTCCGCCCCGCCATGTAGCTCAGGAACTGGAACACGTTCGGGCACATCGTGTAATCGGTGAAGTGGTGTTCGACGCTCCAGATCGACTCGAAGCCGAGGTCCTCCGCGCGGTGCGCGAGTGCCAGGTCCTGGGCGTAGACCTGCGCATCGGGCAGACGCCGCCCGGGATTCTGGAAGATCACCGACATCCCGACATGCATGGTTGCAGTCTGGTCGAACAGCAGGTTCACGACCGTGTCAGGGCGCCGCGCGTTCGCGCCCAGGTGCACGTGACCGACAACTTCACGATCGTGAGGCGCTGATGCAAGAGTTGCGAGGTGACCGCCCCGACCGCCGACATCTCGACGGTTGCCCTCGCGGGTCGGCAGTTGACCGTGGCGCAGTGGGGTGCCGCTCCTGCGGAGATCGTGTTGCTGCACGACGGGCTCGGCTCGATCGCGCAGTGGCGCGACGTGCCCGCGCGGATCGCGCGGCGCACCGGCGCCGGGGTGATCGCCTACGACCGCGCCGGCCACGGCAGTTCGCTCCCGGTTCCGGCGGGGCCCTGGCCGGCCGATTGGCTGCACACGGAGGCCGGCGTGCTCGGCGACCTGCTCGAGCAACTCGGCATCGCGGAGCCGCTGCTCGTCGGCCACTCCGACGGCGGCTCCATCGCGTTGCTCCGCGCGACGGTCGCGCCGTGTGCGGCGGTGGTCGCGATCGCCGCCCACTCCTTCGTCGAGCAGGTCTGCACCGACGCCATCGCTGCGATGAGAGCCCATCCGTCGTCGATCGTCTCCGGTCTCGCACGGGCTCACCACGCGCCGGAGGCCGTGTTCGAGGCGTGGAGCGGGGCGTGGACCAGCGAGGCGTTCCGTTCGTGGGACATCCGCCCGCAGCTCGCCGCGATCACCTGCCCGACGCTCGTCGTGCAGGGTGACGCCGACGAGTACGCGACGACCGCGCAGCTGACCTCGACCGTCGAGGCCGTCGGCGACAACGGGCGGGCATTGTGGCTCGAAGGGGTCGGCCATGTCGTCCACCGCCAGGCGCCCGATTTGGTCGTCGACATCGTCGGTGACGTGCACTCCCAACTGCTCGACACGAAGACCTAGGGTCGTCGGATGGCGCAAGGAGTCACCACATGGAACTGAACGATCGGGTCGTCGTGATCACCGGTGCAGGCTCCGGGATCGGTGAAGCGCTCGCAACCGCCGCGCACCGCGCGGGGGCTCGACACGTCGTCGTCGCGGACCTGGACGGCGGCGCCGCATCACGCGTCGCCGAGAGCATCGGCGGAACCGGCGTCGAGATCGACGTGCGCGACGAGGCGGCGATCGTCGACCTCGTCGAGTCGACGCAGGATGCCCACGGGCCGATCGACGCGTTCATGTCGAACGCGGGGTACGTCACCGTCGGCGGCCTCGAGGACACGAACGAGCGCATCCAACACATGTGGGAGGTGCACGTGATGAGCCACATCTACGCCGCTCGCGCCGTCGTGCCCTCGATGATCGCCCGTGGGGAGGGCTACCTCCTCAACACGGCGTCGGCAGCCGGTCTGCTCACGCAGATCGGGTCGTTGAGCTACTCGGTGACGAAGAGTGCGGCGGTCTCGGTGGCGGAGTGGCTCAGCATCACACATCACCACCAGGGAATCCGGGTGTCGGTCCTGTGCCCGCAGGCCGTCGCCACGAACATCATCGACAACAGCCCGGACGCTCGGATCGACGACGACGGCACCGGCGGCGTCGCGGCCGGTGACGGCGTACTCTCTGCCGACGATGTCGCCGCGGCCTGCCTGGAAGCGATGCACTCCGAACGGTTCCTCGTGCTGCCGCACCCGGAGGTGGCGACCTACATGGAACGCAAGGCGACCGACGTCGACCGGTGGCTCGCGGGGATGCGCCGCTTCCAGAGTGCGCTCGCCGCCGGTGGCCCGCTGCCCGGCGACGCGCTCGCGCCCTGACGCACGGGCCTGACAATCAGGGTGCGGTGCGGTTCTGACGGGACCGATCGGCAACACTCTCCGTCGTGGCAACGCATGAGGTACCGGTCGGCTTCGACCCGACACTCGTCGAACCGTGGCTCGCCGAGCACACGCGAGTCGCGCCGCCGTGCACGTGGCAGCGCCTGACCGGCGGGCACTCGAACCTGACGTACCTGCTGACCGACTCCGCCGGGGCGGAGTTCGTGATCCGGCGTCCGCCGCAGGGTGAACTGCTGCCGAAGGCGCACGACATGTTCCGCGAGTACCGGGTCATCGAGGCACTCCACCCGGTCGGTGTCCCGGTCGCCGAACCGGTCGGCTACTGCGACGACCGCGAGGTCTGCGACCGCCACTTCTACGTGATGAGCAAGGTCGGCGGGCAGGCGCTCTACACCGGCACGCAGACCCGCGACCGGCTCGACGAGGCCGCCCGCGGGCGGGTCGGGCCCTCGTTCGTCGCCGTGCTCGCGCAGATCCACTCGATCGACCCCGCCGACGTCGGGCTCGGCGACCTCGGACGGCCGGACGGCTACGTCGCGCGTCAGCTGAAAACGTGGTACGGCTCGTGGCTCGCCTCTGCGGAGGCAGCCGACTACGACGACGACCGTGTCCACGAGCTGCACGCCCTCCTGATGGCGCACCTGCCGGACCAGGGCCCGGCGCGCATCGTCCACGGGGACTACGGCGTGCACAACTCGATGGTCAGCGACGACGGCGAAGTCGTGGCCGTCCTCGACTGGGAGATCGCCACGCTCGGCGACCCGCTCGCCGACTTCGCGTACGCCCTGAATGCGTGGGCCGAGCCGACCGACCCGGCGGCGGTCCGCAGCGACGCCCCGACCGCCCTGCCGGGCTTCTCTTCGCGGGACGACTTGCTGCGCCTGTACGGCGAGCGCACCGGGCGCGACCTCTCGAACCTCGCGTACTACCGCGCCTTCAACTCGCTGAAGACCGCCTGCATCATCCACGGTGTCTACGCCCGCTACCGCCGCGGTCAGAAGAGCACCGAAGGCGTCGATCTGCAGGCCCTGCACGATCGCATCGGAGCTTCGATCGACCTCGGCCGGCAGCATGCCGCCGGAATCGCCTGACCGGGCTCGTCGTCAGCGGAGCCGGGTCAGCACGCCGAACGCACCGAACGTCAACGCCGTCGCGACGAGGATCGCGATCGTGTATCCGCCGGACGCATCGATCAGCGCCCCCGCGATCGGTGGCCCGAGGAGTCCACCGACACCCGCCGCGGTGTAGACCGCGCCGAGCACACCGCCGAGCCCGGTCGTGCCGAACACCGTCGCGCAGACGGCCGGGGAGAGCGCGATGAACCCGCCGTACGCGACGCCGAGGACGATCGTGAACGTCACGAGCACCGCGAAGCGGTCGCCGGCGGCGAGCCAGATGAAGAAACTCGCGCCCATTGTCGCGAAACAGCCCCGATAGAGGCCGACGAGACCGACGCGCGACGCCACGGCGCCGAGCGCGAGCCGTCCGACGATGCTCGCGCCGCCGATCAGGCCGACGAGTGTCGCCGCGCGGGCGCTCGAAATGCCCTCGTCCTCCGCATACGACGCGAGGAACACGAACGGCACGAACAGCGCGAGCGACATCAGCAGCGTCGACGCATACAACAGGCGGAACGAGTGATGGCCGGCGAGCACCCGCAGCGGCGGCGGGGGAGCGGCAGCGATGTCGAGCGGTGGTCGGCGGGCGACGAGCGCGCACCCCAGCAGCAGGACGACGCCGCCGGCCGCGAACGCGCGGTACGTGACGCGCCAGCCGTGTTCGTCGATCAGCCAGCCGGCGGTCGGCGCCATCACCAACGTGCCGGTGCCGATCCCCGCGACGGCCACGCCGAGCGCTGCGGTGCGGTGGTGCGCGAACCAGCCGCCGACCGCAGCGACCATCGGCACGTACCCGCACGCGACGGCGATGCCGACACCGATCGAGTAGGTCGCCAACCCGAGCCAGATCGACGACGCGACCGACGTCGCGGCGAGGCCGACACCGAGCGCAACGGCCCCGGCGAGCAACACGGGGCGGGGGCCGACCCGGTCCGACCACCGCCCGGTCCACAACCCGAGCACGAAGTAGAGGAACGTCGTCACGGAGAAGAGCAACGCGGTCAGCCCCTTGCCGGTGTCGAACTCGGCCGCCATCGACTCGAAGAACGCGCCGAAGCTGTACGCGACGCCGAACACGGTGAACGTCGACACGAACGTCGCCGCGACCATCGCCCACCCCCGCCACGAGTCGAGGGCCGCACTGCCCACGTCGGTCGTCGTCACGCCCGGCATCCTCGCGCTCGGCGGCCGCCACGCGCCCAGCGGAGCACGACGTTCGCTCGCGCCGCCGCGCCCTGCTAACACTTCGCTGTGGCTGACAACCTGTCCGGCGGGGAGCCGACCACGATCAGGGCGGCGATCGACATCGGAACCAACTCGTTCCACCTCGTCGTCGCGAGACTCGCCGAGCACGGTGGCTTCGAGATCCTGACGAACGAGAAGGAGATGGTGCGGCTCGGCCAGGGTGCCGGCGAGATGAAGCAGCTCGCCGCCGACGCGATCGACCGGGGCATCGCCGCGCTCGATCGCCTCGCCCAGGTCGCGACGAGTTTCGGCGATGTCGAGCTGGTCGCCGTGGCCACCAGCGCAGTGCGCGAGGCATCGAACCGCCGGGAATTCCTCGACCGGGCGCGCGACGAAGTCGGCATCGACGTCGAAGTGATCAGCGGGTTCGAGGAGGCACGGCTGATCCACCGCGGCGTCCTCCATGCGCTGCCCGTGTTCGATCGTCGCCTGCTGCTCGTCGACATCGGCGGCGGCAGCACGGAGTTGCTCGTCGGCGAGGGGGGATCGGTGATCGAGGCGCGCAGCATGAAGCTCGGCGCGATTCGCCTGACCGAGCGGTTCTTCGCGAAGGCGGCCTCCAAGGGCAGAGCACCGACGGCGGGCGAGCAGCGGGAGTGTCGGCAGTACGTCCGCGCCGCGCTGGCCCCGGTCGTCCACGAACTCGGCGGCCATCAACCGGAGATCGCCATCGGCAGTTCGGGCACCGCGACGACGTTGGCCGCGATGGCGGCTGCGGCGCGAGGTCAGGACGTCCGTCTGATGAACGCCGTCGAGTTCACGGCTGCGGAACTGGACACGGTCGTCGAGGCGATCCTCTCGTCCGGCGCCGCCGCGCGCCGGAAACTCGCCGGGCTCGACGAGCGCCGGTCGGACATCATCGTCGGCGGGGCGGTGCTGTTGCACGAGATCTTCTCGATGTTCGGCCTCGATTCGATGACGATCTCGGGATTCGCGCTGCGCGAAGGCGTGCTGTTCGACCGGTTCTCCGACGAGCATGCCCTCGATGACCTCCGGCGCGGCAACCTCGTGCGCCTCGCCCGCCAGCTCGACCCGGATCCGCTGCACGCCGAACACACCGCCGCGCTCGCGACGCAGTTGTTCGACCGCACCCGTGCGCTGCACGGCCTCGGTGACGACGCCCGCGAACTGCTCGACGCAGCGGCGCTGGTCCACAATGTCGGGCTGTTCATCAGCCACTCGAGCCACCACAAGCACTCGTACTACGTCGTGCGCAACAGCGAACAGCTGACCGGGTTCACCGAGAACGAGATCGAGCTGATCGCCGTGATCGCCCGCTACCACCGCAAGAGCAAGCCGGCCGACAAGCACCCGGAGTTCGCCGCGCTCTCGACCGAGCAGCAGGCGCTCGTCCGGATGCTCGCCGGCATCCTGCGGGTCGCGATCGGCCTCGACCGGCGTCACGCCGCGACCGTGCAGTCGATGCGCGTGCACGTGGACGACGACGCCGTGCGGATCGAGCCGCTCGGCGCACCGGCGGAGGAACTCGAACTCGAGGTCTACGCCGCGAACGAGCGGTCGGCGCTCCTCGCAGAGGCGTTCGGCCGGCGCGTCGAGGTCGTCGGGGTCGACCGGGCGGTGGAGCCGGCTTCGGACGACGCCGTAGCATCGTCGTCATGACCGTACGGATCGGCGCGGACGTCGGGGGGACGTTCACCGACATCGTGCTCGAACTCGCCGACGGCACGTTCGAGTCGACGAAGTTGCTGACGACGCACGACGCGCCCGAGGCGGCGATCCTCACCGGCCTCGACCAGATCTGCCGGGTGTACGACGTGCAGTTCGCCGACATCGGGCAGATCATCCACGGTACGACGCTGGCGACGAACGCGCTGATCGAACGGCGCGGTGCCGCGACGGCGCTCGTCACGACCGCCGGATTCCGCGACGTGATCGAGACGCGGACCGAGAGTCGCTACGAGCAGTACGACCTCGACATCGTGTTGCCGAAACCGCTGATCGAGCGCAAGGACCGATTCGTCGTCACCGAACGGCTGAACGCCCGCGGCGAGGTGGTCGTGCCATTCGACGAGGACGATGCCGGGCGGGTGATCGAGCGGATCGACGCGGGTGGATATCGATCCGTCGCCGTCGGCTTCCTGCACAGCTACCAGAATCCGGTCCACGAGCAGCGCTTTCGCGAACTGCTGCGGGACGCACTGCCGGACGTGACCGTCTCGGTCAGCAGCGAGGTGTCCCCGCAGATGCGGGAGTACGAACGGTTCAACACCGTCTGCGCGAACGCGTACGTCCAACCGCTGATGGCCTCGTACCTCGTGCGGCTGCGCGACGAGCTGCAGGCCCGCGGCGCGTCGTGCCCGCTCTACCTGATCCACTCGGGGGGCGGGTTGATGAGCGTCGACAGTGCGGCCGCGTTTCCCGTGCGGCTGATCGAGTCCGGTCCGGCGGGCGGCGCGATCTTCGCGGCCGACCTCGCCGCCCGGTACGGGCGCGACCGCGTGCTGTCGTTCGACATGGGAGGGACGACCGCGAAGATCAGCCTGATCGAGGACTTCACCCCGCAGACCGCGAAGACGTTCGAGGTCGATCGCACGGCCCGCTTCAAGAAGGGCAGCGGGATGCCGATCTCGATCCCGGTCATCGAGATGATCGAGATCGGTGCCGGGGGAGGCTCGATCGCCCGCGTCGACACGCTCGGCCAGATCCGGGTCGGCCCGCACAGCGCGGGTTCCGAGCCCGGGCCCGCGTGCTACGACCGGGGTGGCACGGACGCCACGGTCACCGATGCGAACCTGCAGCTCGGCCGGCTGCATCCCGACACGTTCGGCGCCACCGACATCGCGCTGAACCCGCAGCTCGCGGCTGACGCACTCGCGCGCAGCGTCGGCAGCACGCTCGGCCTCGACCCGCTCGGCGCAGCGATCGGTGTGGGCGAGGTCGTCGACGAGAACATGGCGAACGCGGCACGGGTCCACGCTGTCGAGAACGGCAAGGATCTCGCAGGCTTCACGATGATCGCCTTCGGGGGCGGCGCACCCCTGCACGCCGCCCGGCTGATCGACAAGCTCGGGCTCGACGAACTCCTCGTGCCCCCCGGCGCCGGGGTCGGCTCCGCGATCGGATTCCTGCGAGCGCCGTTCGCGTACGAGGCGGTGCGCAGTTTCTTCACGAGCACCGTCGATTTCGACGTCGACGGCGTGAACGGCGTGCTCACCGAACTGGAGCACGAGGCGCAGTCGTTCGTGCGGGAGGGCACCGACGCCGAGGTGACCGTGCTGCGCCAGGTCTCGATGCGGTACGTCGGGCAGGGGTGGGAGATCCCGGTGCGGCTCGACGACCTCGTGTTCGACGACTTCGCCGCCGAGCAGCTCGCCGCCCGATTCAGAAAGGCCTACGAGGAATTCTTCGGCCGAGCGATCGACGACCTCGCGATCGAGGCGGTGAGCTGGTCCGTACGGGTCGCCTCGGTGACCGCCCCACCCGAGCGCGTCGAGCTGGACAGCGTTGCCCGACAGCCGGCCGACTGGGGAACCACCCGCGATGCCTACGACGCGGTGGCGCGCACGACCGTGCCGACGGCGGTCGTCGACCGCGCCCTGATCGCACCCGGTGCGTACGTGGACGGGCCGGCGGTCATCGTCGAGGACCAGACGACGACGGTGCTCGCGACACATCACCGCTGCGTCGCGCAGCTCGACGGCACGCTGCTGATCGTCCGCCGGGAGGTTCGGCCGTGACGTCCGACATCCGTCGCGAGCTCGACCACCAGGTGATGTGGAACCGGCTGATCTCGGTGCTCGAGGAACAGGCGCTCACGCTGGTCAGGACCGCGTTCTCGACGTCGGTGCGCGAAGCCGGGGACCTTTCCGCGGGGCTGTTCGACCGTCGTGGCCGGATGATCGCCCAGGCGGTGACCGGCACGCCCGGCCACGTCAACACGATGGCGGCGGCGTTGGTGTACTTCATCAACGACATCGGGCCCGATCGGATCTATCCGGGTGACGTCTACATCACCAACGACCCGTGGAAGGGCACCGGCCACCTGCATGACATCACCGTCGCCACGCCGGTGTTCGTCGACGACGACATGATCGGCTTCTTCGCCTCCACCGCGCACGTCGTCGACATCGGCGGCCGGGGCTTCGGGCCCGACGCGCGCGAGGTGTACGAGGAGGGCGTGTGCATCCCGATCATGAAGTGGATCGAGCGGGGCACGCTCAACCGTGACCTCGTCAACATCGTGCGCAACAACGTGCGCGAGCCCGACCAGGTGATCGGTGACATCCATGGCTTGGCGGCATCGAACGACACCGGCATGCGGCGACTGCACGTGATGCTCGAGGAGTTCGGGCTCACCGACCTCGACGGGCTCGCCGAGTTCGTGTTCGCGCGGACGCACGACGCGACGATGGCCGCGCTCGTCCACGTCCCGAACGGCGAGTACCACAACGAGATGGTCGTCGACGGCTATGCGGACCCCGTGACGTTGGCCGTGACGCTGACCGTGTCCGACGAAGGGATGCACGCCGACTTCGCGGGGACCTCGGGCACGAGCCCGTACGGCGTCAACGTGCCGATCAACTACGCACACGCCTACTTCACGTACGGCATGCTCGTCGCGCTCGCTCCCGAACTGCCGAACAACTACGCCTCACTGCTGCCGTTCACGGTGAGCGCACCGCCCGGCGTCATCGTCAACGCCGTTCGACCGGACCCTGTCGCGATCCGCCACGTGATCGGGCACTTCGTCACCGACCTGTGTCTCGGCGCACTCGCGCAGGCACTGCCACACCGCATTCCGGCGGAGGGTTCCGGCGCGTTGTGGAACTTCCAGGCGAGCGCCCGCTCGGACGACGCCGGCGCACCCCCGGTCGAACTGCTGATGTTCAACAGCGGCGGCACCGGTGCCCGGCCGCACCTCGACGGCCTGACCGCGACAGCCTTTCCGTCCGGAGTCCGCACGATGTCGGTCGAAGCCACCGAGCAGGTCGGGCCGATCATCTTCTGGCGCAAGGAGATTCGTGAGGACAGTGCGGGCGCAGGCCGTCAGCGGGGTGGGTTCGGACAGGTCATCGAGATCGCACCCACCGACGGCTACCACTTCGAGTTCTCCGCGATGTTCGACCGGTGCGAACACCCCGCGCGCGGTCGCGAAGGGGGTGGCCCGGGTGCTCCGGGCGGGGTCCGCCTCGACGATGGTTCGCCGTTCGCGAGCAAGGGCAAACAGACCGTACCGGCCGGCCGGCGGCTGATCCTCGAACTGCCCGGCGGCGGCGGGTTCGGTGACCCGGGCGATCGCGACCCCGCGGCGGTCGCGGACGACCGGGCGCAGGGCTATGTCAGCGCCTGACGAGGATCGTCAGGCTGCCTCGCCGGCCAACAGGTCGAGCGCCCGCAATCGCTCGACGATCGCGTCGGTCGGCACGCCGAACATCGCCGCGATGACGACGGCATCGGCCCCCCGAAGCGTGATCGGCTCGCTCCGGCGCCCGACGCGCTGCTCGCGCACGAGCGAGATGTACCGCTTCATCGCGACGAATTCGGCGCCGTCGAGCGGCGCGAGTTGGTCACCGTCGATGCACAACGTCTCCGCGATCGGCGATGTCCTGGTCGGGGTCGGGGCCTGACCCGGTAGCCGGGGCAGGAATTGCTCGATCGGCACGCCGTAGAAGTCGGCGATCCGGTCGAGCCTGGGGATCGAGATCGCCCGATCCCCACGCTCGTACGCCCCGATCGTCGACGTCCCGAGGTCGCCGCCGCTGAGCCGCTCGACGTCGACCAGCGACAGCCGTTTCTGCTCGCGGATCGCCCGTAGCCGCGCGCCGATCCAGCGCCCCGTGTCGTCGACCGAGTTGGCCGTGACCCGCTGGCTGAATCGCTTCGTCACGTCTCCCTCTGCTGGTGGAAGCGATATCGGGCCACGTTCGGACGTGCCACGGGTGTCGGTCGGGGTGTCCGGAGCGAGCGCGGATTCGAAGGTCATGGGTCGATCAACTTCCTTGAGGGGACGGTGTTGCCGAATAGGCCAGCGGTGGAACAGCCGCGGGTTGGCGCGGGACCGGGCCGAGCAGGCCGTGCTCGAGCAGCAGCAGGTCATGGTGATACTGCGCGAGCAGGCACGCCTCGTGCGGTTCCGCGCACGGTGACAGGTCCTGCGTGACGCACTGGCCGTTGCGGCGCCAGCCGATGCACGACGACGCCAACAACGATCGCGCCCGTTCGGTGACGGTCAGTGGGCCCACGCCCAACCGGTTGGCGAGTTGCAGGTGCTGTTGCACGAGACGGAAGGTCTCGTCGCGTTTGGGTTCGGGTTCGTAGTCGGGTGCGGAGCCGACGACACGAAGGTGGTCGCGACGGGACGCCGACGGGCCCGCGCGGGTGTGCGCAGGCCCGTCGGCGTTCGATCGTGGACGTCTCGGTGTCATCAAATGCTCCTAACGGGAAATGTCCGCATGGGTCGATTTCTTACAGCCGGATTCAGTACATGTAGACGCTGGACAGAACGTTGTCCCAGCTGCCCATGGACGAGCGCCATGTCCACGCGGACGTCCCGCCCCAATACGTGCTGCCGCCCCCGTAGGAACCGCTGCGGAAGACCATCGAACACGCCCCGATCTTGTAGCTCGACACGGCGTTGTCGAACCCGAACCACGACATGTTGAGCCAGGTATGGCGCGACGAGATGTAGAGCAGGCTGTACGAGTAGAACGAGCCTTTGTAGAGCCGTGCCGACGTGCTGCAGTAGGCCGCACGGAAGCCGTTCGCCCGCGCGAAGCCCTCGCCGAGGGAGCTGTTGATCTCGTCGTCCATCCGGTCCGGAGTCGACCGGGCGACCGCCGCGTCCAACTCGGCCTCCGTGCGGTAACACGTGACCGCGAGGTCCTCGTGAACCCAGCAGGCCGTCGCGTCCTCCCAACTCTTCGACAGGTCGATCTCGCGGCCTTCGAACTTGGCAATCGATCGTTCTGCGATCTCGAGCCCGGGTGCCTCAGTGCCGGGTTCGATCGCGGGTGCGCGTCCCGACTCCGCAGCGGACGCGGTCAGCGGGAGGATGAGTGCCGCGCCCGTGGCGATCGAAATCAGGGCGCGCGAGGTCAGAGTCAGCTTCATGGGCTGGTTTCCTTTCAGGTGGTGGTCAGTTGGGCGCTTCCGCCGATCGGGAGACGCTGACGATGTTCACCGTCTTCGATTCCCGATCGATCGCTACCGAAGCGCATGTCTCCGCGGACTCGAATGAGCCGAGGGTTTGTGTCGCCCACCCGTCGAACATGAATTCCTCGAGCGTCCGCCTGACGCCCTCCAGGGCCTGCTGCTCGGTGTAGCAGCCGCCCCGGTTGTACTTCTTCTCGAGCATTCGCTGCAGCGCGTTGACGTCGGTGTCCGGCTCGTCGAGGCCCGGGGTCGGTGCCGTGTAGGGCTGCAGGCCGACCGAGCCGCACGTGTTTTCGTCGCCGGGCATGACGGCAACGACGCCGTCGGGCGTCAGGCAGGACTGCAACGGCGCCGGTGGGCCGTCCGTGCCGAAGGTTCCGTTCTGCCACGGTCGCAGGCACAGGTCCGCCGGATCGGCGACGCCGTCCCAGCCGACCTGGAACTGCTCGTCCGGCACCGGCTCGGCCGCTGACCAGCAGGCAACCACGCTGTCCTCTTTGACGTCGCGCTGCAGTAGCGCGGCGGCGCCGACGCCGCCGAGGGCGACCGTGACGACGACGCCGGTGACGATGCGCAGCCGCCGCCGGGACGGACGGAACGGGACGACGTTGCCCTGGACGACGCGATCGAAGATCGAGGCCGCTCGCGCATCGGTGGCGAGGTCCGTCCGCTCGTTCCAGCCCGCCGGGGGCGACATCGAGTTCAGCAACTCGACGGGATCAACGATGTCGGTCATGCTGCTTCACCCCCGTCTGCCTTCTGCTTGGCGAACGCGGACCGGAGTCGTTCCCGGGCACGGTGGACGCGGACGCCGGCGGCGTTCGCAGTGATGTCGAAGGCGACCGCGATCTCCTCGAGCGAGAACTCGTACGGGCCGGCGAGGACGAGCAGTTCCTGATCGGATGGCTTCAGCGTCGACATCGCCGAGCGCAGGCTCGCGACCTGCTGGCCGGCGAGGTGCTGCTCGTCGACACCCGCGGCCTGCGTCGTCGGTGCGGCGGTGAGTTGGTCGATGAACGCGGTCGCCCGCCGGGAGGCCCGCTGGCGGGTCCGCACGACGTTGCGGGCGACGCCGATCAGCCAGCCGCGGGCCCAGTCCGCGGGAACGTCGTCCAGCCGGCGCCACGCGACGAGGAAGGTCTCGGCGACGATGTCGTCGACATCGCCGGCGGACACGCACGCCGACGCGTAGTGGCGAACGGGCGAGTAGTGCGCTTCGTACAGTTCGGTGAACGCTGCGTCCGGGTCGGCCGTCTCGGTCTCCAACTCGCCCTCCTTCCGTCGCTCGAAAATGGTGTTCGCGTCGTCTTCGTGTGGTCCTTGCGCGCAACACTGCGCGCCCTCACTGACAGATGTCCGGTCGGTGTGGCTTCTTACAGCTCACCATCGAGTTTCTCCCGATTCAGGTGTTCAGGCAAACACGCAGTGTGATGTTCGCGTCTCGGGCGCAGTACGCTTGCGCCGGAATCGGTACGGCCGGTGCACGATCGGCACGGCGCAATCCGTCGCCCGCGCTCCATACTGGGCCCGATGAGTGGAACCGTGAGCGCATGACCGGCACCTCGGACCGTCCGGCGGCCGCCAACTACGTCCAGGAGATCGTCGCGGACGACGTCGCTTCCGGTCGATTCGGTGGTCGTGTCCAGACGCGGTTCCCGCCGGAGCCGAACGGCTACCTCCACATCGGCCACGCGAAGGCGATCACCGTCGATTTCGAGCTGGCGGCGGCGTTCGACGGCATCTGCAATCTGCGGTTCGACGACACGAACCCGATCACGGAGGAGGCGATTTACGTCGAGGGCATCCTGGAGGACCTTGCGTGGTTGGGCTACCCGTTGGAACGGCCGGCGCTGTTCGCGAGCGACTACTTCGGTCAGCTCTACGACTGGGCCGAGCAGATGGTCGAGCGCGGCCTCGCCTACGTCGACGATCAGGACGGTGAGGCGATCTCGGCTCAGCGGGGCGGGTACGGCCGGCCGGGCGTCGAGAGCCCCTACCGGGATCGGGATCCGGCAGAGAACCTCGACCTGCTCCGACGAATGCGCGACGGCGAATTCGCCGAAGGTGCCCGGGTGTTGCGCGCCAAGATCGACATGCAGCACGAGAACATGCA
>JAHEKY010000148.1 GCA_024644465.1 Ilumatobacteraceae bacterium | reverse complement strand
TCCAGGCCGTAGCCGGACAGGTACAGCATCGAGTACTGGAGGATCGACGCGTGCCCGTTGGAGAGGACGAAGTGGTCGCGGTCGGCCCATTCGGCGTCGGCGGGGTCGTGCTTCATGACCCTGCTGTAGAGCACATGGGCGAGCGGTGCGAGGGCCATCGCGGTGCCCTGGTGGCCGCTGTTCGCGGCGAGCGGGCCGTCCATCGCCATCCCCCGGATGAGTGCGATGGCGTTGGAATCCTGTTCGGCAGTCAGTGACACGCGCGGCAGGCTACTGGACGGGGTGGGGCCGCGACCCAACGGCTCGACCGATCGGATTCGGCCGGTCGTCCGGCCGGTTCGGTCGACCGGATCAGTCCGCCGGTGGCAGCAGTGTGAACGGCACGATGTGCCACGGGTTCTTGTCGACGCGGCAGTGGGCGAAGATCTGGCCGTAGTCCTCGAAGTCGAGCTCGCCGCGCACGAGGCGATAGGTGAACTTGCCGGGTTCGACGGTGAACGGGCTGACGTTGCGGGCGATCTGCTCGCTGTCCTCGTCGACGCCGCGCCGGAACACGACCTCGAACACGCCGTTGCCCGATTCGCCTTCCGCGCAGAAGATCAGCCCGACGAGATGGGGTGTCAGCGTGAGCGGCACCGGGGCCGGGGCCGCCTGCGAGAACATCACGCCGGTCATGTCGATGCGGGTCGACGGGCCGGGCGCCTGACGCATCTCGAAGTTCTCGACGAACAGTGCCGAAACGATCTGCATCGATCCGATCGTACCGATCGGTCGCCTCCGGCGACGGCGACGGCGTCGCCACGATCGATCTTCTCGGGCTTTGCCCGACGGTCGCCTGCGGCGCCGGCACGACTCAATCGTCTGCCAACGAGAATCGTATCCGGCGGTTGCGCTTGCCCTTGTTCTCGATCTTGCCGATGACGAACGGGCGCGACTCCGCCGTGTTGCTCAGGTGCGTTCCGCCGCACGCCTGACGATCGAGGCCGTCGACGTCGATCAGCCGGAGCCGACCGTCCGGCGTGGGTGGGGGAGCGACCGACAGCGACCGAACGAGGCCGGGTGTCGCGGCGGCCTCGTCGGCATCGACGTACACGGCCTCGACTGCCAGCCCCCGTGCGATCACGTCGTTGACCGGCCCGGCGAGTGCCCGCAATCGGTCGTTGTCGATCGCCGTGAGATCGAAGTCCATCCGTCCGGTGCCGTCGCCGTTGATCTGCGCACCGGTCACGAGCGACCCCTCGAACTCGTCGAACACGAAGGCGTTGAGCACGTGGCTCATCGTGTGCAGGGACGCAACACGTCTCCGGTGTTCGGCATCGACGCGGACCTCGACCGCCCCCGTGAGCACAGCGTCGGGTTCGGTGAGGACGTGCCACCAGGTGTCGCCGTCGACCTCGACGTGGTCGACCGCGACGACGCCACCGACGTGCTCGATCGAGCCGACGTCGCCGACCTGCCCGCCACCGCCCGGATGGAACGCCGTCCGCGACAGCACGACTGCGCCAGGGCGGGCATCGACGACGGTCGCGTCGTGCAGGTACAGGTCGGGCTGCTCGTGACACAGGTAGATCGCCATCGCGCCGATCGTAGAGAGACAAAGTTGTGTCAGACACAACTTTGTCGGTCACATCAGGTATTCGGGGATCCGGATGACGACCCGGTACGAGCCGGCGATCGGGACGGCGCCGAAGGTCGCCGAATCGACGGTCGGAATCGACGTGTTGTCCGACGCGACCGTCATGGTGGCGCCGTCGACGGCGGCGACGCGTTTCACGAGCCAGAAGCCCGGGCGGGCGGGGTGCTCGATGCAGCGCAGCTGGCCGACGCGGACCCGGCCGAACGGGACGCCGACCAGACCTTGACCGGCGACGAGTGTCGGCTCCATCGATCGGTCGGCGACGACGAAGCGGCGCGGCAGCCAGCGGCGGATGGTGGTCAGCATCGATTTCCTGGCAGCGAGGGCAGCGGACGCCGCATGCGGCAGTGTAGGTTTCGGCTCGGACAGACCCGGGAACGTCCCGCGGACCCGCGCACCACCACCCGCAACACCACTTGAACAAGGAGCCACCAATGTTCGCCAGATTCTTTGCATCGGCCACCGTCGCCCACGCCCACTGCGACCTCTACTGCGGGGTGTACGACCCGGCGCAAGCGAAGATCGAAGCGTTGTCGGTCGTCAAGACGGCGAAGAAGTACGCCGAGTCCGACGACGAAGTGTTCCGGGCCCGCTGCATCATGATCAAGGAGCAGCGCGCAGAGGAGACCAAGCACCACCTGATGGTGCTGTGGGCCGACTTCTTCGCGCCGCCCCACTTCGAGGAGTTCCCCGAACTGCACCAGTTGTTCTGGGATGCGATCCACCAGGCGGGTGAAGCGAAGAAGACGATGGACCCCGCCGCCGGCGAGAAGCTCGTCGACTACATCGACCAGATCGCGGAGATCTTCTGGAAGACCGAGAAGGCGAAGGGGATGGGCGTCTACCCGCCGTCCTGACCCACCGGACCCGATGCCGAGCCGGGCGGATTCCCGGCCGTCGCGGCGTGACTGATCGCGGCTAGGTTTCGGGGTCCGATGTCGAGTACCACCGCTGCGGACGTCGCGCCGAGCCATGAACGTTCGACGCGTGATCAGATCCTCGACGCGGCTGTGATCTGCTTTGCACATGCCGGCTACAGCGGCACCTCGTTGAACGACATCGCCGCCGAGGTGGGAATCCGTCGCCCCAGCCTGCTGCATCACTTCTCGTCGAAGGACGCGCTGTACGGCGAGGTGTTCGAGCGGTTGCTGTCCGATTGGTTCGCGCGCCTCGTCGGCGCGATCGGCGCGCCTGCGACCGGGTGGCCGAAGGTCGAGGGAGTGCTGCGCGCCGGGTTCACGTTCTTCGCCGACAACCCGAGCTACGTCACGCTGATGCGGCGCGAAGCGATCGACGGCGGCGCCCACCTCGGGATCGACCTCGCAGCGGTCCTGCGGCCGATGTTCGACGAGGCAGCCGCGTACTTCCAGCGGGAGATGGATGCGGGTACGTTCCGTCAGCAGAACGCAGAGCAACTGCTGCTGACGGGCTACGGGGCGCTGCTCAGCTACTTCTCGGACGCACCATTCCTCGAAGGCCTGCTCGACGAGAACCCGCTGTCGGAAGCGGCCCTCGAGCGGCGGAGCGCGCACATCATCGAGTTCTTCCACGCGGCGCTCGTGCCGATCTGAGACCGACGTCCTCGGACGGACGACGAATTCGCCGGGGAGACCCGCTTCTGCTCCGCCGCGAAACTACGGTGGCACCCTGATGGATCCCCAGCCTGCCGCGCCCTCCGGTCAGTCCTCGACGTTGTCGGAGCGGGCGTCGAAGGCGCTGCTCGCCGACTACGGCGTCCCGGTCGCTGCCGAACGGTTCGCCACCACCGCGGCCGGGGCGGCGGAGGCCGCGACCGAGATCGGCTACCCGGTCGTCGCGAAGCTGAACGGCGACAAGATCGCGCACAAGACCGAACGCGGTCTCGTGCGGCTGCGCCTGCCCGATGCTGCCGCGGTCGAGGCCGCCGCGACCGAACTGCTGCAGGCGGCGCGTCAGGACGACGGCGATGTGAACGTCTTGATCGCGCCGATGATCAGCGGCAATCGTGAGCTGATCGCGGGCGTCGTGCGCGACGCCCAGTTCGGCCCGACCGTCATGCTCGGCGTCGGCGGCATCCTCGCCGAAGCGGTGGCCGACGTCGTGTTCCGGCCGGCGCCCGTCGATGCCGTCACGGCCGCCGAGATGATCGCCGACCTCGCCACGCAGCAGCTGCTGGGCGCGTTCCGCGGGGAAGCGGCGGTCGATCGGCAGCAGCTCTGCGATGTGCTCGTGGGGCTCGGCCGGTTGGCGAGCGAGCGGGCGGATGTCGCGAGCGTCGACATCAACCCGTTGATCGTCGACGCGTCGGGCGCGGTCGTCGCGGTCGACGGCCTCGTCGAGATCGCGCCGCCGGACGCGGCGCGGCCGTCCCTGCGGCCCCGGCCGAGCGACGAGCAGTTCCGGGCACTGTTCGAGCCACGCGGCGTCGTCGTGTCCGGTGCGTCGACCCATCCGGGCAAGTTCGGCTTCGTCTCGCTGCACAACCTGCTGGCCGCGGGGTACGCGGGGGCGGTCCACGGCACCAACCTGAAGGCCGAGGACGTGCTCGGGATCCGGACGGTCGCCGACATCGCCGAGTTGCCCGACGGCGACATCGACCTCGTCTTCGTCTGCACACCGGCTGCCGGCAACGCCGACCTCTTGCGGGCGTGCGCGGCCAAGGGCATCCGCGCTGCGTTCCTCACGTCGGCGGGCTATGGCGAGGCCGGTGAGGAGGGCCAGCGCGCCGAAGACGAACTCGTCGCGCTCGCGGACGAACTCGGAATCCTCGTCGCCGGGCCGAACGGCCAGGGTGTGGTCAGCACCCCCGTCGACCTGTGCGTCCAGATCGTGGCGCCGATCCCGCCGCCGGGCAGCATCGCGGTGGCGAGCCAGAGCGGCAACTTCGTGTCGAGCTTCCTCAACCTCGCGCGGTCGACCGGCGTCGGGATCAGTCGAGCGATCTCGGCGGGCAACGCCGCGGCGGTGACCGTCGCCGACTACCTCGACTGGTACTCGCACGACCCTGCGACGACGGTCGGCCTCGCCTACATCGAAGGCGTCACGGACGGCCGTGGGCTGATGGAGCGTTTGTCGAACGCGGCCGCCCGCAAACCGCTCGTGGTCGTCAAGGGCGGCGCGACCGAAGGCGGCGCCCAGGCGGCGGCCAGCCACACCGGTGCGCTCGCGGCGAACGACAAGATCTTCGACGGCGCATGCCGTGCCGGCGGGATCACCCGCGCGGCGACGGTCGCCGAGGCGTTCGATGCTGCTGCGACGTTCGCGACGCAGCCGCTGCCGGCCGGC
>JAHEKY010000061.1 GCA_024644465.1 Ilumatobacteraceae bacterium | reverse complement strand
GCGGCGACCGTGGCGATCGATCGGCGGGCGGCGGCCGCGCCGAAGACAGCCACGAGCGTGACGATGACGAGCGGCCACACGACGTAGAACTGTTCCTCGACCGCCAACGACCAGGTGTGTTCCAACAACGAAGGGCTCTCGTAGGCGGCGAAGTAGTCGCGGCCCTCGCCGACCTGGTTCCAGTTCGCGACGTACGCCAGCGCGGCGATCACATCGCGTCCGACCCGACGCGCCGCGCCGCCGCCCAGCGCCGCCGAGACGGCGACCACCGCGGCACACAGCACGAACACGGCGGGGAGCAGGCGGCGGGCGCGGCGCGCCCAGAACGCGCCGAGGTCGAGCCGGCCCGTCCGTTCGATCTCGGCGATCGCGAGCGCCGTGATCAGGAATCCGCTGACGACGAAGAACACGTCGACGCCGATGAACCCGCCGTCGATCACGCCGGCGTGGAAGAGGAACACGGCCGCGACCGCGACAGCACGCAGGCCGTCGAGGCCCGGGAGGTGCCCGAGTCGCTGCACCGGGCGCGATGACGTCATCGGCCCGGCGGCGGATCACACTCGCCCGCGTGCTCGGTACACCACGGCGTCTCGCCCGGTAGCCGGTGGCGGAGCGCGGCGACCAGTTCGTACACGCGATCGAGCATCCAGGGCACGCCGAGGTGGCGCAGCGGCGCACGCCACGGCACGAGTGGCCAGCGGGCCCGCCGACCGACGGCGAGGGCGAGCGCGACGGCACGCGCACCACCCACCTTCACTGGCCCGGCGTCGGATCCCGCGACGGTCCAGACCGCGCGGGCGGCGTCGTCGGAGGTGATCTGCCGGCGTGCGTCCAGCCCGGTGCGCTGCGCGGGCGCGACCTCCAGGTGGCCGGTTCGATCGAGGCGCCGTATCCAACGGGCGCTACGGGTACAGAACCGTCAATAGCCGTCGAACAGGACGGTCGCGGCGGCCGGTACGGTCGCCGGTAGCTCGCCGTACGCGCCTGCGACAGCCATCAGACGCGGTTCGCCTCGACCGCTTTGACCAACCGGTCGAACACCGAGTCGGGGTGACCGACACCGTTGATGACGACGAGACGATTCTGGTCGCCGTAATGCTTGATCAGCGGGAACGTCTGCTCCTCGTAGAGGTCGAGGCGGCGGTTGACCGAGTCGGGCGTATCGTCGGCGCGTTGCAGCACGTCGCCACCGCACACGTCGCAGATCCACGGGCTCGGGTCGTTGCCGGTCGCCGTGTAGTTGGTGCCGCAGTCGCGACAGACGCGACGCGCCGAGATCCGCTCGAGCACGATCTCGCGCGGCACGTTCAGATCGAGCACGACGTCGACCGGGCGGTCCTGCTCGGCGGCGATCTCGTCGAGTGAGATCGCCTGCTCTTGCGTCCGCGGGAACCCGTCGAGGATGTAGCCCCGCGTTTTCGCGTCGGTTGCGTTGAGCCGCTCGCGCACGATGCCGATCATGATGTCGTCGCCGACGAGCCCACCGGCGTCCATCACTTCCTTGGCCATCAGGCCCAGCTCCGTCTTCTCTCGCACGGCGGCGCGCAACATGTCCCCGGTGGAGATGTGCGGTACGACGAAGTGCCGGGAGAGGCGCACGCACTGCGTGCCCTTGCCGGCACCCTGCCGCCCGAGGATGATGAGGCGAGCGCCCGGGATCACGGGGTCGGCCCTACTTCAAGAAGCCCTCGTAGTTGCGCAGCGTGAGCTGACTGTCGATCTGGCGCATCAGTTCGAGCGCGACGCCGACGGAGATCAGCACGCTCGTGCCGGCGAACCCGAAGGTGTTGACGTCGGCGGCGATCAGCAGCAGGTACGGCAGCACGGCGATCACGGCGACGAACACGGCTCCCGGCAGCGTGATGCGGTTGACCGCCTTGCCGAGGTAGCGCTCGGTCTGGGGGCCCGGACGCACACCGGGGATGAATCCGCCCTGCTTGCGCAACTGGTCGGCCTGGCGGATCGGGTCGAACGCGATCGAATTGTAGAAGTAGGCGAAGGCGATGATCATCAACGCGAGGATCGTGATGTACACGAGGTTCTGCGGGTTGACGATGTAGCGATCGACGAAGCTCGTGATCTCGCCGCGCCACCCCTCGCCGGAGCCGAGCACGTTCGACATGATCACCGGGAGCAACAGGATCGAGCTCGCGAAGATGATCGGGATCACGCCCGACTGGTTGACCTTGAGCGGGATGTAGGTGTTCTGGCCACCCATCATGCGACGGCCGACGACACGCTTCGCGAACTGGACCGGGATCCGTCGCTGACCGAGTTCGACGAACACGACGGCGATGATGATCCCGATCGTCAGCACGACCATCGCGAAGAACCAGAACCACTTGTTGAGCTGGATGATGCCGAAGAAGCCACCGGGCAGCGAGGCGACGACCGACGCGAAGATGACCATCGACATGCCGTTGCCGATGCCGCGCTGCGAGATCAGTTCGCCGAGCCACATCAGCACGGCGGTGCCGGCGACGAGCGTCGGGATGATCAGGTACCCGCGAGGCCACACGCCGTCGGGCAGCAGCGGTACGGTCGGCGCCGCACTCGCGGCGGTGAAGAACGCGGTCCCGCGGCCGGTCCCGAAGATGAACACGAGGCCCGTGGCCTGCAGCGTCGCGAGGCCGACGGTGACGTAGCGGGTGTACTGGGTGATCTTGCGCTGCCCGACCGCGCCCTCCTGCTGGAGCTCCTCCAGCTTCGGGATGACCACGCCGAGCACCTGCATGATGATGCTCGCCGTGATGTACGGCATGATGCCGAGCGCGAAGATCGAGAAGCTCTCGAACGCGCCGCCCGAGAACAGGTTGAGGAAGCCGAGCGCGCCCTGCTGGTCAGCCGAGGCGCGGAGCTGCTCGATGGCGATGCCGTCGACGCCGGGAACCCGAATGGCGACGCCGAGGCGGTACACGAGCACCATCGCGACCACGAACAGCACCTTGTTGCGCAGATCCGAGATCTTGAAGATGTTCGCCAGATTCGAAATCAATGGAAACGGCTCCCTGTTGATGGATGTGCGTGGTGTGCGATTCGTGGTGTGCGGTTGCGTTCGGCGGCGCCGGGCCGGCGAGCCGCAGCCCGTCGACCGTACCAGCGCGAGCCTGCGATCGCCTGCCGCCCGGAAGCGGCGGGCGGACGCTCAGCGGTTCGCGAACTGGTTGCCCTGCACTGCAGGACGACCGGCCTTGCCCTCTTCCTTGAACGGCAGGGTGATCAGCGTGACGCTGCCGCCGGCAGCCTCGATCGCCGACTTCGCGGCGGCAGACGCGGCGTGCGCGGACACGTTGACCTTCGTGGAGATCTCGCCGCGGGCGAGGATCTTGGCGAAGTCGCCCTTGCGGACGAGGCCGCCGTCGACGAGATCGTCGAAGCTGATGTCGGCGCGGCCGAGCTTGTCGGCGAGCGCGCCGAGCGCATTGACGTTGATCGCCTGGTACTCGACGCGGAACGGGTTGTTGAACCCGCGCAGCTTCGGCACCCGCTGCTTGAGCGGCGTCTGGCCACCTTCGAAGCCTCGAGCGACGGTGTTGCGGGCGCGCTGGCCCTTCATCCCGCGGCCGGCGGTCTTGCCGCCCTTGCCGCCGGTACCGCGCCCGACGCGCTTCGGGCTCTTCTTCGACCCGGGGGCCGGTGCGAGGTCGTGAACCTTCATCGTCAGTTGCTTTCTGTGACTTCGATCAGATGGGGGACCCGCGCGATCATTCCGCGAATCTCGGGCCGATCCGGCAGGGTGTTGGTGTTGCCGATCTTGCCGAGCCCGAGCGCGCGGAGTGTCCCCCGGTGCTTCGGCTTGGTGCCGATGGCCGACTTGACCTGCTTGACATGGAGATCGCTCATTCGGTGCTCCCGGAGGCTGCCGCGGCCGGCTCGGCGGCGGGCTTCTTGTTGCGCTCGTTGTACGCGTTGAGCAGGCCCTTCGGCACGAATTCCTCGGGTGCGATGCCGCGCCGCTTGGCGATCTCGTCGGGACGCTGCAGCGACTTGAGCCCGTGGATCGTGGCCCGCGCGACGTTGATGTGGTTGGCGGAGCCGAGCGACTTCGAGAGCACGTCGTGCACGCCGGCCTCTTCGAGGATGACGCGCGCCGCACCGCCGGCGATCACGCCCGTACCGGGCGCGGCGGGCTTGAGCATCACGCGCCCGCCACCGGTCTGACCGACGACGGGGTGGATGATCGTGCTGCCGGCCATCGGGACCTCGAAGAGGTTGCGCTTCGCCTCCTCGGTGCCCTTCTGAATCGCGAGGGGCACCTCCTTCGCCTTGCCGTAGCCGAGGCCGACCTTGCCGTTGCCGTCACCGATCACGACGAGCGCGGTGAAGGAGAACCGGCGGCCACCCTTGACGACCTTGGCGACGCGGTTGATCGTGATGACGCGCGACTCGCGCAGGCCGTCGTCGTTGTCGCGACGGTTGTCGTTGCGGCTGTCGCGGGGGTTGTTTCCGAATCCCATCAGAACTCCAGTCCTGCTTCACGTGCGGCGGATGCCACGGCGGCGATGCGTCCGTGGTAGGCGAAACCGCCCCGGTCGAAGACGACCTTGTCGATCCCGGCGGCCGTGGCACGCTCGGCGATGAGGGTACCGACACGGCCCGCCGCGTCGACGCTGCCACCGCTGCCGGCGGAGCGGAGGTCGGCTTCGGTGGTCGAGGCCGATGCCAGCGTCGTGCCGGCATCGTCGTCGATCAACTGGACCGACAGGTGCTTGTTCGAGCGGTACACCGCGAGGCGTGGCCGCTGCGCGGTGCCGTGGATCTTCTTGCGAACCCGACGGTGGCGACGGATCCGGCCCGAGCGGCGTTGTTGAGCGATCTTGGTCATGACTACTTCTTTCCGGCCTTACCGGCTTTGCGCACGACGCGCTCGCCGAGGTACCGCACGCCCTTGCCCTTGTACGGCTCGGGCTTGCGGATGCTGCGGATGTTGGCGGCGACCTGACCGACGACCTCTTTGTCGATGCCGGTGACGATCACCTGGGTCTGGGCGGGCACTTCGAACGAGACGCCTTCGGGCGCCTTCACGTCGACGGTGTGGCTGAAGCCGAGGTTCAACCGCAGGGCGTTGGGGCCCTGCGCCTCGGCGCGGTAGCCGACGCCCACGATCTGGAGTTCCTTCTTGAAACCCTCGGTGACGCCGAGGACCATGTTGTTGACGAGGCTGCGGGTCAGCCCGTGCATCGCCTTGGTCTTGTTCTCGTCGTTCGGGCGAGCGCAGGTCAGCGTGTCGCCGTCCTGGCTGATCGTGATCGAGCCGGGGATCTCGCGCTCGAGCGTGCCCTTGGGGCCCTTCACCGAGATGTTCCGGCCCTCGACCTTGACGTCGACGCCTGCCGGGACCGTGATGGGTGCGTTTCCGATTCGGGACATGTGCGGCTCCTTACCAGACGTAACAGAGGATCTCGCCGCCCACGTTGCGCTTGCGCGCCTCGCGGTCGGTCATCAGCCCCTGGCTGGTGGACAGGACGGCGACTCCGAGGCCACCGAGCACGCGGGGCACGGCCTTGGCGTCGCGGTAGACGCGCAATCCGGGAGTCGAGATGCGGCGCAGGCCCATGATCGTGCGATCGCGTTCCTCGCTGTACTTCATCTGGATGGTCAGTACGTCACCGACGCCGCGGGGCGACGGCGCGGTCGCGTAGTCGGCGATGTAGCCCTCCTTCTTGAGGACCTCGGCGAGCGCGACCTTCTGCTTGGACGAAGGCATCGGCACTTCGTCGTGCTTCGCGGTGTTCGCGTTGCGAACCCGGGTGAGCATGTCTGCGATGGGATCAGTCAGCATTGGTTGGTCTCCTCACCAGCTCGACTTCGTGAGGCCGGGGATCTCACCGGCGTGGGCGAGCTCGCGCAGGCACACGCGGCAGAGGCCGAACTTGCGGTACACCGAGCGGGCCCGGCCACAGCGCTTGCAGCGCGTGTATGCCCGGACCTTGAACTTCGGCTTGGCGTTCGCCTTGTTGATCAGTGCTTTCTTGGCCATGGCCTACTTCTTCCTCTTCCCGCCGAACTGCGGGCCCGTGCGCTTCTTCTTGCGCGGTTCGTTGTCCGCCTCGGCACCCTTCTTGAAGGGGAAGCCGTACGCCTCGAGCAGTGCTTTGCCTGCTTCGTTGGTCTTCGCCGTGGTGACGATGGTGATGTCCATCCCGCGGGGCTGATCGGCCTTGTCGGGGTCGATCTCGGCGAACATCGTCTGCTCGTTGAGGCCGAACGTGTAGTTGCCGTTGCCGTCCCAGGAGTTCGCGGGCAGCCCGCGGAAGTCCCGGATTCGCGGAATCGCGACCGAGATCAAGCGGTCGAGGAACTCCCACATCCGGTCGCCGCGCAGGGTGACCTTGGTGCCGATCGACTGGCCCTCGCGCAACTTGAAGTTGGCGATCGAGTGCTTCGCCTTGGTGATGATCGGCTTCTGCCCGGAGATGACCGTGAGGTCCGCAACGGCAGCTTCGATCAGCGACGGCTGGCCGGCGGCGCGGCCGACGCCCATGTTGATCACGATCTTCTCGAGCGCGGGGACCTGCATCACGTTGTCGATGCCGAGGTCGGCCTGCAGCTGCGCCTTGATCTCGTCGGCGTAACGCGCCTTGAGGCGCGGAACGGTTGCGGTGTCGCTCATTTGATCTCTTCTCCGCCCGGGCGGGTGACGCGCACCTTCGTCCCGTCGTCGTTGACCTTGTAGCCGATGCGGACCTTCTTGCCGCCGTGGACGAGCATCACGTTGCTCGCGTCGAACGGCATGTCCTTGTCGATGATGCCGCCCTGTTGGTCGGCGCGCGATGGGCGCGAATGCTTCGACGCGGTGTTGACGCCGTGCACGATGATCTTGTTCGTCTTCGGGAAGACGTGGTCGATCTCGCCCTGCTTGCCCTTGTCTTTGCCGGTGATCACCTCGACGGTGTCACCCTTGCGGAGCTTCATACCGTGACCTCCTCGGGGTCAATGCTGCGCATCTCAGAGCACCTCCGGTGCGAGTGAGACGATGCGCATGAACTTGCGGTCACGCAGCTCGCGCCCGACCGGGCCGAAGATGCGCGTGCCTCGCGGTGTCATGTCGTCCTTGATCAGTACTGCGGCGTTCTCGTCGAAACGGATGTAGCTGCCGTCGGGACGACGCTTCTCCTTCTTCGTGCGCACGACGACGCACTTGACGACTTCGCCCTTCTTCACGCCGGCACCGGGCATCGCGTCCTTGACGGTCGCGACGAACACGTCGCCGATCGACGCGTAGCGACGGCGTGTGCCGCCGAGGACCTTGATGCACAGCACCTCTTTGGCGCCGCTGTTGTCGGCGACGCGCAGCCGGGACTCCTGCTGGATCACTGTGATCCCTCCAACTTCTCGCTGTGCTCGGTCACTTGGCACGCTCCAGCACGTCGGTGATGCGCCAGCGCTTGTTCTTGCTGAGCGCGCGGGTCTCCATCACGCGGACCTTGTCGCCGATGTTGACGTCGTTGGTCTCGTCGTGGGCGTACAGCTTCTTCGTCTGGAGGACGAACTTGTTGTACTTCGCGTGACGGACGCGGTTGACGACGGCGACGACGGCGGTCTTGTCCATCTTGTTGGACACGACGGTGCCCTCGCGGACCTTGCGGACGGTCCGCGACGAGTCGGTCGCGGCCGCGTCGGTCGTGGCCGCGTCGGTCGCAGCCGCGTCGGTCGCAGTCGCGTCGGTCGTGGTGGTTGCGGTTTCTTCAGGCATCTCGTTCACCGTCACTGTCCGGCCTCGGCCGCTGCGATCTCCTTCGAGCGGATGAGGGTGTTGATACGGGCGATCTGCTTGCGAACCTTGCCGATCTCGGCAGTGTTCTCGAGCTGTCCGGTGGCGTTGCGGAAGCGCAGGTTGAGCGCCTCGTGCTTCGTCGCCGCGAGCTCTTCGACGAGCTCGCCCAGGCTGAGTTCAGCCAGATCGTTCTTCTTGCCAGCCATCAGATCGGCTCCTCACGGGTGATGATCTTCGCCTTGATCGGCAGCTTCTGGATGGCCTTGTTCAAGGCCAGCCGGGCCTGCGCCTCGTCGGGGAAGGAGAGCTCGAACATCGTCCGGCCCGGCTTCACGACGGCGACCCAGAACTCGGGGTTGCCCTTGCCGGAGCCCATCCGGGTCTCGGCGGGCTTCTTGGTGACCGGCTTGTCGGGGAAGATGTTGATCCACACCTTGCCACCGCGCTTGATCGAGCGGGTCATCGCGATACGGGCGGCCTCGATCTGGCGAGCGGTGATCCACCCCGGCTCGAGCGCCTGGATGCCGTACTCGCCGAAGTGCAGGCCGGAGCCACCCTTGGTCAGGCCTTTGGTCCGGCCGCGGTGGTGCTTGCGGTGCGCGACCTTGCGGGGCATCAACATGATCGGCTCCCCTTTCAGTCCGTGCCGCGCAGCCGCGGCGTCTCGTTCGACTCACCCTGCGCGGTGCGCTTGGCGATTGCTTCTTCCTCGTCGAGCAGCTTCTCCAGCTCGGGGTCGGCCTCGCGGACGAGCGGCTGCGTCTCGGGCTCGGGGCCGGCGGCGGCTGCGGCACGCGGGCCGGCCGACGACACGACCTTGCGCGGCAGGGCCGAGGGCCCGGACGTCTCGCCGACGGCCATCGCGGCCTCGCGAGCGATCTTGTCCTCGTTGACCTTCTTGTAGGGCAGGATGTCGCCCTTGTAGATCCACACCTTGACGCCCACGCGGCCGGAGGTGGTCTTCGCCTCGCGCATGCCGTAGTCGATGTCGGCGCGCAACGTGTGCAGCGGGACGCGACCTTCGCGGTACCACTCGGTACGGCTCATCTCGGCGCCGCCGAGGCGGCCGGAGCACTGCACCTTGATGCCGAGTGCGCCGGCGCGCTCCGCGTTCTGCACGGCGCGCTTCATCGCGCGGCGGAAGGCGATGCGGTTGACGAGTTGGTCGGCGACGCCCTGGGCGATCAGCGCGGCGTCGAGTTCGGGGTTCTTGATCTCGACGATGTTGAGCTGGATCTTGGCGTTGCCGGTGATCTTGGTGATCATCTGCCGGAGTTCGTCCGCCTGGGCGCCACGGCGACCGATGACGATGCCCGGACGAGCGGTGTGCACGTCGACGCGGAGCTTGTCACGGGTGCGCTCGATCTCGATGCGGCTGATCGCGGCCGACTCGAGCAGCGTCATGATCTTCTCGCGGATCGTCCAGTCCTCGGTGAGGTACTGCTTGTACTCGCGCTCGCTGAACCACCGCGACTTCCAGTCGGTGGTCACTCCCAAGCGGAAGCCGTACGGGTTGATCTTCTGCCCCATTACTTGTTCTCCTCCTCGTCGGCGCGTTGGTTCTCCTCGTCGGAGTCCGGCTCGTCGCTGGCGCTTGCCTCGGCGACGTCTTCCTGCTTCTTCGCGCCGGGCTTCGCGAAGCCCGCCGCTTCGGCGGACTCTGCGGAGTCGAACCAGACTTCGGCCTTGGTCGCCTTGTAGTACCGCGTCCCGGGCTCGTGGTAGAGCATCGATCCGGCGTTGCCCTTGATCGGATACCCCTCGGGCATCTCGCCGTCCTCGGTCGCCTGGACCGAACCGGCCCATTCACCGGCGAGTGCCTCGGCCTCGGCCGGGGTGTCAGCCGTCGGCTGCTCGTCGGTCGTGGCCTCGTCGGTCGTGTCGGCGGCGGCCTTGCGACGGCTGCGCGACACCCGGTCGCGACGGCTCGTCGCCGCAGCGGGACGTCCGGAACCGGTGCCACTGCGCTCGGCGCGGGCGGTGATGATCGCCAGGCGCTCGTCGCTCATCCGCGCGACGATCACGGTGATGTGGCAGGTGCGCTTGTTGATCCGCGTCGCGCGGCCACGGGCGCGGGGCTTGAACCGACGCAGCGTCGGGCCTTCGTCAGCGAAGCACGCGACGACGTAGAGCTCGTCGGCATCCTGCATGTCGTTGTTGACGGCGTTCGCGACGGCCGACGCGAGGACCTTGCGCACGGGGATCGCCGTGTGCCGATCGGTCAGCTGCAGCACTTGGTCGGCCGACCGCACGTCGAGGCCGCGGATCAGGTCGAGGACGGCGCGGACCTTGGTCGCCGACGTGCGGACGTACTTCGCCTGCGCCTTGGTGCCGGAGCGGGCGCCCGCGACGGTCGACTTCTCGTTGAGCTTCGGGCCGGTCATCGGCGTGCTCCTCGTTCCTGGCCCGCATGGAACTTGAACGTGCGGGTGGGGCTGAACTCGCCGAGCTTGTGGCCGACCATCGACTCGGTCACGTAGACCGGGACGTGCTTGCGGCCGTCGTGGACGGCGAGCGTGTGGCCGACCATGTCGGGGATGATCGTCGAACGGCGCGACCAGGTCTTGATCACCTTGCGCTCGCCGGCTTCGTTCTGCTCGTCGATCTTCTTGAGCAGATGATCGTCGACGAACGGGCCCTTTTTGAGACTGCGTGTCATGGCGTGAGTACCAATTCTCTTTCTGGCCGACCGCGACTAGCGGCGGCCCCGTCCGGAACGACGACGGCGGATGATCAGGTCCTGGCTGGACTTCTTCTTGTTGCGGGTGCGGCTCTCCGGCTTGCCCCACGGCGAGACCGCGGGACGGCCACCGGAGGTGCGGCCCTCGCCGCCACCGAGGGGGTGGTCGACCGGGTTCATGGCGACACCGCGGGTCTGCGGCTTGACGCCCTTCCAGCGGTTGCGGCCGGCCTTGCCGATCTTGATCAGTTCGTGCTCGGCGTTGCCGACTTCGCCGACGGTGGCACGGCAGTCGATCAACACCCGGCGCATCTCGGTCGACGGCATCCGCAGCGTCGCATGGTCGCCGTCCTTGGCGACCAACTGCACGGCGATCCCGGCCGAGCGACCGATCTTGCCGCCCTGACCGGGGCGCAGCTCGACGTTGTGAATGGTCGTGCCGACGGGGATGTAGCGCAGCGGCATCGCGTTGCCCGGCTTGATGTCCGAGCCCTGGCCACTCTGGACCTGGTCGCCGACGTTGAGGCCGCGGGGCGCCAGGATGTACGCCTTCTCGCCGTCCGCGTAGTGCAGCAGGGCGATCCGGCACGTGCGGTTGGGGTCGTACTCGATGGCGGCGACCTTGGCGGTCACGCCGTCCTTGACGCGCTTGAAGTCGATGATGCGGTACTGCTGCTTGTGGCCGCCACCGCGATGGCGGGCCGTCTTGCGGCCGTAGCTGTTGCGGCCACCGGTGCGCGTCTTCTTGGCGAGCAACGACTTCTCGGGCGTCGTCTTCGTGACGTCCTTGAAGTCCGAGCTCGTCTGGAAGCGACGGCCGGGGCTGGTGGGCTTGCGGGAACGAATTGCCATGATCAGGCTCCCCCTCAGTTCTCGAACAGCGGGATCTCGCCCGCTGCCAAGGTGACGATGGCCCGCTTCTGGCTGGGCTTCTGACCGACTCGGTTGGTACCGCGGGTGCGCTTGCGCTTGCCCTTGCGATTCATGGTGTTGACCTTGAGCACCTCGACACCCCAGATGGTCTCGATGGCATCACGGATCTCCGGCTTGGAGGCCGACTTGTGGACCTCGAACGTGTAGACGCCGGTCTCGATCAGGCCGTAGCTCTTCTCGGACACGATCGGAGCGATGATGATGTCGCGGGGATCCTTCATCAGGACTCCTCCTCCGTCTCGGTGGCAGCCGACGAATCGGTCGCCGGGGCCGCGGTCTGCGACTCGGGCAGGACGTCCTTGCTGAACACGAGCCAGTCGTTGCACAGCACGTCGTAGGTGTTGAGCTCGCCGGGGCTGATCACCTGCACGTGGGGCAGGTTGCGGAAGCTCAGCGCGGCGGCGGCGTCGTCACGACCGACGACGACGAGCACGCTGCCCTCGACGCCGAGTGCGGCGAGCAGCGCTTTCGCGTCCTTCGTCTTCGGGGCGTCGATGCCGTAGCTGTCGACGACGATGATCTTGCCCTCGCCGGCGCGATCGGACAGCGCCGAACGCAGCGCGGCCTTGATCATCTTCTTCGGGGTCTTCTGGTCGTACTTGCGCGGCTTCGGCCCGAGCGCGACGCCGCCCCCGGTGAAGTGCGGGGCACGGGTCGAACCCTGGCGAGCGTTGCCGGTGCCCTTCTGGCGGAACGGCTTGCGGCCGCCGCCGGACACGTCGGCGCGAGTCTTGGTGCTCTGCGTGCCGGCCCGGCGGGCGGCGAGCTGGGCCGTGACGACCTGGTGCATCAGCGCCACGTTCGGGGCGACGCCGAAGACGGAGTCGTCGAGGTCGACCTTGCCGGCATCTTTGCCGGACGCGTTCTTGAGGGTGAGCGTTGCCATGGGTCAGCCTGCCTTTCCGGCGAATTTCACGGCGTTGCGGACGATGACGACGCCGCCGGCGGGGCCGGGGACCGACCCCTTGATCAGCAGCAGGTTGCGCTCGGCGTCCGACTGGACGACTTCGAGGTTCTGGGTGGTGACCTGCTCGTGACCCATGTGCCCGGCCATCTTCATGCCCTTGAACACGCGGGCGGGGAAGGCGCACTGGCCGATGGCGCCGGGCTTGCGGTGCACCTTGTGGGCGCCGTGCGACGCGGGGCCGCCCCGGAAGTTGTGCCGCTTCATCGTGCCGGCGAAGCCCTTGCCGCGGCTCGTGCCCGTGACGTCGACCTTCGTCCCGGCGGCGATCTGCTCGACGGTGACCTCCTGGCCGACCTCGAAGCCGTCGACGGAATCGAGGCGCAGCTCGACGAGGCGCTTGCCCGGTGCGACGCCGGCTTTCTCGAAGTGTCCGGCGACCGGCTTGGTCAGCTTGTTCGGGTTCTTCGAACCGTAGGTGACCTGCAGCGCGGTGTACCCGTCGTTCTCGGTGGTCTTGATCTGGACGATGCGCATCGGTTCGACGCGCAGGACCGTGACGGGGACGACCTTGTCATCCACCCACGTCTGCGTCATGCCGACCTTCTCGCCGACGATCGCTTGTTGTGCCATCAGGCAGCCTTTCCGTTGTCCAAGCCCCGACCCGTTGGGGATGGGGGCTCTCCACGCAAATGCTCCGCCGCCGGTGCTGCCGGGACACGGCAGACGAGGCGCACGGAGCACGATTCTCTGGTTCGCTGTGCGGTTCCGGTTCCCATCGACGGGGAGGGCCTACACAGACATCGATTTGCACTGCTGCGTGCCCGGAATTCCTTCCGAACACGGCCATTGGATGCTATGGCGGTCCCGGCGCCCTTCCAACACGCGCGCCGCGTAAGTCGCGGGCCGTGAGTGGCGGCGTTTCGAACCTCCCGGCCGTCCTCAGCTGCCGAGGGCGATGAGCTGATCGACCGGGGCGAAATCGTCGGTCAACACCCCGGCATCGCCGATCAGCGCAGCGACGTCGACGACGAGTTCTCCTCCCTGGAGACGCGGGCCGCCCGGCAGGTCGAGCGGGGCATTGCTCGCGACGATCACCGAGTTCCCGCTGCCACCGGCGACGACCGACGAACCGAGGACGATCTGCACGTGCTCGAAGACGCTGGCGAACGTGGCGGCTTCGGCCGCGAGGAAGCGCCGCCGCGGCCCGTCGATGATGTTGACCGCGTAGACGCCGGCCGGGCGCAGCACCCGTTCGACCTCGCGGACGTACTCGCGTGTCGCCAGGTGGAATGGCACCGCACGGCTGCCGAACGCATCGCCGATCACGACGTCCGCGCTGCCGTCGTCGAACTTCGCCAACTCGAGGCGGCCGTCGCCGACGCGGACCTCGATCGACTCACTCGGCACGTAGCCCAGTCGCTCTTCGACGATCTCGACCAGTTCGCCGTCGATCTCGAGCACGATCTGCGCCGTCGTCGGCGCCGTCGCGCGGATGTAGCGCGGGATCGTGAGGCCCCCGCCGCCGACGTAGACGATGTCGCGTGCTGCGGGCGCCGACTCGATCACGTCGACGAGCCGGCGGACGTACCAGAACTCGAGATGCGTCGGGTCGTCGAGCGCGACGTAACTGTGGCTCAGGCGGTCGAGCACGAGGGTTCGTCCCCCGGCTCGCCCGTCGTCGACGCGGATCGTCACGCAGTAGTACGGCGTCTGCGTGTCGCACGGGGCGTCGATCACGGCGACACCCGCGACGGAGACCGCCATCAGCGCAGCCGCGCTGAGCATCGCCTGCGGATCGGGCACGCGCGTGGCGCGGCCGACGAACCACATCCCGATGCCGGCGAGGCACAGCAGGACCCCGACGCCGACGATCAGCGTCGTCACCGCGGCGGCCGCGACGAGTACGAACCCGGTGCCGAACGTGCCGGCGATCGCCCCGGCGGTACTCCACGCCGACAGCCGGCCGACGGTGGTGCCGGTCACCTCGAGATCGCGGAGTTGGAGCTTGATCACCGCCGGCGGAACGGCGCTCAGCACCAGCGCAGCCGGCAGGAACCCGCCGGCGGCCAGGATCAGGATGCGAATGCCACCCCCGCTGCCGCTCGTCCGACCGAGCACCCGGACGATCGGGATCGTGGCGATTGCGAGCGCTCCCCCGCCCATCAGCAGCACCGGCAGCAATCGGCGAGGGTCGACCCGGTCGGCCAGGGTGCCACCGAGCCAGGCGCCGGCGGCGATACCGGCGAGGATCGTGCCGATGATGCCGGTGTAGGTGTCGAGGCTGACACCCACGTATGGGGCGAGCAGCCGACCGGCGAGGATCTCCAGCACGAGCACGGCGGCCGACGTACCGGCGACGAGCGCGACCGCCAACCATTCGGGCAGCGCGGTCGGGCTGATCGGCCGGTCGGACACGCGTGAAGGCTACGGCCGTGGGCCCGACGCGTTCAGATCACGACGCTCAGATGAGGATGTTGGACCCCTTGCCGCCCTTGAGCATGTCGTTGCCGGGGCCACCGTCGAGTGTGTCGTCACCGTCTCGGCCCCACAGCTTGTCGTTGCCCTCGCCGCCTTCGATCATGTCGTCGCCGTCGCCGCCCCAGAGCTTGTCGTTGCCGTCGCCGCCGTGGATCGTGGCGTCGAGTTCGATCGACTGGTGGACGTTGCCGTGGTCGTTGCCGTCGCAGAGCCAGATCTCGATCGAGTCGACGTCGGCGAGGCCGTAGCGTCGATGCTTCGGCGTCGTGAAGCTCGACGCGACGTCGATCTCGTCCCGGATCCGCTTGACGTGGACCTTGTCGTCGCCGTTGGTCCCGACGACCTGTAGCACGCCGCCGTTGATGCCGACGCCGGTGACGACCGCGAGCGTCGTGTCGGACACCTCACCGGTGTCGTCGTCGGTGATCGTGACCGTCACGGTGAACACGCCGCCGGTGGCGTACGAGTGGGTGCCCTCGAACGTTCCAGAACCGCTGCCCTGCACGATCGTCGCGGCCGACGAGTTGCCGTCGCCCCAGTCGATGACGCCGGTGTGCGTGTCCTCGGTGCCCACGTCGCTGAACGCGCCGGACACATTGACCGGTTCGCCTTCCTCGGCTTTGTCCTCGAACGTCGCATCGCTGGCGATCGAATCGATCGTCGGCGCGACGTTGTGGACAACGGTGTCGATGGTGGCGGTGTCGCTGCCGGTGTCGTCGTCGGTCACGGTGACCGTGATCGTGTACGTGTCCTGCGGCGTTGCTGTCGGGTTGTCGTCGAGGTACTGGTGGCTCGCCGAGAACGATCCACTCCCCGCACCCTGGACGACCGTTGCCGCCTCCGGGAGGCCTTCGCCCCAGTCGACGCTGACGGTGTGGGTGTCGAGGACGCCGACGTCGGAGAAGGTGCCGCCCAGCGACACGGTGCCGTCCTCGTCGATGCTCGGCGTGACGCTGAGCGTGTCGATCACCGGGTCGACGTTGTTGACCGTGATCGTCGGGGACGACGCGGTGTCGCTCCCGGTGTCGTCGTCGTCGATCGTGATGTCGACGGTGAAGTCGTCGGATGCCGTCGCGGTCGGGTCGTCGTCGAGGAACGTGCGCGACGTCGTGTACGTCCCGGCGCCGGTCGACACCGGAGTGCTCGCGCCGTCGCTCCACAGCGACGACCCGCTGAACGTCTCGGTCGGCTCGCCGAGTGCCGGATCGGTGAATGTGCCGTCGACCGTGACGGTGTCACCCTCGTCGATGGACACGGACGACGCGCTCACCACGGTGATCGCGGGGTCGACGTTCGACACCGTCACGTTCGGCGACGTGGCCGACCCGCTGGCCGCCGTTGCGTCGTCCGTGATCGTCACCTGCACGGTGAACACATCGGAGGCCGTACCCGTCGCCGGATGGTCGTCCGGGAACATGCGGTCGGTCTCGAACGTGCCGGCACCGACCGTGACCGGCGTCGACACGCCGTCGCTCCAGATCGCGGAGCCGGTGTAGGTCTCCAACGCGAGGGCGGGATCGGTGAACGTGCCGGAGACGGTGACCGACTGTCCCTCGTCGATGCCGGGCGGTGCGGCGCCGATCGACTGGATGGTCGGCGCGACGTCGTCGATCGACACGGTGGTCGTCGAGATGCCGGAGTACTCGGTGCCGTCGTGGACGCGCAGGTGGATCGTCTGGCTGTCGGGGCCGTTGCGGCCCGCGGCGGAGAAGTTCGGTGACACCCCGGTGGCGTCGTCGAACATGCCGTCGTCGTCGAGGTCCCATTCGTAGGTCAGCGGATCGCCGTCGGCGTCGGTGCTGCCAGAGCCGTCGAGGCTGATCGAGCCGCCCTCGGCGACGTTGTACGGCCCGTTCGCGTCAGCCACCGGTGCGGTGTTCAGACTCGCGGCGTGGTGGACGATCAACTGGATCGAGTCGATGTCGATCGGAATCGAACTCGGGTCGCCGCTACTGCCGGTGAAGCGCTTCTGCTTGATCCGGACGCCGATGTTCGCACTGTTGAAGTCACCCGGCACGAACGTGCGACCCCAGAGGTCGCCGTCACCGGCGATCGTCTCGTCGGTCGCGCTGTCGCAGCCGACGCCGACCGGAGGATTCGACGGAAGCGTCCGCTCGTCGCCAGTCAGCGTCCCGCCGTCGGTGAGCTGGATGAACTGGTCGCCTGCGGTGACATAGTCCGCAACGACCTCGACGCCGGTCACGAAGTCACCTGCGGGGATCGAGAACGCGGGAAAGGTGAAGTACGCCTCAGCGAGGACGACGTTGGAACTCGCCGCGATGCAGAACGAGTCCGATGGGCCGTAGACGTTCGACAGATCCGGATTGGGCACCCAGAGTGCCGCGTTGTTGACCGTCGCGCCACTGGCGAACTGGCCCTCCGAAGCGGCCTGCGCCGGCGTACCGGTGATCCCGACGGTCGACACGGCGAGTGCCATGCCGGCCACCACGGCGATCGCGACCTTCTTGCGTGCAGCGAACATGTCCCCTCCTCGTCGAGCCGCCCACGGTTCTCCGCTCCGGGGCCGGCCGTCGCTGCACGTTACACCCAGCCCACGCGGGTCTCGGAACTCGCCGCCCCGCCGCGGGTCAGCCGTCGGGCCGGTTGGTGAGCGTCACCGAGATGTCGACCGGATCGCCGTCGCGGATGATCGTCACGACGACTCGGTCGCCTGCCTGCTGATCGCGGATCGCGGCGATCAGCCCCGCCGAGCCGTCGGTCGCGGCCCCGTCGACCGCGACGATCAGGTCGCCCTCGACGACGCCTGCCGTCGCCGCCGGCGTGTCCGCCTCGACCCCGGTCACGATCACGCCCTGGCCGCCGTCGCGCCGGTCGGCGAGCCCGACGCCGAGATACGCCTCTTCCCGGACGGCGCCGTCGGCCTGCGCCCGCAGCGCCTCGATGATCGGGAGCGCCTCGGTCACCGAGATCGCGAAGCTGACATTCGTCGCCGCGGTCGTGGCGGTGTCGCGCGCGACCGCGGTGTTGATGCCGATCACCTCGCCGATCGCGTTGACGAGCGGACCGCCCGAGTTGCCGGACGAGATCGCGGCATCGGTCTGGATGAGCCCGTCGAGGTAGATGTTGCCCTGCCCGATCGTGCGGTCGAGCGCCGACACGATGCCGAGCGTCACCGACGGTTCGCCGTCGAGGCCGAGTGCGAAGCCGATCGCGACGACCTCGTCGCCGATGCGCACACTGTCGGGATCGGCGAAGATCGCCGGTTCGTAGCCGTCGCCGCTCATCCGCAGCAGCGCGAGGTCGTTGCCGCGATCGGCGGCGAGCAGGCTGACCTTGCGCGGCTCGCTCTCGCCGGACAGCCGCACCCGGATCTCCGAGGCGTTCTCGACGACGTGGGCGTTCGTCAGGATCTCACCCTGTGACGAGATGATCACACCCGTCCCGAGCGAGGTGCCGCCGCCGACATCGGCGCTGATCGTGACGACGGTCGGGGCGACGTACTTCGCCACGGCGGCGACGTCGAGGCGGGTCTGCACACCGTCGTGCGGCTCCGCGACCCGCAGCGGTTCGTCGGACCCGCGGCTCGGCGGCCGATCGAGCCAGTCGGACAGCTGCCCGCCGAAGACCGCCCCCGCGAGCCCTGCGATCCACGCGACGGCGCCGATGACGACGACGAGCAGGAACGAACGACGCGGGCGAGCTGCGGGCGGCGGGGTCGGCGGAAGCGGCGCCGAACCCGGTGAGGGGGGCGGCAGAACGGATGCCATCCGTCATTTCTATCGGCCGCCGGCGCGGGCGACGGGCCGCCGAGCGGTGGTTCACACCGGTTTCACAAGTGCGCGCTCATCCGCAGCGGGCCTCGAACGACATCGGCAGCGTCTCCCCGAGCGGAATTGCGACACCGTGGAAGTCCTCGATCGGCCCCGACCCGCTGACGGTCGTCGCGGTCACGCTGAGCACGATGTCCTCGCCCTCGCTGAACGTCGACGTCTCGACCTTGCTCGCGAAGAAGTCGGGCAGATCGGTGACGGAGTCGCCGGCTTCGACGTCGGGCACGACGTACATGTCGAAGTTGACGTCGGGGCTGCCGTCATCGTCGAGGTCGACCGTGTCGCCGGCGAGGTCGACCTCGATCGGGTCACCTTCCGAGGAGGTGCCGTACCCGAAGACGAAGAAGCCCGTGTTGTCGATGTCGCACGTCTCGGCGTCGAACGGATAGGTCACGTCGCCGATGCGGACGATCCCGGTGTTCACCGCGAGTTCGCTCGACGACCCCGTCGATCCACCGGTCGTCGTCGCGGTCGTCGATCCGCCGTTCGATGCGACGGTCGTCGTGGCACCGCCCGACGCCGATCCGCCCGTCGTGCCCGCCGTCGTCGTCGCAGCGGTCGATGCCGTCGCGGCCGGCTGCGACGGGTTCGGCTCGTCGGAAGTCACGCCGCCGCTCGCCGTGACATCGGTGGCCGGTGGGGACTCGTCACCGCCGGGATCAGTCGAGCCGTCGTCGCGGACGAATGCTCCGTCGGCGTAGTCGATCGGGCCGGTCTCGGCGGACGGTATCGAGTCGTCCGCGGTAGGAGTGGAGGTGCCGCACGCGGCGAGCAGGAACACGCCGAGACACGCGATCGCCGTCGATGATCTCATCGCGTCACGATACGGAGTCGCAGGGGCGATGTGTCGTCGCGGCGGGGCGACGGACGCGCAACGGGCGGGCCCTGCGGCCCGCCCGTTGTTCGTCGGTGAACTCGCCCGGAATCAGGCGTTCTGGATCTTGATCTCGATGTCGACACCGGCCGGCAGCTCGATCCGCTGGAGGCTGTCGATCGTCTTGGCGTTCGGCCCGACGATGTCGATCAGCCGCTTGTGGACGCGCATCTCGAAGTGCTCGCGAGAGTCCTTGTCGACGTGCGGTCCGCGGATCACCGTGTAGCGGTGCTTGTCGGTCGGCAACGGGATCGGGCCCCGAACGGTGGCGTCGGTCCGGGTGACGGTCTCGACGATCTTCTTCGTCGATTGGTCGATGATTTCGTGATCGAACGCCTTGAGGCGGATTCGAATGCTCTGGGCCATGTCAGTCTCTTTCCTGGGGCGTCCGGGTCACTTGAGGATCTTGGTGACGCGGCCGGCGCCGACGGTGCGGCCGCCTTCGCGGATCGCGAACCGCAGGCCTTCGTCCATCGCGATCGGCTTGCCCAACTCGACGGTCATCTCGACGTTGTC
>JAHEKY010000147.1 GCA_024644465.1 Ilumatobacteraceae bacterium | reverse complement strand
AGGTCGCAGTCCAGCGGCTCGAGCCCGCCCGGATCGTGCGCGGCCAGGCCGTCGGATCCGCGCACCATATGAATGGAGGCGCGCTTCTTGGTACCCGCCTCCGTCAGCACGAGGCTGCGGGGCTACGTGCTGCGGCGCGTCATCCGGAGGGCGGTGCGCTTCGCCTATCTGCTGGGCACCGACGACCTCGTCATGCCGCGCCTCGTCGAGATCGCCGGGCAGGTGATGGGCAACGCGTACCCCGACGTCGTCAAGAACCTCTCGTTCATCACCGACGTCATCGGCAAGGAGGAGGAGCGATTCCGGCACACGCTGAAGAACGGGCTGTCGATCCTCGACACCGAACTCGGTGACGACACGACCGAGCTGTCCGGATCGACCGCGTTCCTGCTGCACGACACATACGGCTTTCCGCTCGAGTTGACCCAGGAGATCGCTGCCGAGCGCGATGTCGCCGTCGACCTCGATGGTTTCACGCAGGAGATGACGCAGCAGCGCGAGCGCGCGAAGGCCGCCCAGAAGGGCGGGTCGAGCGACGTGCACGTCGACGCGTACCGCGACATCGTCGACCAGTTCGGCGTCACCGAGTTCGTCGGCTACACCGACGACTTCGCCGATGGCCGGATCCTGGCGATCCTCGACGGCCCCGACGACGCCGACGGTCAGCCGACGGTCGAGATCTTCCTCGACCGGACACCGTTCTACGCCGAAGCGGGTGGCCAGATCGGTGACACCGGGTCGATCACCACCGACACCGGGACGGCGACCGTGTTCGACACGACGTTCGCGCTCCCGAACCTCCGGCGCCACAGCGCGCGGATCACGCAGGGCGTCGTCACGTCCGGGCAGACCGCCACCGCATCGATCGACGTCGAGCGGCGCGACTCGATCCGGCGCAACCACACCGCGACGCACCTGCTGCACTACGCGCTGCGCCATGTCCTCGGCGACCACGTGAAGCAGTCCGGCTCGATGGTCGGGCCCGACCGTCTGCGGTTCGACTTCTCGCACTACGACGCGGTGACGCCGGATCAGATCCGCCAGATCGAGACGATCGCGAACCACGAGGTGCTCGGCAACATGCCGACGCGGATCTTCGAGACGACGAAGGACGAGGCCGAGGCACTGGGCGCGATCGCGTTCTTCGGCGACAAGTACGGAGACCTGGTGAGGGTGCTCGAAGCCGGATCGACGATCGAGCTGTGCGGCGGTACCCACGTGCGGGCGACCGGCGACATCGGCCTGATCAAGGTCGTCAGCGAGTCGTCGATCGGGTCCAACCTCCGGCGGATCGAAGCGATCACCGGCGACGCGAGCCTCGCACTGCTCCAGAAGACCGACGCGACGATCGCCGAGGCCGCGAAGCTCGTCGGTGCGCCGAGTGACGACGTCATCGGCGGGATCCAGCGCAAGCTCGACGAGGCGAAGGCGCTGCAGGACGAGATCAAGACGCTGCGCTCGCAGCTCGCCGCGGGGCGCGCATCGGAGCTCGCCGAGATCGCCGTCGAGGGCGTGATCGTCACCCAGGTCGACGGTCTCACGCCCGGCGACCTCCGTGAGTTGGCGATCGCGGTGCGCCAGCACCCCGGCATGCGTGCCGTCGTGCTGATCGGCGAGACCGACACCGGCGGCGTCGCGCTCGTCGGCGCCGTCCCGCCCGGCCACGACAAGCCGGCGTCGCTGCTGATCAAGGACGCGGCGAAGGCCGTCGGCGGCGGGGGTGGCGGCAAGGGCGACATCGCGGCCGCGGGCGGCAAGGACCCCGTCGGCATTCCCGACGCGCTGCGAATCGCCGCCGAGGCGGTCGGTCAGGTGCTGTGACGGCCACGTGACCGACGGCCGGGCCCATCGCATCCCCGGCGTCCGCGCGCTCGGCATCGACCTCGGATCGAAGCGCGTCGGCATCGCCGTGAGCGACCTGTCCGGCACGATCGCGACAGCACTGACCACGCTGCACCGGTCGAAGTCGCGCCGCCACGACCATGCTGCGATCGCTGCGCTCGTGCGTGACGAGGAGGCGGAGGTCGTCGTCGTCGGCCTACCACTGTCGCTCGACGGAACCGCCGGCCCGGCGGCGCGCACTGCCACCACGGAAGCCAGGCAGCTCGCTACCGTGGTCGGGGTGCCAGTGGAGATGTACGACGAGCGCTTCACGACCGTCACTGCCGAGCGCGCGATGGTCGAGGCGGGGCTCGATGCGCAGGCTCGCCGCAAGGTCGTCGACAAGGTCGCCGCCGCCGTCATGCTGCAGGCGTGGCTCGATCACCGCCGCAACACCTGGTCCGACGCGTCGATCGAACGGGGCGAACCGTGACCCAGCTCGATCCGCTGCTGCCGGAAGCGCAGGTCGATCCCGACCAGAACCCGGCGATGGAGTGGCCCACCGATCCGTGGGACGCCACCGACCGCACCGGCTCGGTCGAGCGGCTGCGCCGCCAGACACGGCCGATCAAGTGGTTCGCGTACGCCGCGATGGTGTTGATCACCGCGATGGTGCTGATCGCCGGCGCCGTCGGCTGGTGGTACCTCGAACGGATCAACCCCGACGGCGAACCCGGTCCGCTGCAGACGTTCACCGTCGAGGAGACCGACGACTTCGACTCACTCGCGGTGCGCCTGCTCGACGAGGGGTTCATCACCGACATCGGCGTCTGGGAGTGGTACGTCGATCAGAACGACGGCCTCGAGATCACGCCGGGCTTCTACCAGTTGCGGGCCCGCGACCACATGGGCAACGTGCTGGCGCGACTGCGCACGCCGCCCGCGCAGACGTACACGAGTGTCACGTTCCCGGAGGGCTTCACGATCGCCCGGATGGGGCGGCGCGTCGACAACGTGGTCGAGCGGATGAACGAAGAGGACTTCATCGCCGCGGCGACCGATCCGTCGATCACCGCCCGGTGGCTGCCGCCGGGTACCGGCACGGTCGAGGGCCTCCTGTTCCCCGACACCTACTCGGTGTCCAACGCGGAGACCGAGGAACAGCTCGTCCAGCGGATGATCGGGCTGATGGAACGAGTCGGCGAACAGGAGGACATCGAGTCGAAGGCCCGCGGGCTCGGCCTGACGCCGTACGAGGTGTTGATCGTCGCGTCGATGATCGAACGCGAGGCGGTCGTGCCCGAGGATCGCGCCAAGATCGCCCGGGTGATCATCAACCGCCGGTTCGTGTCGACGCCGGAGAACCCGTTCCCGCTGCAGATCGATGCGGCGGTGCTGTACGGGCGCGACCAGTTCGGCCTCGACCCGGACCTGCCGTTCTCGGAACTGCGCCAGATCGACACGCCGTGGAACACGTACACCCGCACCGGGTTGCCCGCGACGCCGATCGCGAATCCGGGCCGCGCGTCGATCCGGGCGGCACTGAACCCGGCGCCGAACCCTGCCCCCGGTGATCCGATCTGCCGGGACCTGGTGAACCCGTCGGAGTGCTTCTACTTCTTCTATGTCCTCGCCGACGAGGACGGTGGCCATGCGTTCGCCGCGACGTTCGAGCAGCACGATGCAAACGTTCAGCGGGCCCGCGAGCTCGGTCTGCTGTAGTCCGGTGGCTGCCCCACGCCTCGCCGTGCTGATCGGCTCGCCGGTCGCCCACAGCCTGTCGCCGGTGATCCACCAGGCCGCGTTCGACGCGGCCGATGTCGACTGGGTGTACACCGCGTTCGACGTCGCGGAGGGGGGCGCCGCCGACGCTCTCGCTGCGATGCGCGTCCTCGGCATCCATGGGATGTCGGTCACGATGCCACACAAGTCGGCGATCGCGGAGGGCGTCGACCGGCTCGATCCGGCGGCGCGTGCCCTGCAGTCGGTCAACACGGTGAGCTGGGACGGCGACGAACTCGTCGGGTCGAGCACCGATGGCGCCGGTTTCGTGGCGTCGCTCGCCGCCGACGGCATCGACGTCGCCGGTGCGCGCGTCGCCGTGATCGGCGCAGGCGGCGCCGCGCGCTCGCTGATCGACGCACTCGGCCGGGCGGGGGCGGGCGACATCACCGTGCTCAACCGCACGCGCCGACACGCGGAACAGGCGGCGACGTTGTCGAGTGCTGCATCGATCGGGATCACCAGCGACGTCGGCCGCGCCGACATCGTCGTCAACGCGACGAGTGTCGGGATGGGCGTCGAGCCGGGCGATGCGTCGGCGGCCGATCTCGCCTGCGATCCGGAACAGTTGCGCTCCGGGCAGACCGTCGTCGACCTCGTCTACCATCCGCTGCGCACTGCGTGGCTGGCCGCCGCCGACGCCCGGGGTGCCCGCGTGGTCGACGGGCTCGGGATGCTCGTCCACCAGGCGGCGCTCCAGCAGGAACGGTGGGTGGGGAGTCGGCCGGACACCGCGGCGATGCGCGCCGCCGCCGAGCGCGAACTCGCTGCTCGCGGACGCGATCGGGCCCCCCGATAGCCTGGCGTCGATGCTGCGATACCTCACTGCCGGCGAATCCCATGGCCAGGGCCTCGTGGTCATCGTCGAAGGCCTCCCGGCGGGCCTCGCGATCACCGTCGAGGAGATCCAGGCAGAGATGGGCCGCCGGCGTCTCGGTTACGGCCGCGGGCCCCGGCAGCGCTTCGAGGTCGACGAGTTGACGCTGATCGGCGGCGTGCGCCACGGCCGCACGCTCGGTTCACCCGTGGCGATCGAGATCAAAAACACCGAGTGGTTCCGGAGCGACCGCTGGCACGCCGAGATGGATCCCGCGCCCGGTGCGACCGCGGACCCACTGACCCAGGTCCGACCCGGCCATGCCGATCTCGCCGGGATGCAGAAGTACGGGTTCACCGACGCCCGCGACGTGCTCGAACGGGCGAGCGCACGGGAGACCGCCGCCCGAGTCGCCGCCGGGGCAGTCGCGAAGAAGCTGCTGAAGTCGCTCGACATCGACGTGCTGTCGCACGTCATCCAGATGGGTGGGGCGCGGGTTCCGGACGGTGCCG
>JAHEKY010000060.1 GCA_024644465.1 Ilumatobacteraceae bacterium | reverse complement strand
CCATGAACCCGGTGATGTTGTGGAGGAAGACGAGCGGCGTGTTCGTCTTGTTGCACAGCTGGATGAACTGGGCGCCCTTCGCCGCCTCTTCCGAGAACAGGATGCCATTGTTGCCGAGCACACCGACGGGGAAGCCACAGATCGACGCCCACCCGCAGACGAGCGTCGAGCCGTAGAGCGGCTTGAATTCCTCCAATCGGGAGCCGTCGAGCAGGCGGGCGTACACCTCGCGGATGTCGAACGGGATCCGGACGTCCGCGGAGGCGCAGCCGAGCAGCTCTGCCGGGTCGTAGACCGGGTCGTCGGCCGGTTCTGTCGGCCCGGGGCCGAGCTTCTCCCACTGGAGGTGTCGCACGATCTGACGCGTGATCCGCAACGCGTCCATCTCGTCCTGTGCGAGGTAGTCCGACAGCCCGCTCGTGCGGGAGTGCATGTCGGCACCGCCGAGCGTCTCCTCGTCGACGACCTCGTCGATCGCCATCTTCACCAGCGGCGGGCCACCGAGGTACGCCGTCGCCCGGTCTTTGACGAACACCGTGTAGTCGCTCATCCCGGGCGTGTAGGCCCCGCCCGCCGTGTTCGGGCCGAACGCCATCGTGATCGTCGGGATGCCGAGCTTCGACAGTTGCGTCAGGTCCCGGAAGCTCGCGCCGCCCTGGATGAAGAGATCGGCCTGGCGGGGCAGGTCGGCGCCGGCCGACTCGTTGAGGTTGATCACCGGGAGGCGGTTCTGGCGAGCGATCTCGGTGAACCGTTGGCTCTTCTTCCACGTCGTCGGGTTCGCGGCGCCGCCCTTGACCGACATGTCGGTTCCGGTGATCGCGCATTCGACGCCCTCGATCTGGCCGATCCCGGCGGCGACGCCGACGCCGATCGGGTCCTGCGTGCCCCACGCCGCGAGCGGGCTGAGCTCGAGGAACGGCGTGTCGGGATCGATCAGCGCCTCGATTCGCTCGCGCACCATCATCTTGCCGCGCTTGCGGTGACGGTCGACGTAGCGCTGCCCACCGATCGTCGCGACCTGCGCCAGTTGGTGCGCCACCTCGTCCCAGAGCCGTTGCATCTCGGCGAGGTTCGCCTTGTACTCGTCCGACGTCGTGTCGAGCCGACTCCTGATCACACTGCCAATCGCCACTGGACCCCTTTCGCCGCGCCGCGACACTTGCTCCGACCGTCGACCGTAGCTACGGTACTGTTCTGTGTCAATTGGTACCGCGCCGACGCCACTGCTGTCTCGTCGTCGTGAAGCACAGCTCGGTCCGAGACACCGCGAGATCCTCGACGAACTGGAGTCCGTGTTCCTCGCCGAGGGCTTCGCGGCGACGACGGTCGCGCAGCTCGCAGCGGCAGTCGGCTGCTCGCGGCGCACGCTGTACGAGCTGGCCCCCTCGAAGGACGACCTCGTCCTCATCGTGCTCGACCGCTTCCTCCATCGCGTCGGACGCACCGCCCGCCGGGCGATCGACGAGACCGCACCGATCGCCGACCAACTGCGCGCCTACTTCAACGGTGCGATCGAGCTCCAGCGGCTGACCGCGGCGTTCGCCGACGACCTCGCCGACGACCCCGCGGCGCGGCGCCTCCTCGACCGGCACTTCCGCTACGTGATGGCCGTCCTCGAAGGATTGATCAGCAAGGGGATCGACGACGGCGTCTTCCGCAAGGTCCCGGCCGGCGTCGCAGCCGGCGTCCTCGCCGGCAGCGGGTTGTACTTCAGCCAGCCCGAGATCCTCCACGACGTCGCACTCACGCGAGACGAGGCGTCGGCGGAGATCGCCGATCTCGTGCTCCAGTCGTTGCTCGCCGCGTAGTGTCGGGTCATATGGAGCCACGATGAGCGAAGCACCGACGAACGTCCGTGACGTCCGAGCCGACTTGATCGCGGAACAGGAGTCTCTGGACATGATCGTCGCAGACCTCTCCGCGGAGGATTGGGTCCGCCAGACCCCGAGCGCGGGGTGGACCGTCGCAGACCAGATCGGCCACCTCACCTACTTCGACGGCACCGCCGCAGCGGCGATCACGAGCCCCGAACGCTTCGCCGAGCTCGCCACCGAACTGCTGTCCGTCGCCGACGAGGACGGGGGCGAGCGCCTGACGCTCGGCCCGTACCGAGAGATGAAGCCGTCGGAGTTGCTGCGCGAGTGGCGTCGCAACCGCGGCCTGCTCGCAGGCGCGGCGTCGACGCTCGCCGACGGCGACCGCGTCGCCTGGTACGGCCCGTCGATGGGCGCGAAGTCGTTCCTCACCGCCCGACTGATGGAGGCGTGGGCGCACGGCCAGGACATCTGCGACGCGCTCCACGTCGATCATCCCCGCACCGACCGCGTCCGCCACATCGCCCAACTCGGCTTCATCACTCACAAGTGGTCGTACATCAACCGTGAGCTGCCGCCGCCGACCGCCCCGGTTTCCGTCCAGCTCAACGCGCCCTCGGGCGACATCTGGACGTTCGGGCCCGGCGACGCCGCGAACCTGATCAAAGGTCCTGCGATCGACTTCTGCATGGTCGTGACGCAGCGACGCCACGTCGCCGACACCGAACTCGAGGTGTACGGCCGCGCCGCCCGGGACTGGATGGAGAAGGCCCAGGCGTTCGCAGGCCCGCCGACCGACGGGCCGCCGCCCACGTCACAGGCGCGTTGAGCTGACCGGTTCGGTCGGCGCGGACTACAGCGTGTAGGCGGTGATGTCGATCACGAAGTCGGCGGTCCCGCCACCGAAGACCTTCAGCTGACGGTCACTGTCGAGCGTCGACATCGTGCCGTTGTTCAGGATCTGGTTCGTCCCGAACCAGTTGATCGACGCCGCCGAGAGTTCGAGCGCAGTCCCCGGAGTGACCGACAGGAAACCGACCCCGACCGTGTTGACGACGGCGAGGTTGAACATCACCGCGGTTGCGCCGCTGGGCACGACGTTGAAGGCGTTGATGTTGCCGGTCTCGATGTCGATCGAGTCGGCGACCGCAACCACCCGCGACCCGCCGTCGTTCAGCGGACCGTCGACGAATCGCGAGTCGTACACCCGCCTCGGTGAGATCGCGTGGACGGCGCCCGATGTCGAGACGCCGGCGAGCTTGCGCCACGTGCCCGGTGTGCCCGAGGAGACACAGAACCAGAGGTTGCCGTTCGCGGAACGAAGCTCACCCCGGCCGTGGGCGTACGTGTCGAATATCGGGTCGCCGCCGCCCGGGTTGAGATAGATGTGCGACCGAGCGCCAGCCCGTGCCGACGCCACGATCGCGTGGCCGGTCGTCGGCGAGTCCAGCCGGTCGTCGGCGAACGCGTAGAGCCCGTTGTACACCCGGTCGCCGCGCCCGTACGCACCGATCGCCGACGCGAACTGCGACGTCGTGCCCTCGTCGGTGACGGTGAACACGTTTGCGTTGTTGATCGGACCCGCTCCGGTGCTGGTGAGCCGCGTCGTGCCGCCGCCGGACGTGTTGTTGCCCCCGATGAGCATGGTGTCACCGTCGGCCGCCGCCGCCTGCTTGCCGAGCGCAGGAGCGGAGACGACCGCCGCGGCCGCGGCTGCGCCGCCTGCGATCAGTGCCCGTCGCGACGGTCGCGCCGGCGGTTCGACATCGGCCGGCGCCGGTTTCGCCGTCGTCGAGCCGGCGGTCATCGAATCGACCAGGGCACGCAGCTCGCGCACCTCCGATCGAAGCGTGGCGACCTCTTCGTCCGTCGTCTCCATCGTGGAACTCCCTTCGTGGTGGGCGCGCCCCGGCCGGGCGTCGTGTCAAGTGTCGCGCAGATCACCGATCGTCTGCTTTTCCGCAAGATTCCGATCGTGGCCTCATGCAGGTGCGATGCGATGCCGAAGCCGAGAACCATGGCAGCTGGCAGAATCATCGGTGGGATCGCAGGACTCGGCTTGGTCGGCGCGTCGTACATGGGCGTCGCCGGCCAGGACGACACGGTGCGTGACGAAGCGGGCAACGTCGTCACCGGGGGCGACGTCGGCGCATTCCGGATCCGCCTCGGTGACTGCATCCAGAACCCCGGCGAAGGCGAGTTCGAATCGGTCGCAGCGGTGCCGTGCGCCCAACCGCACGACTCCGAGGTGTACCACGCGTTCATGCTGGCCGACCGACCGACGTTCCCCGGCATGGAGGCCACGTTCGCCGAAGCCGACGAGGGTTGCTACGAGGCGTTCGGCCGGTTCGTCGGCCAGACCTACGAGAACTCGACGCTCGACTACGCGACGATCTCGCCGACCGAGGTGACGTGGAACGAGATCGACGACCGCGAAGTGCTCTGCCTGATCTACGACTCGGCGAGCCTGACGAGCGGCACGCTGCGCGACAGCCGCCGCTGAGGCCGGATCACTCGCCGCGGAACTGCGGGCGGCGCTTGTCCATGAACGCCGAGATGCCCTCGACGTAGTCCGGCCGCCCGGCGAGTTCGCCCTGCGCGTCGGCCTCGGCGGTGAGCACGTCGGCGAACCCGAACTGCTGGTCGGCGATGCGCTGGACGATCCGCTTCGACGCTGCGAACGCCGCGGTCGGGCCCGCGGCGATCTGCCCCGCGAGCTCTTCGATGCGGGCGTCGAGCGCGTCGTCCGCGACGACTTCGTTGACGAGGCCCATCGCTGCGGCCGCTGCCCCGTCGAGCAGGCGGCTCGTGTAGATCAGTTCGAGCGCTCGGTGCGGGCCGACCCGCTGGACGAGTGCGGCGTGGCCGCCGGAGTCGAGGACGCAACCGATGTTGGCGAACGGCGAGCCGAGCCTCGACCGCTCGGCCGCGAGGACGATGTCGCACGCCATCGCGATCCCGAAGCCCACGCCGAGCGCCGGGCCGTGCACGGCGGCGATCGTCGGCATCGGCAGCGCGCGGATCTTCGCGACGAGCGGATTGAAGAGGTCGGCGAGGATCGCCCGCGCGTCCTCCTCGAGCGGCGTCGCCTGCGAGAGGTCACGGCCGGCCGAGAACCCCTTGCCGGTGCCGCGGATCACGACCACCCGTGCCGTCGCACAGCCGTCGAGGGCGTCGTGCAGCGCGGCGACCATCGCCTCGTCGAGGCTGTTGATCACGTCCGGCCGGTTGAGCGTGATCGTCACCCGCGTGCCACCGGTCTCGACCGGCGCGGTGTCGACGAGGATCGAGGCGTCGTCACTCATGACCGAATGGCTACCAGACCGCGCTACCAGGTGGCGGACGTGTCGACCGCCAGCACCCGCTGCAGGTCGGCATGGAACGCCGCGAACCCGTCGCTGCGCTGCGTGCGGTGCTGCTGCGCGCCGACGACGCCGGCATCGTCCCAGTCGACGTCGATCCCCCACCGGGCCAGGTCGGCCCGGATCAGGTCGTTCCAGCGGGCCGCGAGCTGGGCCGATGACGTGGTCACGAAGCCCTCGGCGAGTACGTCGTCCTCCGTCGCGGTCGGGTCCCAGATGCCCGCGGCGATCGGCGCGAGACGGCGGACCGAGTCGGCGATGCGACCGGTGCTGTCCGTCCCCGCGATGCGGGACATGAACTGCTCGGCGTGTGCGAGGTGGAACGACTCCTCGCGTTGCGCCCGCAGGGCCAACGACGCGGCGGCGGGGTCCGGGCTCGCGGCCAGCGCCTCCCAGCGCAGCGCCTCGGCGCGGTCGTACAGCCAGTGCCGGACGAGCGAGTCGTTCCAATCGGTGCACTCGAGTTCGGCCAACCAGCAGCTGCGATAGTCCTCGGCGGGCCGGAGCAGGGCGAACGCGTCGAGCTCGACATCGTCATCGAGGATCAAGCCGTACAGCCCGATTCCGTGGCCGAGTTCGTCCTGGGCGATCGAACAGAACGCGAGATCCTCCTCGAGGAAGGGGCCCAGCCCGATCCAGCTGGTGTGGCGGGCCCCGACGAGGTGCTCGTCGTCCGCGAACGCGAGCAGGTGGTCGCGTACTGCCGGCGAGTACGTCATTCGTCGCCTCCAACGCCCTCGCGGCGATCGCGACGCCGCGCCGCCACCAGCGAGCCGTCGTTGTGACGATGCGGCTTGTCGGTGTTCACGTCGAGATCCGCCTCGTCCGCGACGAGCACGTCGGCGCGGTCGACCAGCCACATCTCCGCACCCTCGCCGCGCCGGTTGTAGGACTCGCGGGCGTACATCAGCGCCATCTCGGGGTCCGGCGCTTCGAGCGAACCGGCGTGGCGGAACTCGTCGCGGCCGGGCTTCTTGAGGAACACCTCGTAGACGTTCACCGCATCACCTCGACCGGGTTGCGACACGCCGCACACCAGGCCACGGCGCGGCACCGGGTCGGTCCGGCCTGGCTCTGCACGTCGACATCGTCGCTGCCGCAGACCGGGCAGCGCAGACCGCCGTCCTTGCGTCGCAGCACGACGGTGTAGTCGTCCGCGAGCGTCGCCCGCGCCGTGCCGGTCAGGCGGTCGGTGCTCCAGACCGGGCCGGGCAGCCAGCGGACGTCGCACTCGTGCACGTCGGTCAGCGCGGTCACCGCCCGCTCCACGTCGGTGGCGATCATGTCGAGGGCGGGACATCCGCTGAACGTCGGGATCAACCCGACGACCGCGACGGGGCCGTCCGGCCCGGCCTCGACGTCGATCGACTCGACGAGGCCGAGGTCGGCGATCGACACGTCGGGATATTCGGGGTCGTCGACCGATGCAACCGCGGCGCGGACCTGATCGACCAACGCGGTGCTCACGAGCGTGCTCACGTGCCGGCCCCGCGCCGGTCGAGTGCCTCGCGGACCCACGCGGTGTCCGCCCAGTTTCTCGCCGCGGTGTCGATGCGCCGCTTCGAATCGGGCCCGCCCATCCGCATCGTGGCCTTCAGCGGCTCCCAGTCGATCGGCCCGGCGTGCCACGTGCCGTCGTCGTCCTGGTGCAGTTCCGGGTCGGGGATCGTGAACCCGTAGCCGTGCAGCAGCGGGACATACTTCTGGACGTACGCCGCGCGCAGGTCCTCGTTGCGCTGCGACTTGATCTTCCAGCGCAGCAGCGGATCGTCGGGGTCCGAGTCGGGGCCGAACAGCTGAACCGCCGGCCACCACCACCGGTCGAGCGCCTCCTGGAACATCGATCGCTGCGTGTCGGTGCCGGTCGCGAGCCGCAGCAGCATCTCCTCGCCGTGGCGCATGTGGAAGCCCTCCTCGGCGACGATCCGCTTGAGCACCCGCTTGTACGGCCCGTAGGTGCACTCGGCGAACACGGCCCGCTGGCTCGCGAAGGCCGCCGCGTCGACGAGGTAGGCGATCGCGATCTGGTCGGCCCACGTGACCGCCTGATAGTGGAACACGTTGTGGAACCGGGACCGCCCCGCGAACAGATCCTCGAGCATCTCGGTGCGCGTCTTCACCCCCATGTCGGCAGCGACCATGTAGAGGAGGTGGGCGTGGCCGATCTCGTCCTGCGTCTTCGCGAGGAAAATCTGCTTCAGCCGCAGCCCCGGCGCGTGCGGGATCCAGTCCCGTTCGGTCAAGCCACCCATCAGCTCCGAGTTCGCGTGGAACTCGATGAACCGGAAGACTTCGTCGCGGTACTCGCCCGGCATGTCGTCGCCGGGCTCGACCATCCCTCCCGCGTCGATGAACGACTGGAAGTCGTCGAGGTCGATCCAGGTTCGCCCGGTTGCCGGTGCGGTCGCCAAGGTGTGCATCAGCGTTGCAGTCTACTCATTCCGCACAGGTCGTCAAGGCCTTAACGATCTCGCGCAGCGGACATCGGACTGCGAATCCCGAGTCACGGGAGTTCGGTCGCGAGCAGCGTTCGCATCGTCTCCGTGAAGGCGCGCAACTCGCGCTTCGACAGTGCGGCGAACACTTCCTGCTCCCGCTGGTTCTGACGCCCGTACGCCTCCCGCAGCTTCGTGACGCCGGCCGGGGTCACGCTCACCGTGACGAGCCGGCCGTCGGCCTGGTCACGTCGCCGCGTCGCCAAGCCGTCGCGTTCGAGCGTCTTGACGACGCCGGACACTGCCGCCGTCGAGACGCCGGACAGCCGGGCGATCTCGCGCGGTTCCAGCGTGTCGAAGATCCACACGGTGAACAGCACCTTGAATCCGGCGATCGACAGCCCGAGCGGGCGGTGGACCGTGGCTTCGAGGTCCGCGATGATCCTCGCCGACACGCGGAACAGGTCGAACATCGCGGCAAACGTGTCGAGATCGATGTCGTCGCCGAGTTCGACGACGCGCTGCCGAGCCCGTTCCTCGAAGTCGTCGCTCACGGTTCGGTGACCGCTCCCCCGACCGTCAACGTGTGCCCGCGCACCAGCGCGATCGTGTCGCCGGCGACGTTGGTCACCGTGATGTCGTGCACGGTGTTGCGCCCCCGCTGCGCGACGACGACGCTCGTCGCGACGAGGCGGTCGCCGATCCGCGCAGGCAGCAGCCACTCGATCGACGCCGTCGTCGCGAAGCTGCGCTCGTCGCCGGCGTTCGCGGCGTGCGCCATCGCCGTGTCGGCGAGCGTGAACAGCAGCCCGCCGTGGCAGACGTCGAGCCCGTTCGTCATCTCCTCGGTGACGGTCATGCTGACGATCGCGTGGCCGGGCTCGGCACGGTCGATCGACATCTCGAGCTCGTGGGCCACGTTGTCGCGGGCGTGCATGGCAGCCGAAGCAGGAGTCATCGCCGCGACCATACTTTCCGGCCGCGCGTGCCGAGTCGTCGTCGCGGCCGGTTCGACGACGACGAACCGACCTTCGACCCTTGGCCGCAGCGCCGAACGGCGCGGCAATGGAAGACAACGGGATGCGGGGAACCACTGGGTCGCGCGTCCCTCATGAGAGGAGCTGCGCATGTCCGACTCGACGCACGTGCTGATGGTCGTCGCCAATCTCCACCGGCCGACATCCGACCACGGAATCCACCCCGAGGCCGTCAGGTCCCACCTGAAGGCCTGCCACCTGCACCCCGACGACCCGCCCTGGCACCCACTGCCGCACACGTGGTTCGTCGAATGCCGTGAGTCGGCACACGAGATCGCCGAGCGGATCACGGACGATCCAGCATTCGACGACGCCGACCAGCTGATGGTCCTCGACCTGCTCTCGCCGAACTCGAGCAGTTCGAGTGCCCGTCCCCAGCTGTCGCGCTGGCTGCAGCATCACGCCGGCGACGACTGCGCTCGCTTCGTGCTGCAGTACGACCTCGCCGGGCCCGACCTCGAGTCGTTCTGGCGCGACGAGGCCGGCGCGGTCCACGTCATGCGTTCGACGTGGATCGTCGACACCGAACGGTCCGCGGACGAGATGGTCGATCGCTTCGACGACGCGGGAATGCCAGGGCGGGTACTCGCCGCGCGCCTCCCTGCTGGCGCCCTGCGGACCAACGGTGGCGTGCTCCCCGATTTCGCCGACCAGATGCTCGTGATCTACAACCACGAACGCCCCGCGACGCTCGCGACCCATCTTCGCGGCCTGCAGACGACCGACGACGAGCGGTTCGGCTGGTGGCACAACATGGACTCGACGTGGATGCTCGCGCTCGAATCGGACGTCAGCGCGACCGCCGTCCTGGCGAGCGTCTCTGACGTCGAGGACGGGCGGTTGGTCGACCCGCGGTTCGATCGGATGATCGTCGCCGACTTCGATCGTCCGGAGATCGCGGTCATGGGCCCCGCCCAGGACGACGTGCCGCTCTGGCTCGACCAGTCACCGGTGAGGATCACCTTCGGCGCCTGAGGACGGGCGCCAGGCAACGTCCCAGTCGAACGTGACCGCGGGCACCGGCCTCGCACCGATGCTCCGGTACGTCGCGCAGGCCGCGTCGTTGTCGGGCTCGGTCACGACCCACACGCCGCGCGTCGCAGCGGCTCGCGCCACCTCGGTCAGCGCGCCGAGCAGGGCCGTGGCCACGCCCCGGCGACGGTCCGACTCGGCGACCGCAATCTCGTACACCAGCAGCTCGGTGGCCTTGTCCGGATGAGCGACCTCCACACCGGTGACGAAGCCGATCGGCACGCCCCCCGGATCGAAGGCGAGCAACAGGTGATGGCCCGGACGGCGGAGGAAGTCGGACACCAGGTCTCGGTTCGGCGGGTTGTCGAACAGCGCGCCGGCAGCCAGCACCCGATCGTGGTCTCCCGCGCCCATCGCTGCGATCGTGTAACCCATCACCGGATTCTGCCGCACGCCCGAGCCGCGCCCGGCGAGGTCGACGACATGCCAGACACGACCCACGACTCTGCCGATCAGCGAGGTCGGTCGTACCGTGCGGTGATGTCCAGTGAGATCATCCCGTTCACGATTGCCGTCGGCGACGACGTGCTCGACGACCTCCGCAGTCGCCTGCACGCGACCCGGTGGCCGGAGGCCGAACTCGTCGACGACTGGTCGCAGGGCACGCCGCTCGCCTACGTGCGGGAGTTCTGCGCCACCTGGGCGGATGACTACGACTGGCGCGAACGCGAGGCGGCACTCAACCGGTTCGACCAGTTCACGACCGAGATCGACGGCCTCGACCTGCACTTCGTCCACCAACGGTCGCCGCACGCCGGGGCGACCCCGCTGATCCTCAGCCACGGGTGGCCGGGCTCGATCGTCGAGTTCCACAAGGTGATCGGGCCACTGACCGACCCGACCGCGCACGGCGGCGACGCCGGCGACGCGTTCCACGTCGTCGCGCCGTCGCTCCCCGGCTTCGGTTTCTCCGGCAAGCCGACCGAGACGGGATGGGGTGTCGAGAAGATCGCCGGAGTGCTCGCCGAGTTGATGGCTCGCCTCGGATACGACCACTACCTCGCGCAGGGCGGCGACTGGGGGTCCGCGGTGACGGCTGCGCTGGGTGCGCTCGATGCCGATCACTGCGACGGGGTACACGTCACCCTCGCAATGGGCGCTCGGCCGATGCTCGACGGCGACTTGTCGCCGCAGGCGAAGCGGGCCCTCGATGGCATCAGGTTCTACGCCGAGTGGGACTCCGGGTATTCGAAGCAGCAGGCGACACGCCCCCAGACGGTCGGGTACGGCCTCGTCGACTCACCAGCGGCACAGGCAGCGTGGATCCTCGAGAAGTTCTGGGCGTGGACCGACAACGACGGCCACCCCGAGGACGTACTGACACGCGAGGAACTGATCGACAACGTGATGCTGTACTGGGTCAACGCGACCGGTGCGTCGTCCGCGCGGCTGTACTGGGAGAGCTTCGGCAGGGGGCCGACCCACACGGTCTCCGTCCCGTCGGGCTTCGGCGTCTTCCCCGAGGAGATCGTGCCGCCGGTGCGGGAGTGGGTCGAGCCGAACTTCACCGACATCCGCCACTGGCGGGAACACGAACGCGGCGGCCATTTCGCCGCGTTCGAGGTGCCGGACGCCTTCGTCGACGAGATCCGGGCCTTCGCCCGGGTCGTCGGCTGACGCCCACCGGCTCGACGCCGCCCGACCCGCCGGCAGCGCACAGGTGACATCGAACACGTCGGGCGCTCCGCCCTCCGACGACGCACCGCCCGTCGCTACCGTGAACCGTGGTCGACCCGCGCGGCCCGGTACACGATGACGCGACTCATGACGACCACGACGACGACCGGCCCGCCCCAGCACGGCAAGGAACCCGGCAGCGCTCGCGCCGCACTGTCGTACCGGTCGTTCCGGATCATCTTCGTCGGCCTGGCACTGTCGCAGGTCGGCACCTGGATGCAGAACTTCACGCTGCCGGCGTACGTCCAGGACCGCACCGACCGCCCGGCACTCGTCGGGCTGATGATCTTCATGCAGCTCGGCCCGTTACTGCTGTTGTCGATCCCCGCCGGCGTGCTGGCCGACAAGATCTCGAAGCAGAAACTGCAGCTCAGCGCGCAGTCGACGATGGCGCTGCTCACGATCGGCCTGGCGGTGTTCGTCGCCCGCGACTTCGCGCTGTGGACGATCTTCGCGACGCAGCTCGGGATCGGCATCGCCAACGCGCTCAACGCACCGGCGTTCCAGGCGAGCATGCCGCTGCTCGTCCACCGCCAGGACCTGCCCGGTGCGATCAGCCTCAACTCGGCGATGATCAACGGCAGTCGCGTGATGGGCCCGGTGCTCGCCGCCGTGCTCGCCGCTGCCGGAATGTCGACCGCCCAGATCTTCATCGCAAACGCGGCGACCTACATCTTCTACATCAGCGCACTGCTGATCGTCCGGATGCCGGACGTGCGCGGCACGTTCGCGGAGCAGGGCTGGCGACGGCTGCTGACCGGGGTCAACATCGTCCGGCAGCGAACGGCGCTGTCGCGGCTGCTGGTGGGGATGTTCCTGTTCTCGCTCTTCAGCCTCGTCTACATCGGGCTGTTCCCATCGGTCGCCGAACTCAACTTCGGCTTCGATCCGCTCGGCAACTCGTATCGCGCGCTCTACGCGACGTGGGGTGCGGGGGCCTTCTTCGGGGCGATCTCGGTCGGCACGTTCCTGTCCGGCATCCGCCGCCAGACGTTGATCGTGCGCGGATTCAGCGGCTTCGCCGTGACCCTCGCCGTCTTCTCGCAGCTGCGCGACTCGTTCCTGCCGTTCCCGGTCGGATTCGTGCTCGGGTTCTTCTACTTCATGACCGCGACCGCGATCACGACGACGCTGCAGCTCAACCTGAAGGACACCGAGCGGGCGTCCGTGATGCCGCTGTGGTTCATGGTGTTCGGCGGCACGGTGCCGATCGGCAACCTCGTGTTCGGGGTCGTCATCGAGTGGGTCGGCGCCCGCGCGGTGCTCGGCTTCGGCGCCGCGTTCGCGCTGTTCCTCGCGTACTGGGTCGACCTGCGCCGGCTCTCGCAGGGGGCGTTCCTCGCCGAGCACGACGGTGGCGAGCCCTACACGCCGGTCAACGCCAGCCGCTTCATCTGACCCTCACCCCAGCGATGACGATGATCCCGCCCCGGCGGGGCGATCATCATCGGACGAGCGGGTCCCCGCCGCGCTCACCCCAGCGATGACGATGATCCCGCCCCGGCGGGGCGATCATCATCGCAAGGTGGGGTCCCAGCCGCGCTGACCCCAGCGATGACGATGATCCCGCCCCGGCGGGGCGATCATCATCGCAGGGTGGGAGTGGTCAGGCGGGGGGTGAGGCGATCAGTGCGTCGGCGATCTCGTCGAGGCCGGCGGCGCGGCTGGCCTTCACGAGCACCACGTCCCCGGCGCCGATCGGGCCGAGCGCGCCGATCGGATCGTCGGTCGGCGGGACCCCGTAGAGGTCGGTGCCGACCGCGATGACGTCGACGCCCAGTTCGCGGGCGACCCCGACGACCTCGCGATGCCCTGCGACGGGGTCGTCGAGCTCTCCCATCGCGCCGAGGATCGCGATTCGCCGCTCGCCGCGCATCGCGGCGAGGGCCTCGAGCGCGGCTCGCATCGACGTCGGGTTGGCGTTGTATGCGTCGTTGATCACCACCGCACCGGTCGACGTGGTGGACACCTCCATCCGCATGTTCGACAACGACGCGTGTCCGAGGGCGCTGACCGCCGCAGTGAGCTCGACGCCGACGGTGCACGCGACCGCGATGGCGGCGGCTGCGTTCGACGCCATGTGCGCGCCGCTGACCGCGAGCTCGACCGGCGCGCTCCCCCACGGTGAGGAGATCGTGAACCGCGGACGGGCGAGGGCGTCGAGTCGCAGGTCGTCGATCGCGACGTCACCCGCGACGCCGTACGTGACCACGTTGGCACCGGTGTACGACGCCATCGCCGCGACGCGTTCGTCATCGGCGTTGAGGACGGCCGTGCCGCGTTTGGGCAACGCTTCGACGAGCTCGCGCTTCGCCCGCGCCACGCCGTCGATGCCGCCGACGCGTTCGGTGTGGGAGTGGCCGACCGCGGTGACGACACCGATGTCAGGCCGTGCGACCTCGCAGAGGCTGCTGATCTCACCGAAGCCTCGCATTCCCATCTCGAGGACGAGCACCTCGGTGTCGTCCGGCGCGCCGAGCACCGTGATCGGCAGGCCCTGTTCGTTGTTGAAGCTGCGCTCGTTCGCCGCGGTTCGCTTGCCGGCGCCGCACGCCACCGCGATCAGGTCCTTGGTCGACGTCTTGCCGACGCTGCCGGTCACACCGACGACGGTCGCCTGCGACTGCTGGCGCGCCCACCCCGCCAGTGTCAACAGCGCTCGCGCCGTGTCCGCGACCTCGATCGCGGTGCCGTCGATGCGGAACGCGTCCGGCTCACTCGTGAGGTGGACCGGTGCGCCGGCGTCGCGTGCGGCGCCGATGAACCCGTGGCCGTTGCGTTCGGCGACGATCGGCACGAACAGCTGGCCGGGCTGCAGCGAGCGCGAGTCGAACGACGCGCCGTCGAACTCGACGTCGGGCCCGACGAGCCGCCCGCCGATCGCCGCGGCAGCGGCGGATGCCAGAAACCTCACGATGCCGGAAACCTCACGATGCCCGAATCCTCACAGGGCCGAACGGTACCGTTCAGGTCATGACAGATCGCGGGACGGTGCCCGGCGCCGCTGCCGGTTCGGGCGAGCGAGGCGCCGACGACCGCATTCACCTGATCGTGTTGTTCGGCGGCGAGAGCGCTGAGCACGACGTCTCGTGCACGACAGCGGCGCACGTGCTCGCAGCCGCCGACCCGTCGAAGTACCGGATCACGCCGATCGGCATCTCGACCGACGGCCAGTGGGCGATCGCCGATGTCGCCGCGGCCGCACTCGCCGACGGTCCGGACGCACTCCCCGAACGGCTCGACCCCAGCGGGTCGGCGGTGTCGCCGACACCGATGCTCGCGGAGGTCACGGCGCGCCCGGAACGCACGGTGGTGATGCCGCTGCTGCACGGCCCGCTCGGCGAGGACGGCACCGTCCAGGGGCTGCTCGAACTCGCGAACGTCGCGTACGTCGGCTCCGGCGTGCTCGGCTCCGCGGTCGCGATGGACAAGGCGATGGCGAAGCAGGTGCTCGCTGCTGCCGGGATTCCGCAGGCGCGGCACCGTGCGTTCTCCGAGCACGAGTTGACGCCCGGGCTGCCGCAGGAACTCGCCGACGACCTGGGGCTGCCGGCGTTCGTCAAGCCGGCGAACATGGGCTCGTCCGTCGGCGTGTCGAAGGCGTCGACGGTCGAGGCGCTGCGCGACGCGATCGACCTCGCCCTGACGTACGACGAGATCGTCGTCGTCGAGGAGGCGGTCGCCGGCAAGGAGATCGAGGTCGCGGTGCTCGGCAACAACGACCCGCACGCCGCGACGCCGGGCGAGATCGTGCCCGGTGACGAGTTCTACAGCTACGAGGACAAGTACGTCACCGATGGCTCGTACGCGGTGATCCCCGCACCGATCGGCGAGTCGGCTCTCGCGGAGGCCCAGGAACTGGCGATCCGGACGTACCGCGCGTTGCGTTGCGACGGCCTGTCGCGTGTCGACTTCTTCTACGAGGATCCCGCCATCGGCGGTCGCGGGTTCCTCTGCAACGAGGTCAACACGATGCCCGGCTTCACCCCGATCTCGATGTTCCCCAAGATGTGGATCGCAGACGGGATGAGCTATCCGGAGATCATCGATCGCCTCGTCGAGCTCGCCCTCGAACGCCATGCCCGACGGCGCCGCAACACCAAGCGCTGAGCGCGGCACGCGCGGGCGCGGCCCCCGGTTGGATCGTTCGCCGAACGTGGACGTCGCTCGCGCTCAGTCCGGGTCGGCGAGTTGATGGAGCACGAACAGTCCGCCCAGACCGGGCTGCCCGCCGCTCCGGCGCTCGTCGTCGGCGGCCTCGTACTCGTCGAGGATGTCCTGGATCCGCTGCACCATCTCGTCGCGCGCCGTCTCGTCGAGGTGGAGGACGAATCGAGAGGATGATTCGACCGACTCGGGTCCTGCCTCGGCCAGTTCGGCGCGGAAGGCGTCGAGCATCGCGAGCGTGGCGCCACCACCGTCGGGGCCGATGTCGAGCGTCCAGGACAGACCGGTCGATCGGTAGGGCTTCTCCAGCGCGCCGCTCGGACCGTGGCGCGGCTCGGCGCGTTCGAGAAAGCCCGTCTCGAGGAGGATCCGTGCGTGGTAGTGCAGCGTCGACGGGTCGCATTCGAGCCGGGCCGCCAGCTGCTGGTTGGTCAGTTCGTCGTGCAGGCACAGCCGCAGGATGCGGAGACGAATCGGGCTGCCGAGCGCCTTGGCCTGCGCCGCGGTTGCGGGGGTCCGATCGGTCGCCATCACCAGCACCGTAGCCGTTCGGAACAAATCATTGGACGAACCTCCAATCATGTCGTACCATGGTCGGAGTGATTGGAGAAACATCCAATGAATAGGGCGGCGCTGCTGGGGTCGACCCCGCACACCGGTCTGGGGCCTCGCTTCTGGCGATTGGCACTGTCGTCAGGCACATCGAACCTGGCCGACGGCGTGTTCAAGCTCGCGTTGCCGCTCGCCGCGATCGCGTTCACGCGCTCGCCGACGCTCGTCGCCGGCCTCGAACTGGCGCGCAGCCTCCCGTGGTTGCTGCTGGCGCTGCCCGCCGGGGCGCTCGCCGACCGCATGGACCGTCGGCGCACGATGATCGTCGCCAACCTCGCACGGACCTCGCTCGTCGGGGTACTCGCGTTGATCCTCGCCACCGATGGCGGATCGATCGGGGTGCTCTACGTCGTCGCGATCGGCACGGGGATCGCCGAGGTCTTCTACGACACCTCGAGCCAATCGATCCTGCCCAGCCTCGTGGGCCGCGCCCAGCTCGGGCGGGCGAACGGACGCCTCGGTGCGATCGAACTCGGAGCACAGCAGTTCGTCGGGCCTCCGCTCGCCGGACTGCTCGTCGGCGTTGCGCTCGCCACGGCGTTCTGGAGCACGACGGCGTTGTGGGCCGTTGCCGTTGCGGCGCTGTGGGCACTGCGCGGCAGCTTCCGACCGGAACGCGAGGCGGCGCCGACCACGGTCCGCTCCGACATCGCCGAGGGGGTGCGCTTCCTGATGACGCGGCCGATGCTGCGGACGATGGCTGCGATGGTCGGGGTGGCCAACCTGGCGTCGTCGGCTGCGGGAGCGGTCTTCGTGCTGTACGCCGTCGGCACCGATTCGATCCTCGGCCTGACCGAAACGCAGTTCGGTTTCCTCGTGCTCGCTGCTGCTGCCGGCAGCATCGCGGTCACGTTCGTCAACGATGCGATCGAACGGCTCCTCGGACGGGCCCGGACCCTGACGGTGTCCGTCCTGGGCATGGTCCTGTTCACCGCGTCTCCTGCCGTCACCACGAACGTCTGGCTGATCGCCGCGGCGATGTTCGTCGGCGGCGCGACGATCATGCTCTGGAACGTCATCACCGTCTCCTTCCGGCAGGCGGTGACGCCCGACCATCTCCTCGGCCGGCTCAACAGCGTCTATCGACTGCTCGCATGGGGCACGATGCCGATCGGTGCCGCGGCGGGCGCGGCGATCGCCGAGACGTTCGGACTGCGCGCCGTGTACGCCTCGATGGGGATCCTGACCGCCGCGCTCCTCATCGTGAACTGCACGATCACCGACGCCAAGCTGATCGCCGCCGAGGGCGGGGACGATGGAGCGCCCACCACGTCGTGACGAACGATCGGCGACGATGGGTCACGGGCCCTCCACCGTCGGCGCGGTCGGGTCAGCGGCGCCCGGGCCAGTCAGGCGCCGAACACCGCCCGATACCACGCAATCGATCGGTCGAGGTCGCCGACCGACAGCGGGACTGGACACCGAGCCGTGGACAGCGAGGCATGGCTGGCGCCGACGACGTTCACGAGCCAGCGTCAGTCGTGTGCTGCGAGGAAGGCGAGCGTCCGCTCGATGATCATCCCGGCGAGGTCGGCGTCGTACTCGCCGAAGCTCGAGTCGGCGATGAGGTGCCCGGACGTCTCGTACATGAACAGCTCCCCCGGCCCACCGTGCGCCGACGACAGCACGTTGACCGCTTCCATGTCCTCCGCGGCCCACTCGTCGCCGTCGGCGATGTGCATCTGCAGTGCGACACCGTCCGGCCAGCCGTCGCCGAACATCTCCGGCGGCACCGCCGAGTGGTACAGCACTGCCCCTGCGACGCCTGGACGGGTCTGCGCGAGCTTCTGGGCCGGGAGCACGCCGAGCGAGAAACCGGCGACGACGAGTCCGTCGCCGAGCCCGTCGGCGCAGGCGACGCCACGCTCGATCACCGCGTCGAACCCGATCCGCTGTGCGTTCGCGACGCCATCGGTGATCGAGTCGAACGTGTCCCCGCCGTACAGGTCGGGGGTGGTCACAGCGTGGCCGGCGCTGCGCAGTTCGTCCGCGAAGGCGCGCATCCCGGCGGTCAACCCGAGCGCATGATGGAACAGCAGCACATCAGCCATCGGGCGAGCGTAGACGCAGCTCAGCGCCCTCGCCATCGGCGTGCAGCGCCGCACAATGGGCGAAATGGACGGCACGGGGCCGGAGCGCCTTCAACTTGCGGATCGACTCGACGGCAGCACCACGCCGCTCCTTCGCCTCGACGTTGCCGGCCGTCGCCCGCTCGTCGACGAACTCGTCGGCATGCCAGACGACCTGACCTGCGATCACGACGCAGCCCTCGTCCGAGACGACGGCGACCGATTGATGCCCGTTCGTGTGCCCCGGTGTCGCCACGATCGTCACGCCCTCGGCGATCGTCATGTCGCCGTCGACGGCGCGGCGCTGGCCGGCGGGCGCGAGCGCCCAGACGGGATCGGTGTAGAACTGGTCGCGCTCGACGGCGTCCAGTTCCGTCTGCTGCACGTAGCACGGAACGCCCGACCCGTAGAAGAGCGGGTTCTGGCCGCAGTGGTCGAAGTGCAGGTGGCTGTTGACGACGGCGACGACATCTGCGACGTCGATGCCGATCGCGTTCAGCGCGCCGTCGAGGCCGACCGGCTCGGGCGTATACACCGCGTCGATGTACTCGTTGTCCGAGCCGACGCCGGTGTCGACGACGATCGCACCGTCGGGATGGTCGATCACGTAGCCGTAGACCGGGGCGGTCCCCGACCGTTCCGCCTCGGGATGCGAGGGCGGCAGCCGCAGCACCGCGAGGTCGAGCCGTTCGATCCGGGGCAGCTGCGTCAGTGCCATCACGCGAGTCTTGCCGGTCAGCCCGCCTCACGCGGGACGGCGTCGTCCGCCGCGAGCGCGGCACGCAGGAAGGCCCGCAGCTCGTCGCGCAGCCGTCGCAAACCGACTGCGTCCGCGGACCACCCGACGGCACGCAACGCCTCCGGTTCGGTCGCGATGCCGGTGACGGTCGCGTAGGCGAGCGCGGCGATGATCTTCGGGTCTCCCTGCCGGAGCCGGCCGCGATCCATCTCGTCGCCGAGGTAGCCGACCGCTCGATCGACGAGTGGCGAGATGCGAACGCGCAGCCGCTCGGCCTGTTCGGGGCCGAGACGGCTGACCTCGCGCACGAGGCCGAGCAGCGCCGGCCGCCTGACCGCGGGCCGGAACACGGCACGGACGACGGCGTCGATGCGGTCGAGCGGGTCGTCCGGCGCGGCGCGCACGGCGGCGTCGATCACGACGACGAGCTGTGCGGCGACCGATTCGAGCACGCCGTCGACGAGATCGTCCTTCGAGGCGAACCAGTAGAGCACGGTCTGCTTGCGGACGCCGACGGTGCGGGCGATCTCGTCCAGCGACACCGCGTCGACGCCACGGGCGCCGAACAGGTCGAGCGCCGAGTCGAGGATCCGCTCCCTGGTCGTGCGCTCGGGCATCACCCCATCCTGGCACGAATCCCGACGTCTCTCTACCAATTGGTAGACAGAGCTGCTAGAACAGGTGACTGTGATCGCCGAGTCCCTCGCCGGGAAACGCATTGCCATCACCGGGTCGACCGGCTTCGTCGGCACCGCGCTCGTCGAGCGGCTGCTCCGTTCGGTCCCCGAGTGCGAACTCGTGCTGCTCGTCCGCGACGGCCAGCGGACACCTGCAGCTCGGCGGACCCAACGCGAGATCCTCAAGAACGACGCATTCGACCGGCTGCGCGCCGAATACGGCGACGACTTCGACACTGCGGTCGCAGGCCGGGTGACGACGATCGCCGGCGACGTCACGATCGACGGGCT
>JAHEKY010000059.1 GCA_024644465.1 Ilumatobacteraceae bacterium | reverse complement strand
CGCAACGTCTCCGGCAGCAGCGAGTGCAGCCGGTACACCTCGACGAATTCCTGGGTCAGCCCGTACGGCGAGCCGTGCTTGTCGATCGTGTTGCCGACGAGGCCGCCCATCTCCGGGTTGTCGACGTTGAACTCGGCGACGGTCTTGCGTTCGCCGTCCTTGCGGAACTTGTACGTCAACATCCCGTACCAGTTCGAATTGAGCCCGGTGTTGAGCCCCGCGTTCGGCAGGATCGCCGGCGTCCACTCGACCGAGTGGATCTTCGCCGTGACGGCGGCGTTGATCAGCCGGGCGACGTTGAACAGGCGGTCGTCGTCCCAGTCCGGGTGCTTCGACGCGAGCTCGTCGCAGATCGCGTTGTGCTCGCGGACGAACAGGTTGTGCAGCATCGCGAGGCCGACCCACCAGTTGCGCATCATCCCGGACGACTCGACGCCGTCGTCGCCGACGGGCAGCGTGCCGTCGTCGTTCACCGTCAGCTTGCCGTCGACGTGGCTGCGGAGCCGGTCCTGGGTCTGCTGATCGCTGCCGTAGATCTGAGAGGCGTCCCACCAGTGGGTCACCTCGTTGATGAACGTGATCGGTGTCTGCTCGCCGATGTCCTGGCGCGTCGGGTCGGGCTGGGTGCGGCCGACGAACATGTTCGCCTGCCGGTGGGTCGCACGAGCCGGGTCGTCGGCGGCGAGCGGGATCTCGATGATGTCGCGTTCGAGGTTCTCGCCGTGCGTGATCCAGTCGTGGTTCTGGAACTGGATCCAGGCCGCCGCGAGCAGGTTGAGGAACGGCACCTCCGCCATCTCGTCGCCGCGGGTCAACAGCTGACGGCTGACCTCGCGCGGGTTGGGTGTCAGCAACTCGTCACCGTGCTCCGGCTCGATCGCATCGTTGTCGACGTTGCGTGGGAACCGGGTTCCGGCCGCCCCCTCCTTCGGGTCGTCGAGGTTGTTCCAGCTGCCGTCCGCCGTCCGGAAGTGCGTCACGCCCTCGGGTGCGACCAGACCGTCGGGGAGGAACCCGATCTTGGCGCCTGCGGGATACGTCGATCTGAGGTTCTCACGGTTCAGCTTCTCGCGCATGTACGCGAGCGTCAGGATGCCGGAGTAGAGGCGCTTGCGATACCAGTTCGTCCAGACCTCGTCGCTGTACTTCCGGCCGACCCTGTCGGTCAGGAACCCGAAGACCATGCCGCCGACGCTGCCGAGTGCATGGCCGAGGACGTAGCGGACGCGGCGCACGATGCTCAGGTCGAGCTTCTTGCGTGGTGGTGTCGGGAGCGACGGATTCGGTGGCGGGGCGAGCAGCGTGTCGCGGTCGAAGTGGTACACCGGCGGCACGGGATGGTCGATGCGGGCCGCCGCGTTGCCCCGCGCGAGCGTCGCCATCCGGGCCCACTCGCGCTGGTCGCCGTTCTTGGCCACTGCTGCGTCGTAGTGCGCAGCGGCCTGCGGGTAGTTCTCGGCGTGGAAGCAGGCGAGCCCGAGGAGCGCGTCGCACTCGCCGCTCGCGTCCTGCTCCGTCGCGGCGGTGAACTTCTCGGTGGCGCCGACGAAATCGCGTGCCTCGAGCAGTGCGATGCCGGCGTCGCGCTGCGCCTGCCATCCGCCGGTGGTCTGGTCGGTCGATTGCGTCATCGTTGTCTCCCGTCGGTGTTCAGCCGTTCATGTTGATCTCGAGGTTCCGAGGCTCCATCCGCCAGGGGCCGGTGGGCGCCTGGTCGTACCGGTCCTGGAGCGCGGTGCACTCGTCGAAGAACTGCGTGAACAGGGCGGCGCCCCGTTCGTCCAGCGCCACGTCGCGGTAGTCGGCGAGCAGGGGAGCGCGCCGCAACTGCAGGGCGAAGTTGTTGTTGATCACCCGCTGGAAGACGTCGACCGGGACGCGACGGCCGTCGCGGGCGACGCGCGTCGGGTTGTGGTCCGGCCACAGCTGGTAGTCCCACAGCGTCGTGCCGGCGAGGTCGTGGATCGTGTTGCCGTCGTACATGTACGCGCCGACCCGCCGTGCGAGCGCCGCTCGCGTCAGTGGGCGTTCGAGCTGCAGACCGTTGGGGATCAGGCGATCCAGTTCGTCGAGCCAGCCCGCGACGTCGGCGTCCGCGCGGAGCTGCTCGTCACTGTCGTAGTACGTGTCGACGTAGCGTCGGGCGTGGTCGTGCATCACGTCGAAAAGCTCCGCGAGGTTCTGCTGGGACGGGGTGTCGAACTTCTCGTCGGCCAGGCCGCGGCGCCGCCAATCGGCGGCCGGGTCGGTGACGGAGATGTCGTAGCCGGGGTACATCGCGTCGTAGTACGCGACGAGGCCGGCGTGCGTGAAGCTGAACATGTTGACGAAGTCGCCGTCGGGCAGCAGTTGAGGTCGGGTCACCCCGTGATTCGTGTACAGGCTGTTGAAGAAGTGCGGCCAGACCAGCCGGTAGAGCGGATGGTCGGTCGGCAGACGGTTGCGTGTGGCGACATCCCAGTGGTTGCCGCTGATCAAATGGACGAAGCAGAAGTGGCGGATCAGTGCGATGTGCGTCGTGGCGGCGCAGACCGCCAGCACCCGCGACGCGTCCCAGTCGTCGTCGCCGGCTCGGACCGTGCCGTACGCCGTGCTGTCGATCGTCTCGGTGCGCAGTTTCGTCGTGTCGGGCTGCTCGGCGAACGTGACGCGCACGCCGAGCGGCTGCAGGTGGGGGTGATGCTCGAAGTCGTCCAGGAAGCGGAGATCCCAGTCGAGGACGCCGTCGTCGGCGCGGGCGAGGAAGAGCGAGTACGGCCCGCTGACCGCCAGCTCCGCAAGGTTCGGGCCGCCCGACCCGGCGAACGGCTCGGGCCGCACCGGGCTCCGAAACGCCGTGCGGTACGGCTTCGTCAGCCCGAGGTGGACGGCTCGATGGGGATCGGCATCGATCTCCGGGAGGCCGTCACGCATCGGTGGGACCGCCCGCGTGAGGAAGAGGCCGGTCCTGACGAGGAGGCGCATCGCCAGCCGGGCCTCCTCCCTCGGGAGGCGCTTGTACACCTGCACGTTCGAGATCGGGATCGTCGGGTTGACGGCGGCGAGCGGGACGACGTCGACGTGGGAGCGCCGGTCGCTCGGCGGCCCGATCTGCTGTGGCTTGCTGAGCGCGAACCGCAGCGTCTGCCAGCGCGCCCAGAATCGCCGTTTGAGTCTCCAACCGAGTGGGATCGATGTGCTCATGGACGTCTCGTTCGCTGCTGTCGCCGAGCTTACATCACGTTCCCGAGGCCCGAGATGGGCCCATTCCAGCCTTTCGGCTCGGCGACATACGGGGAATGACGACCTCGTGTTCCATCTGGTGCCAGGCACCAGATGGAACGGTCAACCGATGACTTCGAACGCCGCTGCGAGGTCGACGCCGACGCGCTCGCCGGTTGCCGCGGCCGGACCGCGGAGGAACGCGTCCGGTGAGGCCATGTCGCCCTCGAGCGCCCGCAGGTACGCGTTGTGACAGGCCAGTGAGCGGACACCGGCGTCGAACGAGTCGGTCACGTCGACCCAGTGCGTCGGCGACGGGCTGCCGGAGAACGCAACGAACCGGACTCCGGCCCAGGCCTCACCACGATCGGTGAACAGCCACCGGTTCGCCGCGTCGCGCACCGCGTCGAGCAAGGCCCGGCCGACGGCGCGATGGTCCGCGTGGTTCCAGCTCGGTCCGCCCCACGACTCGCGGAAGTTGATCGAGATGACGACGTCGGGGCGGTGGCGCCGGATGATCGCGGCGAGATCCGCGCGCAATTCGAGACCCTCTGCGATCGCTCCGTCGGGATGACCGAGGAACTCGACCTGGTCGACGCCGACCTCACGGCACCCGGCGATCTGCTCTGCGCGGCGGATCGGGCCCGCCTCGGCCGGCGGCATCGAGGAGATGCCGGCCTCCCCGTCGGTGACCAGTGCGTAGGTGACCGACTTGCCCTGGCCGGTCCACCGCGCCACTGCGGCGGCCGCGCCGTACTCCATGTCGTCCGGGTGGGCGACGACGGCCAGCGCGCGGGTCCAATCCTCGGGAAACGTGTCGAGATCGGCCACGACGAGACTGTACGCGACGCCGCGGCGGCCACGGGCACGGCGGCACGGCGTGGGCCCACGGAAGCGCACGCTGATCCGCGGCGGGTCGGTGTGCGAACGCTCCGACGCGTCGGGCACTCTTCCGACACCCGTAGCCTTGAGGCCCACATGTCCACCGCACCCGCTCTCCGCCCCGGCCGAATGGCTCGACGGCTCGCCATCGGTTGCGTCGTCGCGCTCGCCGCGATCGTGAGCGGTGGTTCGCCCGCCAGTGCCCACACGGACTTCCTGTCGTCCACGCCGGCCGACGGTGCGGTCGTCGACGAGCCGGTCCGGCTCGTGACGATCGCGTTCACCTCGGAGGCGACACCGGTCGGCGAGGAGTTCGTCGCACTCGACGGTGATGGCCAGTTGCGGACGCCGTCGAGTGTCTCGACCGTCGACGACAAGCTCTTCTCGCTGGTGTTCGACCCGCCGCTCGCCGGCGGCACGATCGGCGTGCGCTGGAGTGTGCAGGCACCGGACGTCCATCCGATCGAGGGCGCGTTCTCGTTCGTTGTCAACGCACCCGCGCCGACCACCGTGCCCCCGTCGTCCGTCGCGCCGTCGACCCCCGTCCCGGCCGAGGACGTTCCGCCCCAGGACGTCTCGGCGGCGGCCGTGGATGCCTCGGCGCCCGACGAGGCTGCGGACCCGGACCCAGCGGCGCCGGACGCCGATGCCGCGACCACCCGCACCGAGCTCGACGAGTTCCTGGACGTGCACGGCTCGGCGCCCGGTACGACGACCGCGACGATCGGGCGGGTGATCGAGTTCCTCGGCATCGCGTTCGCCATCGGCATTCTCGCGTTCGCCGCGACGACCCTGCGTGGCAGCCGCGGTGAGATCGGCATGACGCTGCTGGTGGCGCGGATCCTGGGCGGCGTGATCGTCATCGGTGCGCTCGTCGAGTTCGTCGGCATCAACCGGATGCAGGGGGAGTCGCTCTTCGACTCCTGGACGACCGCGCCCCGGCCCGCCACGATGATCCGCATGGCCGGAGGTCTGGCGATCGCGGCCGGTGTCGTCGCTGTCACGTCGCCGGTGCGGCGCGTTGTGGGCGCCCCGTTGCCGCTGTCGGCGGCGACGATCGATGCACCGCTGCGCACGGGTGCGTCGGTCGTGCGCTGGCGGGCCGACCGCACGTCGTGGGCGGCGGCCGTCGGCGTCACCCTCGTCACGATCTCGTTCTGGTTCGACGGTCACACGGTCAGCAAGGGCGTCCGCCCGCTCCATGCGGTCGTCAACAGTGTCCACGTACTCGCCGGCTCTGTGTGGGCCGGGGGCGTGGTCGCGATGGCCGGCATCGTCGCCGTGCGCCATCACGCAGGTCGTCCGATGCGTGCCGCGGAGCTGGTCATCCGTTTCTCTCGGATCGCGTCGATCGCCCTGGCCGCGGTGCTCGCCGCCGGCGCGGTGATGGCCGTGATGGTGCTCGACTCGTTCGGCGACCTGACCGGAACGCAGTGGGGCAAGATGCTCCTGCTGAAGACCTCGGCGGTGGGGCTCGCGCTGATCGGCGGGGCGTACAACCACTTCCGGCTGCTCCCGGCCCTCGAAGCGCGACCCGACGACCCGGCGCTGCGCGAGCAATTGCGCTCGACGCTCACGGCGGAGGCGATCATGCTGACGTTCGTCGTGATCGTCACCGCGTGGCTCGTGTCGGGCGCGAGTTGACCCGCGCCTGCGCTCAGACGACCGAGACGGTCGCCTTCACCGGATCCAGTGTGATCATCGCGCCGTCGGGGATCGTCGTGACGGCGTCGCGCAGACCGACGATCGTCGGCAGCCCGAGTTCGCGGGCGACGACCGCAGCGTGGCAGCTCGGGCCGCCCTCGCTGACGATCAGCCCTCCGGCGATCGAGAGCACTGCGTTGTAGGACGGCGTCGTCGCTCTCGTGATCAGGATGTCGCCCGGTCCGATCCTGTCGAGTGCGTCGCTCGGGTCGCTGCACACCACGGCTCGGCCCGTCACCGACTGCGTCCCGATCCCGCTCGTGCGATGCGTGTCGTTGAACTTGTCGTCGAGGAACGCACCGATTCCGGTCATCAGCGTCGCGACCGGTGCCGGGAACACCGTCGGATCCGGAGGTGGCGTCGGCTCGCCGTTGAGGTGCAGCGGCGGGTCGAGGTCACCCAGCGCCCGCCAGCGTGCCGCGAGTTCCGCCAACTCGTCTGCGGTCCGCGTGGGCGTCCCGCGGAGCACGCCCTCGATCTCGTCGAGCGACATCGCCCAGAGGTCGTCGGCGTCGCGGAGCGCTCCACGAGCCACGAGCCGCTCGGCGATCGCCCGCAGCGTCACAGCAGCGACACCCGCGCCCCAGCTTCCGAGGATCCCCGAGTTGTCGTCCAACATCTTGTAGCTCTCGTGCGCGTCATGGGCGAGCCGATCGAACTCCGCCCGTTCGCCGGCCGGCACCTGCATGCGAAGTCTGTCGAGCAGTTCGGTCGGGTCGGGCTCTCCCGACCGGCGCCCATCCGACCGGTGCGTGGCGATCGATCCGAGCACGACGTCGGGATGGTCGACGACACGCGTCGCGGTGACCGCGTCGCCGGTCGCCCACCCGCCGTGATGTTCGAGGAAGTCGTCGAGCGCCTCGGCGGCCGCCGCGCTGTGGGCACGCACGGCGTCCAGGTCGGCCGGCCGTGTGTCGCCGAGGGCGTCCGCGATCTGCTGGAGACGATGGCGCTCCTCCTCGTGGACGGGCGTCGAGTGCATCACGGCCCCGCGGACGTCGTGGGCATCGAGCGCCCATCGTTCTCCGGCGGCGAGCCAGAGGCCGAGCGGGATGCAGCCCGGAATCAGTTCGAAGTGCCGCTGGAACGCGTCCGACACCACCGCGGTCACGCGGCCGAGATGGTCGGCGAGCGCGCCGTCGTCCAGGCTCGTCGGGTCGACGCGCTGCAGCTCCAGCATCCTCGCGATCCATGTCGACCGTTCATCGCTCCAGGTGGCGGCCATCCGGTGCGGTCGGCGTTCGGCGAGTGCGGCCGCGGCGACCTTCGTCCGGCGGCGGAAGCCGGGGTGCAGTCGGCTGAGGAGCTTGAGCACGATCGCGGGAGGTGGCTTGCCGGCACTGCGCGGCGCGTCGTGCAGGAAGAAGCTGGCATAGGGCCACCCGTTGACGTGACGCATCTCGATGTGGGAGAGCGGGACGCCGAGTTGGGCGAGCGAGGCGCGAAACCCCGCGGCGAAGCGGTGCTCCATCTCGGCGCGGAACGGGATCGCGGTCGGGCCGCCGTAGTGCGCTGTCTCCAACGACCACAGGCCGTTGTCCGGTGCGTCCCAGGTGACGGCGGCGTTCGCCGTCGACGCCGCGGTGTGGTCGGTCATCGTTGTTCTCCTTCTCGAGTCGGTTGTCTGTTCTCGATCGCGCTGCGGACCACCGGGTCCACGCATACCGCACACCCTTCAGGACAGGGCGGTGACCTCGCCGAACGACTCGTCGAGGCAGGCGGTGAGCACGTCACCGTCGGGGACCGCCGCAGTGTCGACGTTGATGCCGATCTCGGCGATTCCGTCGTAGCCGTAGAGCGTGACGTTGAGCCCCGCGCCGCTGAGCGGACCGAACGGGATGTTCCGTTCGACCAGTGCGCCGGAGGCATACACGGGGAACGGCGGCCCCGGGACGTTCGAGGTGACGAAGTCGATCGCCTTCAGCATCGAGCCGGTCAATCGGGTGAACACGCTCGGCCCGAGGCTGTACAACGCGGCGGAGATCCCGCCGACACGGGCGTAGGCCGGCTCTGCGCGCTGGCGACGGACGAGCTCACGCACCGCCGCCATCCGCTCGACCGGGTCGTCGATTCCGAGTGGCACGGTGAACCGCGCCGGCGCGAACACGTTGCCGGCCGTTGCGCCGCGGTCGCCGGCGGCGCGCACGTTGATCGGCATCGTCATGCGCAGTTCGTCGATCTCGGCGCCGTGATGACGGTGATAGCGCGCGAGTCCGCCGAGGACGGCGGCCACGTATGCATCGTTCACCGTTCCGTCGGCCCGGGCCCCGGCGCGTTTGAGTCGGGCGAGCTCGACCTGCAGCGCGTCGAAGCGGACCGACATCGATCGTCCGACCATGATCGGGCTCATCGGCTCGCTGACCGGTCGCAGGGAGCGGGCGATGGACCCGGCGGTGTCGATGGCCGATTGCGAGGTGCCGATCGGATCCCTCGCGAGTTGAACGGCGCTGCGACCCATCGACGACACCAGGCCCGCACCTCGTTTGAGCCCGGTTTCCGCCTGGTGGCGCAGGACCTCGCGCAACCGGGCCGCGCTGTCGGACGGCTCGGGCACCCGATCGACGGGGGAGGGCGTCACCGGTTCGGTGGCACCGGTGGGTTCCCTGCTGCGCTCCAGCAGCGACCCGGTCATCTTGACCAGACCGACGCCGTCGCTGATCGCGTGGTGCAGCTTCATGATGATGCCGGCACGTCCGTCGGCCATGCCATCGAGGAGGTGCAGTTCCCACAGGGGACGGTCCTTGTCGAAGGCCTGGCCGGCGAGCGGTGCCGCGTGGTCGAGCAGGTCGCGCAGCGATCCCGCTCCGCCGATGCGGCCGGACCGGATGTGGTACGTCGGGTCGAAGAGCGCGTCGAACTCCCACTTCGGTGGGGCGATCCCGGCGCGATCGGCGACGACCCGTTGGCGCATTCGCGGAATCTCCGCGACGGCATGTTCGAGTGCGGCTCGGAAACGCTCCGGATCCGGTGCCCGGTCGAGCACCCACACCGACGTGATCGTCGAGCGCAGGAGCGGGTCGCGCTCCATGTGCCACATCAGCGCGTCGCTCTCGCTCATCCAGTCGCCGTACTCGATCTCGGACACCCTGCACCCTCCGGTTCAGACCGTAACAGTCACCGGTGCGGCCGTCTGCCGCCGGGCAACCGCTCGGGCAGGCACGACCGAGCGCGATTCAGGTGGGCGACGAACGCACGACGAAGACGTCGTGGCCGTGGGCGTCGAACAGCACTCGCTCGGGCACGCTGCCGAGTACGTACCGACCGGCCGGATCGAGCCCGCGGCTGCCGATGACGATGACGCCGGCCCCGATGTCGTCGGCGAGTTGGACGATCGCGTGGGCGGGCTCGCCCCGCCGGACGTGCTCGACCACCTCGCATCGATGCGCCGCGCCGATCTCGGTCGCTCGTCGCAGCGCCGCCGCGGCCTGATCCTCGAGCGCCGCGTTCGCTTCGACGAGTTTGGCCGCGCCCGGAGGACCGACCGGAGCGTGGACGTCGATCGGCTGGATCACGCTGACGGCGTGCAGTTGCGCGCCGAACGCATCCGCGAGCGTCGCCGCCCGACGGACCACCGCGTCGGCGTCGGGTGTGCCGTGCGTTGCGACCAGTACGGGTTCGGACATCGGGCCATCATCGCATTCGGAGCCGTGCTCCGCCATGTGATCGGCGCGGATCACGTGACATACTCGCTGCGACGTTGATCGGCGCGACGAATGGGGACAGAGGATGAATTTGGCTGACGTGATCGAGGCGCACGATGCGGCGCGGGTCGCCCTGATCGACGGCAACGACACGATCACGTTCGGCGAGTTGCGCGAGCGCGTCGGCGTGATGCGCGCCCAGCTCGCCGGACGGGGCGTCGAGCCCGGTGACGCGGTCGCGATCGCCGCCGGCAACGAGCCGCTGTTCGCCGTCGCCACGCTGGCGATCCTCGGCCTGGGCGGGATCGTGATGCCGCTGAACCCGTCGAGTCCGCCCGCCGAGCTCCAACGCAAGCTCGAGGCGGTGTCGCCGCGGATGGTGCTGGTCGGTGAGATCGGTCAACGGTTGCTCGGACACGACGACGTGATCACCGCGCCGCTCGTCGACATGACGACGCTGCCCGATCACGCGGACGGCGAGATCCCACCGATCGTCTCGCGCCGCGCCGGCGACGTCGCCTTCTACATGTCGACGAGTGGTGTCTCCGGGATCCCCAAGGTGGCGATGCTCACCCACCGCAACCTCGAGTTCGTGCAGCTGATGGCGACGAGCGACGACGACCCCCTCCTCGAGACGGACGTGACGCTCGGTGTCTTGCCGTTCGCGCACATCTTCGGGCTCAACGTCGTGCTTCTGGCGTCCCTGCGCGTCGGCGCGCGGGTCGTGCTGCAGCGCCGGTTCGACGTCGACGAGAGCCTCCGGCTCGTCCGCGAGCACGGCGTGACGATGCTCACCGGTGCCCCACCGATGTGGCAGCGGTGGGCGGCGGCCGACGTCCCCGACGACAGCCTCCGCAGTGTGCGGCGCGCGGTGTCGGGCGCGGCGGCACTGCCGTTCGAGGTCTTCACCCGGATCCGCGATCGCTACGGCGTCGAGATCGAGGAGGGCTACGGCCTCACCGAGACCTCACCGGTGATCACGTCGGGCCGGGGAGCGCAGATCAGGCCGACGTCGGTCGGCAAGGTCATGCCCGGTGTCGAGGTCGTGCTCGTGGACCCCGACGGGTCACCGGTCGACGTCGGGGACCAGGGTGAGATCGTCACCCGCGGCGACGGCGTGTTCGTCGGCTACCTGAACGACGCGGACACCACTGCATCCGTGTTGACCGAGGACGGCTGGTTCTGGACCGGCGACGTCGGCATCTTCGACGACGACGGCTACCTCTTCCTCGTCGACCGCGTCAAGGACATCGTCATCGTGTCCGGGTTCAACGTCTACCCGAGCGAGGTCGAGAACGTCCTGATGGAACACCCCGACGTGCGTGGCGCGCTCGTCGTCGGGTCGCCGCACGGCGAGACCGGCGAGATGGTCGTCGCGTTCGTGTCCGGCACCGCCGACGAGGCGTCGCTGCGGGCCCATGTCGACACCCAGCTCAGTCGATACAAGCGGCCGGTCGAGTACCACTTCGTCGAGGAGTTGCCGATCAGTGACAACGGCAAGCCGCGTCGGCGGGAACTGCGCTGATGGGCACCGACTTCGTGATGGAACGGGCGCCGGAGCTGCCCGGCTCGGACCGCACCTACCAGATCATGTTCGGCGGCGTCAGGCGGCTGATCAACCGGCTGTGGGACCTCGACGTGTCCGGGCTCGAGCACATCCCGAAGGAGGGGCCGGGGATCATCACGCCCAACCACCTCTCGTTCTGCGACTCGATCTTCGTCCCCGGCGTGCTCCCGCGGCGGCTCTGGGCGATCGGCAAGGGCGAGTACATGGACAGCTGGAAGACGCGGCACATCTTCCCGGCGATGGGGATGATCCCGGTCGACCGCTCGGGCGGAGACGCCGCGGCCGCCGCGCTCGACACGGCCGCGAAGGTCCTCGAGGGCGGTCACCTGTTCATGATCTACCCCGAGGGGACGCGCTCGCGCAGCGGCAACCTCCACAAGGGCCGGACCGGTGCGGCCCGGCTCGCGATCCGCTGCGACGCGCCGATCATCCCGGTCGGCCACCAGGGCACCGTCGACATCCAGCCTCCCGACAGCGTCATGCTCAAGCCGTTCAAGAAGTGCACGATCAGGTTCGGCGCACCGATGCACGCCCGCGACTTCGGTGATCCCGAAGACCCCCGGATCCTGCGCCGATTCACCGACGCGGTGATGTTCGAGATCGCCCAGTTGTCGGGTCAGACATACGTCGACGAGTACGCCGGCAAGTCCGACAAGCCTGCGCCGACGGCCGTGACGCCCGTGCCGACCAAGCCCGGGTCGCCGAACGGCAAGGCCCCCGAGATCACGCTCCCGCCCGGCCGCCGGCAGCCCGTCGGCGCGAACGCCTGACGACGCTCCGCTCAGGCGGTGGCGGCAGCGACCAGGTCGGCGAACGACTGCTCGACGTCGTCGCGGAAACCGCCCGGGTCGGTGATCGCGTGCGGGTCGAGGAAGATCCCGATGTCGAAGTTGCCGTTGTAGGACAGCGCGGTGATGTTCGCGCCGGTGCCCGCCACCGGGCCCATCGCGATCGTGGACAACACCTTTGCTCCCGAGGTGTACAGCTCGAACGGTGCGCCGCGGAGGTTCGACGTGGCGAAGTCGATGCGCTGCGCCGCCGACTTCGCGGTCTGCGTGATGACCGAGGTGGGCAGGAGGTTGATGACACCGGACAGGCCGGTCATGCCGCCGGTGTGCTCGGCCTCCTCCCGGGCCGCGGCGAGGACTTCGCTGACCAGCTTGACGCGGTCGAGCACCGGCATCGATGCAGCCGGGAGTTGCACCGGCACGGGCGTGAACGCGTTGCCGCCGGCCTTGTTGTCCTTGCGCGTGCTCAGGACGAAGCTGGAGTTGACCGTCTCGATCGGCATGCCGTGGCGGATGTGGTACCGCGACGCGGCGTCGGCGAGTGCGGCCATGAACACGGCGTTGACCGTCGTTCCCGTGGCCGTGCCGACCGCCTTCAGATCGTCGACGGAGACGGTGACGTACTCGAGCCGGCGGTGCCGGGAGCGATTCGCCCACAGCGGTGAGCCGCTCGCACCCTCGCCTCGCGGCCGCAGCATCTTCGTCGTCGACTGCACGGTCTCCAAAGCGGTGTTCACCGTGTCGCGGATGCGGGCCGGGTCCGCCGGCCACATCGCGACTTCGCCCGCGAGTCGGCGGCCGATGCCGATCTGACGCCGGACGGCGTGTTCGGCGGACTGCCGCAACGTGTCTGCGGCGCTGGTCGCCATGTTGCCGCCGGACTCCTTTGCCTCGGAGGCGGCTGCCGCCGCCGCGATGACCTCGTCGAGGTCGACCTCGGGCGGTGGTTCCTCGTCACGGCTGAGCTGCTGGTACATCTCGGCCATCCGCATCTGGCCGATGCCGTCGCTGACGGCGTGGTGGATGATCGTCCAGATCGCGCCGCGGCCGCCCTTCAGCCCGCTGATCGCGACGAACCGCCAGAGCGGGCGGGTGCGGTCGAGCGGCTCGGCGTAGAGCTGCGCGGCCAGGTCGAACAGTTGCCGATCGCTGCCCGGCTTCGGGAGCACGATCTCGCGGATGTGGGCGTCGAGATCGAACTCCGGATCGGGCGCCCACGCCGGCGTCGACATCCGGCCGAAGCCCGGCACGACCCGCTGATACAGCCGCGGCGTCTTCGCGATCGCGTGGCGCAGACTGCGCCGGAAATGCTCGATGTCCATCGGCCGGTCGAGCAGGATCAGCGAGCCGCCGCTCGGGTTCAGCCACGGGTCCTTCTCGACGCTCCACATCAGCGCCTCGTGCTCGCTCATCCGATCGGAAAGCTCGGTGTCTCTGGTCTTGGCCATCGTGAGTCCTCGTTGGTGCGATCGACGACAAAGTTGTGTCAGACACAACTTTGTCGGGGTCAGGTGTCGGTGCCGGGGCGGCGCGTCATCTCGGCGTTGGGATCGCCGGTGTAACCGGGCGGGAAGGTCATCATCAGCTCTTCGGTCGTCGGTGTCCGCTGCTCGCGTGCCTCGTCCGGCAGCAGATCCACGATCGCCGCCATGATCCGCTTCGTGTCGGCGTCAGCGCTGCGGTACTTCAGCTCGACCGGATCGCCGACGCGCGCTGTGACGTGCGGGCGTTCGATCGGGGTCAATCGCGGCAGACGTGAGCTGCGTGGCCAGACGTGTTCGGTGCCCCACAGCCCGACCGGGATGACCGGTACCCGGGTCTCGGCGGCCAGCTTCGCCGCCCCCCACCTGCCGTGGAGTACGGGGTCGAAGAACGCAGGGCCGCGGGGGATCGTGCCCTCGGGGGCGAGCATCACGACCTCGCCGCCGCGCAGTGCCGTGGCGGCTTCTCGGAGCGGCTCGTCCGATCCGGACGCCCGCTCGACGCGCACGCCCCCGAGGCCGCGCATCAACCGCCCGACGATCGGCACGTCGAAGACCTCCTTCTTGCCGAGGCCACGGATGTTGCGACCGGCCTTGGCGATCAGCAGGCCCATCACGCTCGGGTCGAAGTACGAGCGGTGGTTGAACACCAGAATGGCGGGTCCGGTGGCGGGGATCTTCTCGACGTCGATCATCTCGATGTCGGCGTAGGGCGCGATGAGTTCGGGGCGCATCAGCGGGCGAGTCCACTCCTGGATCTCGCGGCCGGCGATCTTGATGACGCCGTCGTTCTTGTCGAGGTGGCGGATCGGCCAGCCCTTGATCGTGGCGAGCGCCGACAGGCGCAGGTCGGGGTTGACCGCGACCGGGTTGCCGACGAGGTCGAGCATCGGCGCGTCGAAGTAGCTGTCGCTGTACGCGTAGCTGCCCGCGAGGTCGACGTTGTGCTCCTCCGCCCAGTCGCGCACGGCATCGCGCTTGCGGGTGTTCCAGACGAACGGCCCGTCGAGTTCACCGGTGAAGCCACCGCCGTCGCTGAGCCAGCGTGTGGCGATCACGTCATCGAAACCGAGTTCCTCGGCCAAGGGCCGCACGAAGGCGTCGGGCGACGTGGTCGCGAGGAGCAGCAGTCGACCGGCGGCGCGGTGCTCCTCGATCAGACCGGGAGCGAAGGGCTGGATGTGCTCCACCAGGTCTTTCGCCGCGGCACGGCAGGCCCGCTCGACGGCCTCGGGCGACCAGCCGCGCACGCTGCGTACCGCCAGCTTGGCCGGCTCCATCAGCAGCCGCGACTCGCCGAACATCCCGAAGATGCGCCGGAAGAAGTCGGCGAACGGAATCGGAGAACCGTCGAGGAGGCCCTCCTCGGTGAGATGCTGGGCAAAGACGGGTGTCGACGACTCCGAGATCAGGGTGCGATCGAGGTCGAAGATGGCGGCGGTCGGTCGTCGTGGCATGGGCAGTCCTCTGTCGGATCGGTCCTCGTGTCCGGTCGTCGCAACAAAACGCGATGGACCCCGAACTCTATGCCGCCACGGCGAAATCAGTGAATCGGACCGCCACTCGGGCAGGCGCGAACTGCGCGAATCAGTCCCGCTCGTCGGTGACGGTCGGCAGGACGCTCACGTCGATCGCCGAGGCGTGCGGGTCGTATTCGCGGATCGCGGCACGTGCCGCATCGGCGAGTGCCGCCGCGCGGGCGCCCGAGATGTTGCCGGTCAGGTCGACATCGATCTGGCCCCCGCGGCGCCGTACCGACGTCGAGATCGTCTCGCCGGCGGCGACGCGCGCTGCGAGCGAGTACTCGACGGCTCGGCGGTGCCCCGACGCGTCGGCGGCGGCCTCTCGGATGATCGGAATGATCGACGGCTCGACGAAGGCGACGTTCGTCGTTGCGTAGCCGAGGACCGGGTCGTGAGCGGTCGCGCCGATGGTCACGATCGGGACGCGCGCGCGGTGCAGGCACGCGATGCCCTGGGCGTCGAAGCGGTCGCCCGGCTCGCTGACCGCGACGGCGACGTCGACGGTCAAGACGTCGAGCGGGCAGTCGCCGTCCATGCCGACACACCCCCAATCTCGGTCGTGGCACTCCTCGACGTCGAAACCGGCGTCGTGCAACAGCTCGCGCGCGCGCGAGCGCTCGAGTCCCGGTCGTCCGAGCACGAGGGCTTGCATGGACTCGATCTTCGTGACGTCGGGACGCGTCGGGAAGGGCCTTTGGTCACCCTCGTCCGGTCACGTCGCCGCCGCGCGCAACAGCCGGCGGCCGAGCGAGGTCTTGTGGACTTCGTCGGCGCCGTCGTAGATCCGTGCGGCCCGTTCGTGGCGGTACCAGTACGCCAGCACGGTGTCGTCGGTGACGCCGAGCGCGCCGTGCACCTGGATCGCCCGGTCGACCGAGCGCAGCATCGTGTCCGCGACCGAGAACTTGATCGCCGAGATCTCGTTGCGGGCCGCCTTCGCCCCGACGGTGTCGATCATCCACGCGGCGTGCAGCGTGAGCAGCCGCGCGCTCCGGATGTCCGCGTCCAGTTCGGCGACCCAGTGCTGGATCACCTGCCGATCTGCGAGCGTCTCGCCGTCGGCGGTGATCACCCGCCGATTCGCACGGTCGCAGAGCAGTTCGAGGGCCCGGTCGGCGATCCCGAGCCACCGCATGCAGTGGTGGATCCTGCCGGGGCCGAGGCGCTCCTGCGCGATCGCGAAGCCCTCACCCTCGTCGCCGAGCAGGTTCGTCTGCGGAACGCGGCAGGACTGGTAGCTGACCTCACCGTGGCTCGCATGGCCTGCGCCGGCGTGGCCCATGACCGACACGTTGCGGACGAGGTTGAACCCGGGCGTGTCGGTGGGGACGATGATCATGCTCGCCCGGCGATGGGGTGGTGCGTCCGGGTCGGTCACCGCCATCACGATCGCGAACGCGGCACCGTCCGCCGACGAGGTGAACCACTTCTGACCGTTGATGACGTAGTCGTCGCCGTCCTTGGTCGCGGTCGTCTCGAGCAGCGTCGGGTTCGAGCCCGCCGTTTCGGGCTCCGTCATCGAGAAGCAACTGCGGATCTCGCCGGCGACGAGCGGCCGGAGGAAGCGCTCGCGCTGATCCGGGGTCGCGTGAGCGTGCAGGATCTCGACGTTGCCGGCGTCGGGTGCCTGCACGCCGAACACGATGTGCCCGAGCGGGCTGCGGCCGAGCGCCTCGCTGACGAGCCCGTGTTCGAGCATCGACAACCCGAGGCCGCCGAATTCGACCGGGTGGTTGGGTGCCCACAGGCCCATCTGCCGCACTTTGCCCTGCAGCGCTCGCACCTGCTCGTCGAGCTCCTCCGGGGTGCCGTGCAGGAACTCGCCTTCGAGCGGGATCACCTCGTCGTTGATGAACGACGTGATCATCTCGAGCATCGTCTGCAACTCGTCTGAGACGTCGAAGTCCATCGGCCCTCCAGGTCGTTCGGACTTCGACGCTACGGCTGGACGCGGCCCGCCCCCAGAGCCGTTGGTCCTTAGTGCGGCGCGCTCACCATTCCGCGCCCGGCGTACGCCCCACGCCACCACCTCGTGGCTCGAACGACGCGAGCGCGGCGTCGAGCACGCCGAGCAAGTGGTCGGCGTGAGCTCGTTCGAAGACGAGCGGGGGCCTGATCTTCAACACGTTCGAGTAGCGGCCCGTGAGCCCCACGAGGACACCGCCCTGACGGCAGTCCGTCACGAGGCGTCTCGCATCGGCGTACGCGATCGGGTCGCGCGTCGTGCGATCCGTGACGAGGTCGAGGCCCCAGAACAGGCCCGAACCCTGCACGTTGCCGATGACATCGTGACGCTCCGCGAGCCGCAGCAGCCCGCCGCCGAGGTGGTCGCCGACATCGGCGCAGTGCGCGAGCAGCGCCTCGTCCTCGATGACGTCGAGCACCGCGAGTGCCACCGCCGCGGAGACGGGGTTGCCGCCGAACGTGTTGAAGTACGAGCGTTGCTCGGCGAACGCGGCGGCGATCGCGGGGGTGGTGACGACGGCCCCGACCGGGTGACCCGCCCCCATCGGCTTGCCGAGCGTGACGATGTCGGGGACGAGTCGGTAGTTCTCGTGGCCCCAGAAGTTCACGCCGAGGCGGCAGTATCCGGCCTGCACCTCGTCGGCGATCACGAGCCCGCCCGCGCCGCGGACGGTCCGCGCCGACCGCTCGACGTAGTCGTCCGGCGCGATCAGCACGCCGTTCGAGTCCCAGCTCGTGTCGACGAGCCATGCCGCCGGGGCGTGCTCGCGCGCTGCCATCCGCTCCAACTCGACGCGCACGAGGTCGGCGTACGGCGCGCCCGCATCGGCACCGCGGATCGGCCCGCGGTACGTGTTCGGCGGTTCGACGACGCCGAGCCACGGCGGCCGGTCCGCCGCGGGGTAGCCGTCGGTCGACAGCAGCCTGACGAGCGCAGAGTTGCCGTGGTACGAGTGCTCGCTGACGACGACACCCTGGCGGCCGGTCACGACGCGGGCGATCTCCACGGCGAGGTCGTTCGCCTCCGTTCCGGTGCACACGAAGAAGCACACGCCGAGGTCGCCGGGGAGCAGCGCCCCGAGTCGCTCCGCGAGGTCGACGACGGTCTCGTGGAGATAGCGGGTGTGCGTGTTCAGCCGCTGCGCCTGTGTGGTCAGTGCCGAGACGACGCGCGGATGGCCGTGGCCGACCGAGGGGACGTTGTTGTAGCAGTCGAGCAGACGCGCGCCCTCGGCGTCCTCCACCCAGACGCCGGACCCCCGTACGAGGTGGACGGGGTCGTCGTAGAACAGCTGGTATCCCGGCGCCAATGCAGCCTGGCGTCGCGCCAGCAGTTCGGCGTCGGCGGTCATCGGTGGCTCCGCCCGAGCCCGGCCCGCACGAGGCGCGCGACGTCACGCCCGTCGAACCGCTGCCACGCGTCGATGTTCACGAGCAACCCGGGCAGCTCGGCCGCGACGTCGGCGGCGATGTGCGGTGTGTGCTGGGTCTGATACTCGACGAGCAACGTGCTCAGGACCATCCTTGCCAGGGTGAGGTCGGCGAGCAACTCGATCTCGTCGTCGAGCAGTGCCGTCCACTCGTGATAGCCGGCGGCGAGCGCGGCGAGCGCGGCCGGCTGGTCCGGCTGGCGGTCGAGGAAGCTCGCCGCGCAGATCGCGAGGTCCGCGACGAGAGCGGTGTGGACGAGGTCGCCGAAGTCGATCACCCCGACGACGTCGGTGCTGCGATCGTCCTTGCGCAGCAGGTTGCCCCGATGTCCGTCGTTGTGCACGACCTGGGCCCGCATCCCCCCGAGCGCACGAGTCGCGCGCTCGACCCGACCGCGACAGGGCTCGGCCACCACGGCAGAAGCGGGTGTGAGGCCCGCCCAGAGCACGTCGTCGGCGACGAGCCCGGCGGCGAGGTTCCACGCCATGAAGTTCGTCGCGGCGCGATGGCGGTACCAACGCAGTGCCCGGGCGAGACGACCCTGGAACGCGCCGACCCCGCGTAACGCTGGAAGCGAGAGCTTGCGTGCGCCGTCGAACGTGATCCCCGGGAGGTACGTCAGCATCCGGGCCGAGGCGGTCGCGCCGTCGACGGTGACCGTGGTGTGCCGTTCGCCGATGATCGTCGGCACGACCCGCGGCACGGCGAGCGCCGGGTCGACGTCGGCGATGTGGTCGAGTGCGTCGCACTGGAACTCGGTGGCTGCGATCGCCTCACTCGGGCTCGCGATCTTCAGCACGTACTGCCGCCCGTCGGCCGTCGTGATCAAGGTGTTGTGGTCGCACTCGCCGCGCAGCCGAGTGAACCCGCCGGTGACGCCGTACTGATCGAGCGCGACGGCCGCGACGACCGCCGGGTCGACGTCGGGCGGATCGAAGCGAAGATCCGCCGGAGACAGCCCTGACGTCACGGCACTAGTGCTTGATCATGACGTGTTTGACCTCGGTGTACGCCTCGACGGCGTACATCGACATGTCCTTGCCGTAGCCCGATTGCTTGAAGCCTCCGTGCGGCATCTCCGACACGATCGGGATGTGGTCGTTGACCCACACCGCGCCGAACTGCAGGGCCTTGCTCATCCGCATCGCGCGGCCGACGTCGGCCGTCCAGACGCTCGCGGCCAGCCCGTACTGCACGTCGTTCGCCATCGCCAGCGCAGTCTCCTCGTCGGGGGCCGCCTGGACGGTGACGACGGGCCCGAACACCTCCCGCTGGATGATCTCGGCGGCCTGGTCGGATCCGACGACGACGGACGGCTCGTAGAAGAACCCCGAGCCGTCGATTCGCTTCCCGCCGACGGTGACGTCGGCGCCGGCATCACGGGCGCGGTCGACGTACCCGGCGACGCGGTCGAGATGGGCGGCCGAGATCACGGGCCCCATCTCCGTCTCGGCCGACATCGGGTCGCCGACGTTGATCGAGGACACCGCATCGGTCAGGCCGGACACGAAATCGTCGTGGATCTTCGTCGCCGCGATCACGCGGCACGGCGCGGTGCAGTCCTGGCCGGAGTTGTAGAACGCCATGCCCTTCAGGTTCTCGACGACGGCGTCGATGTCGGCGTCGTCGAACACGATCACGGGGGCCTTGCCACCGAGTTCGAGGTGGACCCGCTTCAGCGTGTCGGCCGACGCTCGCGCAACCGACTTGCCGGCGCCCACGCTGCCGGTGATCGACACCATCGCGACGCCGGGATGTTCGGTGAGTGCAGCGCCGGCGACCTCGCC
>JAHEKY010000058.1:15438-19977 GCA_024644465.1 Ilumatobacteraceae bacterium | reverse complement strand
CGGGCCGGCGACATGGACGTCAACATCTGCCGTGAGAAGAAGCAGACCAACGTGCGCGCGTCGTCGTCGGACGAGACGGTGAAGGTGACACCACCGAGACTGCTCTCGCTCGAGGGTGCGCTCGAGTTCATCGGCCCCGACGAGTGCGTCGAGGTCACGCCGCAGAACATCAGGCTGCGCAAGGCGGAACTCGACCCGACGATCCGAGCACGCGAGGCGAAGCGCCGCTCCAACGAGGCGAAGACCGACGCCTGAGGCGAAGGCCGACGCCTGAGGCGTCGGCTGCTGCTGGCGCAGCTTCGGCGACTTCGTCGCCGCTTCGCCTGTCGGGGCTGGCGCCCCGAGGGCACCTGCGGTGCCCGGACGGTGGCCCGGACGGGTTTCGGTCAGGGGCCGATGACGACGTCGTGGTCGGGCTCGTGGAGGGCGAGGACGTGGTTGTCCTGGTGGTGGAGGCCGGTGGCGTCCCAGGCCAGCAGTCCGAGCCGACAGCGTTCCCAGTGGTTGCCGGCGACGAGGCAGTCGGCTGCGCCGCGTTCGACGATGCAGCCGCTGTCACCGTCGAGGACCGCGTTGCCATCGACGAGCGCGCCCGAGCCGCCGTCGACGTCGACCGCCCGCATCGTGTTGCGGAACCGGTTGCCGAGCGCGTGGGCGCGTTCGGTGCGCTCGAAGTGCACACCCCACCATCGACTCTCGATCGTGTTGCCGCGCACGACGGTCCCGGTGGTGTCGGTCGCCCGGATCGCGCACAGGTGGTTGCTCAGCTCGCACGAGTCGATCTCGTGGTCCGTTCCGCCGTTCACGTGGATGCCGACATCCCACCTCGTCCCCCGCAGTTGGCACCGTGAGATCGTCAACCGGTCGGCCTGCTCTGCCCGGACACCGACGAGCGTCGACGCACGGATCAGCACATCGCTCGCGTTGACGACGACCAGGCCGCCGATGTCGCAGCCGAGCAATGTCGCGAACTGGTCCTCGACGATCACGGCTGCTGCCGCCGCGCCGGCACCGTTGCCGGTCGGCGGTGCGCCGCTGACGGTGAGGTGCTCGATGCGGCTGTTGCGACCCATGTGAACGGCGTGGTCCCCGGACGCGTCGATCGTCGTCCGGCCGGGCCCGAGCCCCCGCATGATCACGCCGGCAGGGACGGTCGCTGGCCCGCGGTAGACACCGTCGCCGAGCTGGACGATCTCTCCCGGCGACGCGCCGGTGAGGAGCGGTTCGAGGTCGACCGGGTGGCGATCGACCGGGGCGAACAGCTCGCTCGGCCGATCGACCTCGACGACGTCGACGCGGTACACCGCGATGTCCACGGCGACGTCGCCGTGCACGGGCAACACCGACCGGCGCCACGGCACCGAGCGCGGCACGTCGACGTGGAGACCGGTTTCGTCCTGCACGAAGTGCATGTCGTCGGCACCGGCGGGGCCCACCCGCCGTACCGCCACCACCCGATGCACGTCCGGCACGAGCGCCGCGAAGTTGCCGTCCCCGGTCACGTCGACGACGTGCAGTACGCCGTCGACGGTCAGGTACCGCACCTGATCGTCACCCCACGTCGTCCACGGCCGCGACCGGTCGACCAGTTCGCGGTGCGCGCGGATCCATGAACCCGCCGCGAGGATCGGCTCGCTCTGCATCGGCGCGATCGAACCGTCGACCTGTGCGCCGACGCCCAGCAGCAGATGGCCGCCCTTCGCAACGACCTCGGTCAGGAGCGCGACGATGTCGAACCCGCTGAGGTGGTGTTCGGGGCGGTCGGTGCGGTTCGAGCCGAACCCGCGGCCGATGCTTCGGCAGAGCTCCCACTCCCCGGCGGTGATGTCGGCGGGGACGTCGTCGAGCGTGCGGACCATCGGCGGCGCGCTGCCGGTGCCCGTCGGGCACCACTGGTCGTTGACGACGAGATCCGGGGCGGCGGTGCGCAGCCGATCGAGCAGCGCGGTCCGCGGTGGCGGCGCAGCGACCGTTGCCCGCTCCCGATCTGCCCGCAGCAGCCGGGTGCCGTACCGCTCGGCGAGGTCGAGCACGTGCCCGGCGACGTCGTCGTCGGAGTCGCCGGCCGGGCCCGCACCCCAGTCGGTCGTCGCGTAGTGGGTCCCGAACACGAGATCGTTGCGCTCGCACGCTGCGGCGAACTCGGCGACGACATTGCGGCGCGGGCCCCGGTCGACCGTGCTGTGCCGTGTGCCCGGCGCGTCCCACCAGCACAGCCCGTCGCGGTGCTTCGCGACGATCACGCCGTATCCCGCGCCTGCTTGGACCGCGAGCTGGGCCCAGGCCTCGGCATCGAACCGTTCGAACTCCAGCAGGTCGAGGAAATCGTCGAAGCGCTCGATGTGACCCCATCGGTCACGATGGTGGGCGACGACTTCGACCATCGGCTGGAGCGCGCCCTGTGGCACGTCGTCGCCGAGGTGCCAGCGGTACCAGCTCGCGTCCTGCCCGATCGGCGCCCAAGCCGGCACGCTGGCGAGCGACGCATGGACGAACAACCCGTACCGCCGCTGCTCCCACCACTCAGGCATCCCCATCGGGTCCGTAGTCTCGCGCGGCGGCGCCGACTTGGCATACTGCGCTGGTGACCATGACCGTCGACCCGCCGGTGACGCACAAGCTCGACGCGCTCGCCGCGGAGTTGGTTCGGATCGGCCCCGTCGTCGTCGCGTTCAGCGGGGGAGCTGACTCGGCGCTGCTCGCGGCGGTCGCGAATCGCGTGCTCGGCGCCGGAGCGGTGCACTGCGTCACGGCGGTGTCGCCGTCGCTCGCAGGTGACGAAGCGGCCGACTGCCGTGCGCTGGCCGACGAGTGGGCGTTGCGGTGGACACCGGTCGAGACGCACGAGATGGAGCGCGCCGCGTACCGCCTGAACGACACCGACCGGTGTTATCACTGCAAGGCGGAACTGATGGACGTCGTCGGCCCGATCGCGGCTGCGGAGGCGGCGACCGTGGTGCTCGGCGTGAACGTCGACGACCTGGGTGACCACCGTCCGGGTCAGCGCGCCGCGAGCGATGCGGGCGCCGAGTTCCCGCTCGTCGTCGCAGGCTTCACGAAGGCAGACGTGCGTGCCGCGTCACGCGAGCTCGGGTTGCGGACGTGGGACAAGCCCGCCGCTGCGTGTCTCGCGTCGCGAGTGCCATACGGCACCGAGGTGTCCGTCGAGATCCTCAGCGCGGTCGACCGTGCGGAGGCGGCGCTGCACCGGCTGGGGTTCCGTCAGGTGCGCGTCCGCCACTACGACGACACGGCCCGGATCGAGGTCGACATCGCCGAGATCCCCGCCGTCCTCGAGCAGCGCAGCGCGATCGTCGACGCCGTCTCGGCGGCCGGCTACCGATACGTCACCCTCGATCTCGAGGGTTTCCGCAGCGGCAACCTCAACCACTGAACGATGCGGACGCTCGCCCGCTGGGAGCTGGCCGGCGTCGACGGTGCCGTGGTCGTCGTCGACGTCATCCGGGCGTTCACCACTGCGGCGTACGCGTTCGGCGCTGGTGCGGAGGCGATCTACCTGGTCGACTCCGTCGCTGATGCGCTCGCGTTCAAGGCAGCGCACCCCGGAACGCTGGCGATGGGCGAGGACCACGGACGACGACCGGACGGGTTCGACTTCCCCAATTCGCCGGCGATGGTCGGCCGGGCCGATCTGCAGGGTAGAACGCTCGTCCAGCGCACGTCGGCGGGCACGCGTGGCGTCGTTGCGGCGCAGGACGCGAACGGGCTCTGGGCGGCGAGCCTCGCGGTCGCGTCGGCAACCGCTGCCGCGGTGCGCAACGCCGAGCTCGGAGCGCCGACGTACGTGATCACCGGCCTGATGGACCACCGGCCGGAACGCGGTGCCGCCGACGACGTGCTGACCGCCGAGGTGATCGAGGCCCGCCGCGTCGGCGATCCCGTCGACACCGCCGCCGTGGCAGCAGCGCTCCTCGCCACCGACGAGGCCACGCTCACGCTGGCGCTCGGCCCCGAACACTGCGACCCCGACGACATCGAGCTCGCGAGCCGCGTCGACGAATTCGACTTCGCGATGGAAGTCGAGCGCACCGTCGACGGGCTGCGGTTGGTGCGCATCGACCCGTGACGCGAACCGGCGAGGCGCGTCGGCGGGCTGGGGCGTTGGGCTCGGCTGGGGCGTTGGGCTGGGGCGTTGGGCTGGGGCGGTGGACTGGGGCGGTGGACTGGGGCGGTGGGCTGGGGCAGGTCCCGGTCGCCGGCCGAAGTGGCGCCGCGGGCTGGGGCAGGTCCCGGTCGTCGGCCGAAGTGGCGCCGCGGGCCGGCGGACGAGCCCAACCGTGCCCCCCGCAGTTCACCTCTGTTCGAAATCCCTCGCACGCTGCGCCGAGTGGCTCGATGGGCGGGCGTGGTGGCGAACGCAGCGTTCGTTTCGACGCGCGCATCTCGTTTCGAACCAGCGTTTCGTTTCGAACAGAGGTGAACTCGCGTTGACCGCTGGCCGCGACGTTTCGAACAGAGGTGAACTCGCGTTGACCGCTGGCCGCGACGTTTCGAACAGAGGTGAACTCGCGTTGACCG
>JAHEKY010000058.1:0-15338 GCA_024644465.1 Ilumatobacteraceae bacterium | reverse complement strand
CCGGCACGCCGCCGACCCCGGTACGCCACCTGCGCGATCTCGACATCCGCAGGGCGCTGCTCGCTGTGCTCGTCGATGCGCGCCGTCCGTTGACGATCGCGGAGATCGTTGCCCGGTTGCGCTGGGACCACGGCGTGGTCCTCGACCGCCGCCAGAAGGTGAGCGCCGGTCAGCGGGTCGCAGACATGGCTCGCTACCAGGCGCGCCTCGGCCGGGTGCGGCGTGTCGGGCGGGGCCGCTACATCGGCGTGCCGGCCGGGATGTCGCGCTCGATGCGCTGGCGAAGTCGCAACTGGAAGCTGCTCCACGACCGAGACCGGCCACACGCGGTCCCCGATTGCACCGACTTCGACGGCGCTGCGTAACGTCGACGCCCATGAAGCTCTCGATGATGATCAGCTATTCCGGTGATTTCCACGCCGACGTCGACCGTGTGGTCGAGCTCGAAAAGGCGGGTCTCGACGTCGTGTGGGTGCCGGAGGCGTACAGCTTCGACTCCGTGTCGCAGATGGGCTACCTCGCTGCGAAGACCTCCACGATCGAGATCGGGGCCGGCATCCTGAACGTCTTCTCGCGGACGGCGACCTGCATGGCGCAGACCGCGGCAGGTCTCGACTTCGTGTCGAACGGCCGGTTCATCCTCGGCCTCGGTGCCTCGGGCCCGCAGGTGATCGAGGGGTTCCACGGCGTGCCGTACGACAAGCCGATGCCGCGCATCCGCGACTACATCAACGTCTGCCGGATGACGATGCGGCGCGAGAAGGTCGTCTACGACGGCCCGACGGTGACCGTCCCGCTGCCCGACGGCGAGGGCACCGGGCTGGGCAAGCCGCTGAAGCTGATCAACCATCCCGTCCGCGAGCACGTCCCGATCTTCTGGGCGAGCCTGATGGGCCTGTCGGTCAAGAACACCGCCCAGTACGCCGACGGCTGGCTGCCGATCTTCTTCGATCCGGAGAAGTTCCACAACGTCTGGGGCGACGACCTGAAGAAGGGCACGGCCGATCGCGACCCCGCGCTCGGCCAGGTCCAGATCTCCGCGGGTGGGATGGTCGCGATCGGCGACGACCTCGTCGGCGCCAAACAGCAGGCGGTCCTCGACCTGGCCCGGCCGAACGTGGCGCTGTACGTCGGGGGCATGGGTGCCCGGGACAAGAACTTCTACAACACGATCATGCAGAAGTACGGCTACGCCGACGAGGCGATCGCGATCCAGGACAACTACCTCGACGGCCGCAAGGACGAAGCGGCCGCGCTCGTTCCCGCCGAGATGCTGGAGAACACCAACCTGGTCGGTCCGGCCGGCTACATCAAGGAACGGCTCGCGGCGTACAGCGAGGCCGGCGTCACCCACTTGTCGGTCAATGCCGTCGGCAAGGACCCCGTCGCAACGATCGAGGAACTCAAGCCGCTCCTGCCATGACCTCGGCGCCGGTGACCGCCGGCGTCACACGAGGCCGCGCAACCACCACAGGCTGAGCCCCCATGCGGCCGCGAGCAGGGCGAACGCGATCAGTGCCCACCGCCACGTCAGCTCGTCGATCACCTCGATCTCCTCGCCGAGCGTCGTGCCCAGCGACGCCTGGATCTGGTCGTATGCATCGACGAGTTCCGTACCGGTCCGTGCCTCGAACGACGCGCCTCCGGTCGCGTCGGCGACGAGTTCCAGGTCTGCGGGCCGCACCGGGACCGGCACCCGGTCGCCCGACAGCGGGTCGGTGATGATGCCGGCATCGGTGCCGAACGCGATCGTGAACACCGGGATCCCGGCCGCGGCCGCCTCCTGGGCGCCGTCCGACGTCAACCGGCCGACGGTCGTCTCACCGTCGCTCAACAGGACGATCACCCCCGGCGCGACGTCGTCGGGTGCGTCGTCGCCGGCCGCATTCACGAGCAGACGCGTCCCGACCGACAACGCGTCGCCGATCGCCGTCGACTCGTCCAACTCCAGACCGTCGAGGCCGCGGTCGAGCTCAGATCGATCCAATGTCGGCTGGACCTCGACGCTGACGGTGCCCGAGAACGCGACGAGGCCGACCTCGATGTCGGCGTCGACTTCGTCGACGAAGTCGCGCGCGGCGGCGCGTGCCGACTCGAACCGATCGGGATCGACGTCGTCGGCCTCCATCGACAGCGAGACGTCGAACAGCACGAGGATCCGCCCCTCGCTGTTCGTCCGCTCGACCGAACGCTCGACGGGGCGGGCGCTCGCGACGACTGCGGCCGCCAGACCGAGCAACTGGATCCCCGCGACGACATGGCGGCGCCAGCGCGGCCGCTTCGGGGCGACCTGGTCGAGCAGGTCGACCTGTGTGAAGCGGATCGTCGCGCGGGCGCGCCACCGCAGGACGAGGACGTACAGGAAACCGAGCACGCCGACGACGACCAGCAGCCACAGCCGTTCGGCAGCGAGGAAGTCCGAGCTCATCGGCGCAGCACCCCGCCGCGTACCGCCTGCGTGCGCCGTCGCTGCACGTGCGTCGCGATCGTGCCGAGCCAGTCGGCGTCCGTCGTGAGCTCGATCGTGTCCGCGCCGGCGCGACCGAGCAGTTCGAGGCGCGCCGCCCGGGTTGCCGCGGCGGCTGCAGCGAAGCGCTCCTGGACCGCCCGCGTGACGTTCACCTCCCGGGTCCGCCCTGAAGCGGGGTCCGTCATGTGGACGAGCCCGATCGGCGGAACGTCGTACTCCCGTGGATCGTGCACCGTGATCGCGAGCAGGTCATGGCGGAGGCTGAGTCTCCCGAGCGCGGTCGCCCACGAGTCACCGGCGAAGTCCGAGATCGCCGCGACGAAACCACGGGCCTTGGCGAGTGCACCGACTCGATCGAGCGCGCCGGCGAGGTCGGCGGGACCCGCTCCCTCCGACGCCGGGGGGTCGGCGAGCACGGCGAGGATCGCGCGCACCTGGTTCTGGCCGGCACGGGGTGGAACGACATGGATCTCCGGTCCGGCGACGAGCACCGCGCCGACGCGATTCTGGTTGCGCGCGGTCAGGAAGCCGATCGACGCGGCGGCCGCCAACGCGGTACGCGCCTTGTCGTTCGGCATCGTGCCGAACTGCATCGTCGCCGACGTGTCGACGACGAGCCACGCCGTCAGGTCGTGGTCCGCGATCAGCTCGCGCACGTGCGTCTCGTTGGTCCGGGCGGTGACGTTCCAGTCGATGCGCCGGACGTCGTCGCCGGGCTGGTAGATCCGCGACTCACCGGGCTCGGTTCCGTGACCGGGCGTGACGCCGCGGTAGTTGCCGTGCAGCACGCCGTCGAGATGGCGGCTGATCGTCAGCTCCAGGGTGCGCAACAGCTCCGCGACCGTCTCCGCAGGCGGGCCCTGCGCCCAGCCCGTCGCCCCGGACGGGTTCCGCGTGCGGTCAGCTGCGCTCGAAGACATCGTTCGGCTTGGGGGACACCCAGTTGGCCGGCACGGTCGCGAGCATCCGCTGGACGACGTCGTCGGGTGTGATCTCGCGCGCGAGTGCGTCGTAGGTCAGCAGCAGCCGGTGGCGGAGCACCTCCGGTGCGAGGTCGAACACGTCCTGCGGCGTGGCGTACGTACGGCCGCGCAGCATCGCCAGCGCCCGCGCCCCCGCGACGAGGTTGAGGGACGCGCGCGGGCTCGCCCCGAGGCCGACGACGGTGTTGAGGTCGTCGAGTCCGAAACGCTCCGGGTAGCGCGTGCACTGCACGAGATCGACCGCGTACTGGGACACCGAACGGTCGACGAAGACCTCGTCCGCCCGTGCCTGCAGTGCGATCAGATCGTCGAGCGAGATGACCTGGGCCGGCCGCGGGACGTGGGACTCGACACCCATCCGGTCGATGATCGACATCTCCTCGTCCGCCGTCGGGTGTTCGAGCACGATCTTCATCATGAAGCGGTCGCGCTGTGCGTCGGGCAACTGATACACGCCTTCCGACTCGATCGGGTTCTGGGTGGCGACGACGAAGAACGGCATCGGTGCCGGGTGGGTGATGCCGCCGATCGTCACTTGCCGCTCGGCCATCACCTCGAGCAGCGCTGACTGCACCTTGGCGGGGGCGCGGTTGATTTCGTCGGTCAGCAGGAAGTTGACGAACACCGGGCCGAGCTCGACGTCGAACGTCTCGCTCCCGACCCGGTAGATGCGCGTGCCGACGATGTCGGACGGCAGCAGGTCGGGCGTGAACTGGATGCGCGCGAACGATCCGCCGACGACACGCGCGAGCGTCTCGGCGGCGAGCGTCTTCGCGAGTCCGGGCACCGACTCGATCAGGCAGTGGCCCCGGCAGAGGACGCCGACGAGCAGCCGCTCGAGCAGCCGACTCTGCCCGACGATCACCTTGCGCAGCTCGAAGAAGATCTTCTCGAACGTCTCGGCTGTTGCGGCGTCGTCCATCGCTCCGGTGGCCTGGTCGAAGTCGCTCATGCCGACGAGACGATAACCAACCTCGTCACACGTGTTCATTCGGGAGCATGCGGCCCCGCTCGATGCGGTGCGTCTTCTAGCCTGGGTGGATGGACCTGTCCGACGAGCAGCACGAGCCGGCGGCGACGTCCGCCGCGCTCGACGCGCTCGACCCGGTCGACATCGACGTCGACGAGATCCGGCGTGAGGAGCGCGCTGCGACCCGCCGGCTGGCCGCGATCGAGGCCGGTCGCCGCAAGGGCGGGCTGGCCGGCGCCGCGATGGCCGGCGCGATGCTCGCACTGCGCGAGATCTACGAGCGGCCGCTCGACGACGAGGTCACGGTCGTGTCGGAGAGTCCCGACGAACCGACCGACATCGACACCGACGGGATCGACGTCACCGTCGGCGACGTCGACGTCTGGGCGCCGCCGCCCGGCGATCGATCACCCGGGCCCTAGGACCGGTCGGCGCAGTCTCAGAGCCCCGCGCCGGGGCGGCGCAGGAATTGCCGGTGCCAGCGGCTGGGCGTCAGCGCGATCGCGCGTGGCTCGTCCTCGAACATCCAGCGGGCGAAGTTTCGCCGCCCCCACGCGCCGCTCGCCGCGACGACGCGGATTGCACCCCTCGCCCCCCACGCGCTCGCGAGCACGCTGCCGAGTGCGCGCGACATCCGGTGGTCCGCGAGGAGATGGTGGTCGACGGTTCGTTCGTAGGTCGTCGCGGCGACCTCGGGTTGCTGCGCCCCCGCCCCGATGATCGCTTCGGCCGCGAGTCGGCCGGTCAGCAGCGCCTGGCCGATGCCCTCGCCGGTCATCACGTCGGTCGCCATCGCGGCGTCACCGGTGAACAGCACCCTGCCGTGAGCCAGGACTGCGTCGTCGATGCGGGCGGGAATCGGCCACGCGGTGTGCCGGTCCTCCAACTCGAACTGGGGACCGAGCGCATCGACGATGTGCGGGCGCTGCAGGAGGTCGCCCCAGAGCGCCTTCATCTCCTGGATCTTGCGCTGCCCGTCGCGCAGCACACCGAACCCGATGTTCACCCGCCCGCCGGGGAGCGGGAACGACCAGGCGTATCCGGGCAGCAGATCCGGTTCGAACCAGACGTGGAGCTCGTCGACCGCCGCCCCGGTGACGTGGCGACCGTATTGCCGGAACCCGTGCCATTCGCCGAGGTAGCCGGGCATGTTGAGGCCGAGCGACTTGCGGACCGGACTCCACATCCCGTCCGCGGCCACGACGTAGCGCGCCGCGATCGCCTGCTGACCGGTCGCGACGACGACGTGATCGTCGTACGGCGTCAGACCCTCGAAGCCGGCGCCGTCGCGGACGTCGACGCCCGTCGCACGCGCGAGCCGCACGAGCGCGTCGTCGAACTGCAACCGCGGCGCGACCGCCGCGTAACGACCGGGGCCCTCGAGCGGCACACGCACCTCGCGACCGGACGGCGAGCGCAGGGTCGCCCCGTCGACGTCGAACCAGTCGGTGACCTCGCCGGGGTCGAAACCGATCGCCTCGAGCTCGCGCAGGGCGAGGGTGGTCAAACCGTCGCCGCAGCACTTGTCGCGCGGGAACACCGCCTTGTCGACCAGCACGACGGCGCGCCCCGCGCGGGCGAGGGCGATCGCCGCGGCCGACCCCGCCGGCCCGCCGCCGACGACGACGACGTCGGTCACGATCGTTGCGGTCACGCCCCGGAGGCTACGGCCGACCGGTGCGCTGCGACCGCGCCCCCCGTGTGACGTCGGCAGTACTGTGCACGCGATGACCTCGATGCCACGAGCGGGAGTCGTCACGCCCGACCTCGCAGAGCTGCTGGCGTCGCACCGCGACCGGCTGCGCCCACCGGCCGTCGTGATGCAGCCCGCCCGGTTCGGTGCAGCGCGGCTGACCCGGTTCAGCTTCAGCCGGTCGCTCGTACGGCGGGCCGCTCGCGATCGATGGGCGGTCGAACGGGTCCGGTTCGAGATGGACGCCGCCGGACGGGGCGTCGCGGTGTACCGGGTCGTGGCCGGTGGCAGCGTGTTTCACTTCGTCGCGTTCACGACGACGCTCGACGAATCCGTCCACACCGATCGGGTGGTCGCGGACGCCTGGGAGGTCGCCGCGGCGCTCGTCGAGGGCGAGTTGACCGATGCGTTCCTCGCGGAACTGGCGCACACCGTTCCGCTGCAGGAGCGGGGGCGGCTCGATCCCCGGGTGCTCGTGCTGACGCGGGGCAACCGCAGCGTGCGGTTCTTCGAGTATCTGGTCGACCGGCTCGCGAGCGGCCGCCAACCGGATCCGGACGACGTCGGTGACGCGGGCTACATCATGCGCAGCACCGCCTTCTACGCGAACGGCAAGTTCGGCATGAAGTCGTTCCTCGGCTATCCCGACGGCCATCCGCTCGGGGCCCCGTACCGGGCACAGATGCTCGCCGCCTGGCTGTTCCGGGAACTCGGCTACGACAGCGTCGAGAACTGCGCGCGCCTGCGCGGCGGCGACGCGGCGATCGGGTTCGCCGGACCGTGGCGGCAGTTCTTCGGCCTCGGCAACGCGACCGGGCTGGGCCTCGTGCCGTACTTCGTGAAGCACCCGTGCGTCGTCAACGCCTGGTTCGCGGTTCGCGAATCGGCGCTCGCGCACGTGCGGTCCCTGCCCGCGTCGCCTGAACGGCTCGCAACGTTGCGCTGGTGGATCGATCGTGCCGCGTTGCACTTCGCGAGTGGCGACGACACGCCGCGGCCACCATGGTCGAGCCCGCACGACCTCGCGAACGCGTGCGACCGGATCCGTGCCGCGCTCGCCGAGGCCGATCGCGCTCCGCTGCCGTTCGACGAGCTGTACCGCTGGGCTGAGTGCCAGGACGACGAGACGTGTGAACTCGTCGTGTCGATGCTGATCGAGCTCGATGACAGCATCGACGACGAGTTGCTCGACGAGGTGTTGCGCGTCGACGAGGACCCCGGCGTCGACCCGCTGATGACGATCGGCCGACTCGGCGAGCTGCTCACCGACCGGTTCGCATGGCTCGACGAGCTTCGACTCGACGACGGGCGGGCGGCGCACTACTGGTGGGTCATCTCGGACAACACCGAGGAGCCGCGCCGGGCCGTGCGGCGAGCGATCGCCCCGCGCCACCGCGCCGTGGCGATCGATGTCGCGCTGCGTCTGCGGGCCCTGCGGACGGCGGTGGAGGCCGCCCCGCCCGACACCGCGGTCGGACGATTCCTCGCCGACCATCCGGAGCACGCACCCGCGGTCGCGCGCGTCGCGTCGTCGGACCTGCCGTACGCCGAAGCGCGCGACAACGTGTGCGACGCGTCGTTCCTGCCATTGCAGATGCAACGCTTCCAGCTCGCGATGTACGGGATGGACAACTTCTCGCCGAAGTCGACCGACTGGCTGCGCGTCACCCTGTACCAGGGGGCGCCGCGGGTCGCCGACATCGACCGCGCGCCCGGCGACGGCTGGGTGTGGCCGCCGCGTCCGGCGGCCGTGGGGGAGGCGACGGCGTGATCATCGACGGTCTCGAGATCAACGACTGGAGTCGCGCCGTCGTGGAACAGGTGCGATCGGGCGGCGTCGACATCGTGCACGCGACGTGCGGCGTGTGGGAGGACACGGCGGGGGCGATGACGCGGATCGGTTCGTGGCGCCACTTCGCCCGCGCCAACGCGGATGTCGTGCGGATCGTGCGCACCGTCGACGACATCCACCGGGCGGTCGACGACGACGTGCTCGGCATCGTGCTCGGGTTCCAGAACAGCTCGATGCTCGGCGACGACCCCGAGATGGCCGGCATCTTCGCCGACGTCGGGGTCCGCGTCGTCCAGCTCACGTACAACATCGCGAACCACCTCGGATCGAGTTGCTGGGAGCCCCACGACGGGGGTCTCACCCGTGCCGGCCATCGGATGGTCGCCGCGCTCAACGACGCGGGCGTGGTCATCGACATCTCCCACGTCGGCAACCGGACCGGCCTCGACGCGATCTCCGCGTCGGCGCGGCCGATCGCGGTGACGCACGGCAACCCGGCATCGTTCTGCGCGTCGCCGCGCAACAAACCCGACGACGTGATCGACGCGCTCGCGGCGCGGGGCGGGGTGATCGGTTGCACGCTGTACCCGCTGTTCATCGGTGGTGCCGACGTCACTCGCGTGGCCTATTGCCGGATGCTCGCCGATCTGGCCGAGCGGATCGGCGTGGAGCACGTCGCCATCGGCTCCGATGCCGTCGTCGGCTGGCCGGAGGGCGTGCTCGGGTGGATGCGCAACGGACGGTGGGACCGGCCCGAGAACCCCGACGAGGTGCCGCCGTTCCCACCGTGGCCGTCCTGGTTCCGTGGTCCGGAGGACTTCGGTTCGTTGGCCGCAGGCCTCGACGAGGCGGGCTTCGACGCCGCCGGGCGCGACGCGGTGCTCGGCGGCAACTGGCTGCGTCTGTTCGAGCAGGTGTTCTGATGGCGGCGGTCGTCGTGGCCCCGCGCGAGATCACCGATCTGGTCGACCGCGCGAGCCGGGTGTTCGGGTGCGGCGTCGGTGCCGCGGTCCGCGTCGCCGCCGACGTGTGCCACTGCGAGATCCACCACGGTGCCGGCGTGACGGCCTGGCTCGAAATGTGCGACCGCGGTGTGCTCGCCGAGCTGGCCGGCGCGGCCCGCGCGCTCGACGGCGCGGCGATCGACGTGGCGGCCGGCCGCAGCGGCCGTCGTCAGTTCGCGGCGCCGGTTCCGTGCGTGCTGCTGTCGAGGGCGCTGGCGGCCTGGGCGCAGCGCGGGGTCGTGCCGGTCGACTGGCCGACGTCGGTCCGCGGCGTCGACATGGTCGACTCGATCGAACTCGTCGCCGGGCCGACACCATCGGCCGCGCTGCTCGCCGCCGCCGGCGAGCGACGGCGTGCCGCACTCGAAGCCGGGCTCGCCGTCGACAGTGCCGAGTGGGAGCGGCTCGAAGCCGCCGCCGCAGGATTCCTCCTCGCCGAAGCGGTGCTCGACGCGGCCGACGAGCACGGCTGACGGCCGCGCCGCTGAAGGCCGGAGACGTGGCCGGCGGTACTGTCCCGTCAAAGTTGTGTCAGACACAACTTTGACGAGGACGATCGCCCGACATTCGAGAGGGAGCACTCCATGCCGTTGAATCCTGACGCCGTCGGCTCGACGAGCGATCCGATCGAGGTGAGCTGGACGTCGAAGGACGCACTGCTCTACGCCGTGGGCATCGGCGCCGGGCACGAGGAGCTGGCGTTCACCACCGAGAACTCGAACGGCGTCGACCAACTCGTCTTCCCGACGTTCCCGGTCGTCATCGGATGGGGGAGGGGCTCGGCGATGGGGAGCATCGGCACGTTCAACCCTGCGCTGCTCGTGCACGGGCAGCAGTCCGTGACGCTGCACCGGCCGATGCCGGTCGAGGGAACCGCGACGTTGACGAGCGAGATCACGGCGATTCACGACAAGGGCAAGGCGGCCGTCGTCGTGTCGGAGACGCGTGCGACGATCGCCGGCGAACCGCTCTACACGAACGAGTCGTCGGCGTTCATCCGCGGCGAGGGGGGTTGGGGTGGCGACCGGGGTCCGAGTGGCCCGCGCAACGTGCCGCCGGACTCGGCGCCCGACCACGTCGTGTCGTACACGACGTCGCGCGACCAGGCGTTCGTCTACCGCCTGTCGGGCGACCGCAACCCGCTGCACACCGACCCGTCGTTCGCGGCGATGGGCGGCTTCGACACGCCGATCCTCCACGGGCTGTGCACCTACGGGTTCACCGGCCGGGCCCTGCTGCACGCGATCTGCGCCGGTGACCCCGCCCGGTTCCTGCACATCGAGGGCCGCTTCGCCTCACCGGTGTTCCCGGGGGAGACGCTCACGGTCCGGGCGTGGTCGATCGGCGACGGCGAGTCCTTGTTCACGACGAACGCGGGCGACGGCGACGGCGAGCGGGTCGTGATCGACCAGGGTCTGCTCCGTCACGCCTGACGGTGGTGACGCGTTCAGCGGCAGCGCGCGACGATGTGATCGACGAGCGCGTCGACGGCGATGTCCTCGCGCCCACCGGTCTTGCGGTCCTTCACCTCGATCACGGGGTTGGCCTCGTCGGCGATGCCGCGGCCGACGACGACGATCGTCGGGATGCCGATCAGCTCGGCGTCCTTGAACTTGACGCCGGGAGAGGTCTTCTGGCGGTCGTCGAGCACCACGCGGACACCGGCGGCCTCCAGTTCGGTGGCGACCGTCTCGGCCACCGGGCCCTGCGGGCCGCCGTCCTTGCCGGCGACGACGATGTGGACGTCGGCCGGTGCGATCTCCCGCGGCCAGCACAGCCCGTGTTCGTCGTGGGTCGCTTCGGCGATCGCGGCGAGACAGCGCGACACGCCGACGCCGTATGAGCCCATCGTCGGCGTGATCGGCTGGTCGTTCTCGTCGCGCACGGTCAGGCCGAGCGCCTCCGCGTACTTGCGGCCGAGCTGGAAGATGTGGCCGATCTCGATGCCACGGGCGATTTCGACCGTCCCACCACAGGACGGGCAGATGTCGCCGTCGAGCACCTCCGCGGCCTCGATCGTGCCGTCCGCGGTGAAGTCTCGGCCGGCGACGAGCTGCAGCACGTGGTGGTCGTACTCGTCCGCGCCCGTGATCCACGTCGTGCCGTCGACGATGCGCGGGTCGAGCAGGTAGCGGATCCCCGATGCGTTCTCGCTGCCGAGCACGCCCGGGCCGATGTAGCCCTTCTTCAACGTCGTGTGCTGCGCGAAGTCCTCGTCGCTGAACGGTACGACCTCGGCGGGGGCGAACTGCGCTTCGAGCCGCTTCATGTCGACGTCGCGGTGGCCCTCGACGCCGACGGCGAGCGGCTCGACGGTGCCGTCCGGGTGCTTCAGCTTGACGACGACGTTCTTCAACGTGTCCTCGGCGGTCCAGTCGCGTTCGGGGTGGCGGGTGTCCGGGTCGGCGTTGACGTAGTCGACGAGCGTCGCGATCGTCGGCGTCTTCGGCGTGTGGTGCACGACGGCGGGCGGCAGGTCGTCGAACGGGATCGCGTCGGGCACCGGCGTGCTGACCGCCTCGACGTTCGCGGCGTAGTCGCACGACGTGCATCTGATGAACGTGTCCTCGCCGACGTCGAGCGGAGCGAGGAACTCCTCCGACGCCGACCCGCCCATCGCGCCCGATGTCGCAGCCACGATCACGAACGGCAACCCCATCCGCTCGAACAGCTTGATGTACGCCACGCGATGCGCGTCGTACGACGCTTGCAGGCCGGCGTCGTCGACGTCGAAGCTGTAGGAGTCCTTCATCAGGAACTCGCGCGTTCGCAACAGACCGGCGCGAGGCCGGGCCTCGTCACGGAACTTCGTCTGGATCTGGTAGATGATCAGTGGCAGGTCGCGGTACGAGCTGTACAGGTCCTTGACCGTGAGCGTGAACAGCTCCTCGTGGGTCGGGGCGAGCAGGAAGTGGGCGCCGTGGCGATCCTCGACCCGGAAGACGTTCGGCCCGTACTCCTCGTAGCGGTTCGTCGCCTCGTACGGCTCCTTCGGCACGAGTGCGGGGAAGTGGACCTCCTGGAACCCGGCGGCGTTCATCTCCTCGCGGACGATGCGCTCGACGTTGCGGAACACCTCGTATCCCAGCGGCAGCCAGGAAAAGCCGCCGGGAGCGGCTCGCCGGATGTAACCGGCACGCACGAGCAGGCGGTGGCTCGGCACCTCGGCATCCGCCGGGTCGTCGCGGAGCGTGCGGAGAAACATGGTCGACATCCGATGCACGCCGCAGAACCTACCGGCGCCCACGTCGTCGCCCGGTGCTCGCGGGGCGCCGGAACCGATCTGGCTCTCCCTCTGCTACCATTCATCTCCGCAATTTGGTTCGTGGCCAAGGCGTGGGGCACTGCCTCACGCCTTGTTTGTTGAAAGGAGGCAGTGTCGAAATGAGCAACACGGGTGAACTCGAACGAGTGCGCGCGCTCGTCGAACCGATCGCCTCCGACCTCGATCTCGACGTCTACGACGTCGAGCGACGCGGCGCGACCGTGCGCGTCACGCTCGACACTCGCCCCGGCTCCGACGGCGGCATCACGCTCGACACGCTGTCGTTGGCGACCCGGCTGATCTCCCGCGAGATCGACCACGAGGATCCGATTCCGAACCGCTTCACGCTCGAGGTCACGAGCCCCGGACTCGAACGGCACCTGCGGACCCCGGCGCACTTCCAACGTGAGGTCGGCAAGCCGATCACCGTCAGGTTCCGCGACCCCGACACCGATCCGCGCCGGGTCGACGGCCTGCTCGTCGGTGCGGACGACACCTCGGCGACCCTGCGTCTCGACGACGACACCGAGACGACGTTCAGCATCGACGCGGTCGACAAGGCCCGCGTCGTGTTCGAGTGGGGGCCCGCGCCGAAACCCGGAGGCCCCAAGAAGGGCCAGCAGAAGCCGGGCCCCGAAAAAGGCCGGCAGAAGCCGGGCCGGCAGAACACGACCACCCCTGGCGGCACATCGGCGCCGTCATCGAAGCCCCCAACGAACAAGGACAGGGAGAAGCAGATTTCATGACCAACATGGACATGAGCGAGGCCATCGGCATGTTGGCCCAGGAGAAGGGCCTCTCGGAGGAGGCGCTGCTCCACGTCCTGGTCGACGCCCTGGCGTCGGCCTACAAGCGCCGTCCGGATGCGGCCGATGAAGTGGTCGTCGAAGTCAACCCGGAGACGATGGAGTTCTCGTTCATCGCGTACGACGTCGACGAGAACGGCAACTGGGTCAACGAGCGCGACGACACCCCGCGCAAGGAAGAGATGGGCCGGATCGCCGCGATGACGTTCCGCCAGGTGATGAGCCAGCGGATCCGCGAAGTCGAGTCGGACCGCAAGTTCGAGGAGTACGCGAACCGCGAGGGCGACATCGTCACCGGCATCATTCAGCGCACCGACGCCCGCTACACCCTGCTCGACCTCGGGCGCGCCGAGGCACTCCTGCCGCAGGCCGAGCAGGTGCCGTTCGAGCGCCCCGCACAGGGCGACCGCCAGAAGGCGTACATCGTCGAAGTGCGGCGCACGCCGAAGGGCCCGCAGATCGTGGTGTCGCGCACCCATCCCGGCCTCATCAAGCGGCTGTTCGAGCTCGAGGTGCCCGAGATCGCCGACGGCATCGTCGAGATCAAGGCCTGTGCTCGCGAACCCGGCCATCGCACGAAGATCGCGGTCTGGTCGAACGACCACAACGTCGACCCCGTCGGCGCCTGCGTCGGCGCGCGCGGCGGCCGCGTGCGGATGGTCGTCAACGAGATGCGCGGCGAGAAGATCGACATCGTCCCCTTCAGCGAAGACCTCGCGGACTTCGTCGCGAAGGCACTGTCGCCGGCGAAGGTCACGCAGGTGAACATCTCCGAGGACGGCACGCAGGCCGACGTGATCGTTCCCGATCACCAACTCAGCCTCGCGATCGGCCGTGAGGGCCAGAACGCACGGTTGTCGGCGCGGCTGACGGGTGTGCGTGTCGACATCCGGTCCGAGACGCAGCTCGCCGAGGGGATCCCCGCCGGCGGGGGTCGTGACACCGACGTGGAGTACGCGGTCGGCGAGTGGCGGCCGAACCCCGAGACCGGCGAGAACGAGTGGCACGCCGCCGACGGCTCCGTGATCAGCGAGTCCGAGTGGAACGCCCAGGCCGAGGCCGCCGAGGCCGCCGAAGCTGCGGAACAGGCCGAGCCGCCCGAGGAGCTCGTCGCCGGGCCGTGGGCGGGGTCGGTGCTGCCGATGTCCGACCCGGACCGCGTCCCGCCGGGCTACGAGATCAAGGGCAACGAGGGCTCGGAGAAGTATCACGTGCCCGGTTCGCGCTACTACGACGCGACCAAGGCGGAGCTGTGGTTCCGCAGCGTCGACGCCGCAGAGGGTGCCGGCTTCACCGCACCGGGCGCAAGCACCGGGGGCGAGGACGACACGGCCGAACCTGCCGCCGATGACGACACGGCGGAACCAGTGGCCGATGACGACACGGCGGAACCAGTGGCCGGCGACGACACAGACGGCGCAGCGGCCGGCGAGGCAGATGCCGAACCGGATGCGGAGACGACAGAAGATGCGGAGACGACCTGAGGCATCCGAACCGGTCCGCAGCTGCATCGGCTGCCGCACCCGCCGCCCTCGGTCCGCGCTCGTGCGGATCACCCGGTCGGCGCGGGGCGTCACCGTGGACGGCGCGAGCGACGGGCGCGGCGCGTGGCTGTGCCGCTCCGCCGACGGCGTCGCGACCGAGTGCCTCGACGCCGCGATCACGGCGCGAGCGTTCGCACGGGCGTGGCGCGCCGATGTCGCGCCGAGTGAGTACGTGACGATCAGAGAAATGGCCGCACGACGGCAGCGGGTGCACTGATTCGCACATCCGCGAGGGAATGACGACAGGGAAAGGTTGAATCGAAGCGTGGCAGCAAAGAAGATCAGGATCCACGAACTCGCCAAGGAGCTCGGGATGACGAACGCGGAGGTCCTCGACCTCTGTGGTGTGCTCGGCGTTGCCGCGAAGGGGCCGTCCTCGTCGCTCGCGGAGGCATATGCCGACATGGTGACCCGGCGCGCCGAGCGCGACGGGCTGACCCGTGACGAGCAGCCGGAGGAGCCGAAGCCGGTCAAGAAGGCCGCCAAGAAGGCCGCGACCAAGAAGTCGACCGCCAAGAAAGCCGCGGCCAAGAAGTCGACCGCCAAGAAGGCGACCGCCAAGAAAGCCGCGGCGAAGAAGACCGCGGCGCCGGCCGCCACCGTCGAGCCGGCGGCCGAAGCCGAACGCACACCGGATGCAGCAGAGCCCGCCGATGCGCCGACGCCTGCCGCAGCGGCAGACACCGCGCCCGCCGCCGAGCCCGACACCGTCGGGGAGGCCCCGCCGGAGCCCGCCGCGCCGCCCGCCGCCGCCGAGCCGACCGAACCGGTGCCGCCGGCCGAGGCCGAGCCGGCCGCTGCTGCGGCTCAT
>JAHEKY010000146.1 GCA_024644465.1 Ilumatobacteraceae bacterium | reverse complement strand
GGTGACATGTCGGTGCCCGCGGGGACCCGGGCATGTCGGATCGCCATCTCGCCCTCCTCCACGAAGCGCGTCTGCAACGCGCCCTGATCCAGTTCGATGGGCAGTTGATCGACGGGTGTTCCCATGATGTTTCTCCTCGTTGGTTTGCTGGTGGTTCGATTCGTCGGCCGTGGTCAGACGAGCGTGTCCGCATCGAGCAGACCGAGGCTGATCCGTGCGGCACGCTCGAGGACGTGGCCGCTCGTCGCCATGTGGCCGGCGAGGGTGCGCGCGTCGCAGAGTGACCTCGCGATCGGCCCGTGCCGGTCGGCCACTGCCGTCCCGGTCAGTTCGATCGCCCCATCGACGACCCGCACCGCTGTTCGGTTGGCGTGGACGTGGGCCGTCGCGAGTCGCCAGCGGCAGTCCGACGAGAGCTCGGCGGTGCGCTGCGCCTCCTCCCACATGGCGTCGAGCTCCCGCTCGACCGATGCGCGGGCGCCCATCCACTCACCCTCGAGGTCCATGAGCCCCCGCTGGACGGCAGCGTTGTCAGCGAGTGGGCTGAAGCCGGGCGCGGGCGTCTTGGTCGCGACGAGGCGGCGGCACTCGTCGAGGGCGCGTCGGGCGTTGCCGAGCTGGGTCGCAGCGATGGACCCGACGATCGGCCAGTTTCCGTTGCCCACGAGGCATCGGTACGGTCCACGGTCATTGGCGGTCGGTCGCCACACGTCGACGGTCCAGGCGAGGGCCATCTCCTGCTCGTCGATCACGAGGCTGTGACTCCCGGTGCCCCGCAGCCCGGTCGCGTCCCAGTCGGCGATCACCCGGGCGCGTTCGGCGGGGACCCAGCACATGCGTTTGGCGCTCGCACCGGGATCGTCGAGGCCGTGGACCTCGGCGAATCCGCCGAGCCACGTCGCATGATCACAACCGGTATCGAAGCCCCAGCGCCCCGCGAGCATCGCACCCGCACCGGTGACCCGGAGCGTCCCGGAGCCGGCGACGGTCGACGCCGACGAACCGAGCGGATCCGCGAGCACATGACGCGCCCAGGCCTCGTCGCCACCCGACGCGATCCAACCCAGCTCGGCTGCCCCCTGGGTCACCACCCACGCGATCGAAGGCTCGTACCGAGCGAGCTCGACGCCCCGCCGGAACCACTGCAGTGGCGTGTCGCCCCGTCCCCCGAGACCGGTCGGCACGAGCTGACGCAGGAGACCAAGGCGCGCCGCACACTCGTACAGATCATCGGAAAGCCGGCACTCGCGATCGAGGTCCTCCGCAGCCGCCGCGGCCGCTCGTCCGAGGGCGGCAACCTCCGCCCCGAGCGGGTCGACCCGCCCCTCCCCGTCGTCGGCGATGAGGCTCGGAGGTGCGGGTTCGGCGACCGTGGTCATGCCGTCGACGGTACGGAACCTCGGGTCGACGGCGCTTCGCGGAGAACCCGCGATCGGACTACGGGATTTCCCTCACCGGTTCCTCACCGGGCGTGCTGCACGAGCCCGAGGCGGACGCCACGGACGGCCGCGTCGGCACGGCCGTTCGCGTCGAGCTTCCTGTACAGGTTGGTCAGATGACGCTCCACCGTCGCAACGCTCACACCCAGCCCGGCCGCGATCTCCTTGTTCGAGTTGCCGTCGGCCAGCGCGTTCAACACGTCACGCTCGCGCCTGGTCAGCTGCGTGCCCTCACCGGTCGGCTGCCTCGATGCCTGTGCCGACCTCTGCGCCCGGCCCTCGACGGCCGCGAGGATCGCATCCACCACGTCGGTGACGTCGCGGATGAACGGGTCGTGCGTGTTCCCACCCACCGCCACGAGGCGGGCACCGGCGATCCCGGCAGCGAGTTCGGTGGCGTGTGACATCCTCATGACCACGCCCTCGGAGGCGCCGATGACGGTCGTCGGGACGCGGATCTCACCCAGCAGGTCGCGCACGTCCATGTCGTACAGGAACTGGAGCAGCCGAGCGGCGTTCTCGGCAGTCGCGGCGCGTCGCTGGAACCGAGCGAACCATCGCATGTCGGCCGTCGTGGCTTCCGGCAGGAGCGTCGTGGCGAGCAGCTGCGAGGCCGCCGGCCAACCGCTGCGGACCAGGGCGACCAGGGCGGTTCTGAACTCGTCGTTGGCGAGGTCGGCCCCGCGGGCGAGCGTTGCGTAGAGGACCAGATGACGAACCCGATCCGGGTACCGCGCCGCGAACGTCAGCGACGTCGGTCCACCCATCGAATAGCCGATGAGGTCGGCGCGCTCGATGTCGAGCGCATCGAGCACGGCCACGAGCTCGTCGACATCGTCGTCGAGCGACGTCGTCGGCCGATCGCAATCGGACAATCCGCAGCCGCATCGGTCGTACCAGACGAACCGATGCCGCTCGGACAACCGACGCTGCGCGGAGGCCGCGTCGGGATGGCTCCACAACGTGCTGACGTGACTGAGCCACCCGGGAACCATCACCAGTGGTGGCCCAGAACCGGCCCAGCCGTACGCGATGGAACGACCGTCGGGCCCGTGAGCGAAACCGAACGTCGCGTCGAGGGCGCCCATGCATCGAGTGTAGGAGGAGACGCGTCGTGCCTGGTCGGCCCGGCCGTGTGAGGCGCCGAGTCGTCAGGTCGTTGCGGAGGCTCCGCCCACGGGGGCGATCGAAGCGTCGGCGGCCGCCGCCACGATCGCGGCCGGAACGAGATCGTTCGACCGATCGACCGTCGTTCTCGTGGTCGCGCCCGGGAAGTCGTCTCGGCGGTACTCGGCGCGGATCACCCGGATGACCCCGACGAGCGGCGTGAGAACGATGGCGCCGACGACGCCGGCCGCGGCCGCACCGGCGAGCGCTGCGAGGAGCGTGCCCCATGGAGCGACGTCGATCGCCGCGCCGATGACCGCGGGCTGGATGATGTGGTTCTCGACGAACTGGTAGGCGACGAAGGCGATCGTTGCGACCAAGGCATGCAGCGGGCCCGCGACGAGCGCGAAGAGGATCAGCGGCAGACCCCCCATGAAGCCGCCGATCTGCGGCACGAAGTTCCAGAGGAACGCCCACACCGCCAGCATCGGTGCGACACCGATCCCCAGAACGATGGCGATGGCGAACACGACGCCGCCGTTGATCGATGCGACGAGCGCCGCGCCCGCGGCGTAGCCGCCGAGAGCCGACCCGATCGCACCGATCAGCCGCACGGTCTGGCGGCGATGCCGCGCGGGGACGCGCCGCGTGGCTCCGTCGACGAGTTTCGGTCCGTCGATCAGCAACGCCACGGCGAGCAGGACGATCCAGAACGCGTCGAGGATTCGGGCGCCCACGGCCGGAAGCCAGGTCGACGGGCGTGCGGTGCGCAGACGCTGGGGCAGGTCGTTCATCTGGTCCTCGACCCAGACCGCCGCCCCGCGATCTTCCAGCCAGCCGCCGACCAGGCGCGTGTCTTCGAGCTCCGCGACGACGTCGGGGAGCTCGTCGGCGGCCGTCGTGGTCGCCTCGGCGCCGTCGTCGAGTCCGGGCACCATGACCGCGAACAACGTCGCCCCGATTGCCAGCACGACGACGCCGCAGGCGATACCGCGCGGCAGCTTCGCTCGGCGTTCGATCCATGCTGCGGGACGGCCGAGCGCAATCGCCACGAAGGATCCGATGAGGACCCACGCGAGCGACTGCCCGACGCGCAGCACCGTGACCCAAGCCAACACACCGACAGCGACAGCGACCAGAGTGACGAGGAGGCCGCGCCATCCGCGGGGAACGGTGAGCCGACCGATCGTCACGGTCTCTTCGGCATCGAGCAGCCACGGATCGGGCCGGGACAACTGACGGTCCGACGACAGCCCGGCTGACAGTGCAGCGGCCGCCACCAGGGCGACCACCGACCCGGCGACGCCGGCGACGGCAACACCGAGCGCGACGGCCAGCATGTAGGCACCTACCCCGATCGTCGTCGTCGCAGGCTCCACGTATCGCCGCCGAACGGCGGCGACCAGGAGCGCGCACGCGGCCGCGATCGCCACCGCCCAATACGTCGACGCACGGCCGTCGAGCGCAGCCAGCCCGACGATCGGCAGCATCCCGACCGCCCAGCCCACCGCCGGCACCACGAACCAGAGGCCGGCCCACACACCGGCGAGCGCGAAGCCGGGCAGACCCGCTCCCCAGCAACCGATGGCCGTGACCACCCCCGCGGGCGCGGCGACGGCGAGTGATCGTCGAACGTATCCGACACCCCGCCGGTCGACGTCGAGCAGGAACGCTCGCACCTCGGCTCGCGGGCTGGATCCCTCGACCCCACGTGGCCACTGCCTGGTGATCCAGTCGACGATCGTGCCGCCCGCTGCGTGAAGGAAGGCGGCGAGGACGACCACCATGAGCAGCGTCAGGAGGCGGGTGGCCATCGCGGCGCCGCTCTCGCCGCCGCCGACCACCTGCGTCGGGATCCGCTCGAGCCAGCCGTCGATCGCCGACTCGAGCTGGATGGCGTCGACGATGCGCCCGACGGTCGAACCGGGTGGCAGACCCTCCAGGCGCTCGTCGACGTGCCGAGAAATGGTGTCGGCCTGGGTGCCGAGATCGCGCATGACGACGGCTGCCACGCCGATGGTGGCCGCCAGATTGAGCACGGCGGTCGCGACGACGGACCACGAATTGCCAAGCCAGCGAGCGAGCGCACGTCGGACCGGGGCCGTGACCAGCGCGACTGCGGTCGCTGCCAGCACGAGACCGATGACATCGATCAACCGGCGCACGAACACCACGACCGCCACCGACAGCACCACCGTGACGATCACCGTGAGGATCGGCCGGATCTCGATGACCGCACGATTCGCGTCGACCGCCGCCCCATCGGTGGTCGGGGATGTCTCGGGCATCGTCATCTCGGTCGTCACCAACGTTCCGAGACGACGCGGCCCGTGTGACCGTCGAGCCGGCCCTCCGCCCACATCGGGCCACGCCACAGTGTGCGTCTCACGCCGCCGACCTTGCCCACAACCGCACGAGTTCAAACGCCCTACCGAG
>JAHEKY010000057.1 GCA_024644465.1 Ilumatobacteraceae bacterium | reverse complement strand
CCCGACGATCGGGCATCGGCGACCACCGATCAACACCTCGCCGCCCGTCGTCGCCAGCCGACGCGCCACGCCGTCGGCATAGCCGATCGGGATCGTCGCGACGTTCGTGTCCCGGTCGAAGCGGTGAATCCGGCCGTAGGAGATGCGGCTTCCGGCGCGGGCCATCTTGACGTACGACACTCGTGCCTTCAGCTCCATCACCGGAAGCAGGTCGGTACACAGGTCGTCGACGCCGTGACCGGGCGAGATGCCGTACATCGCGATGCCGACGCGCACCATCGACCGCCGGGCGTCGGGGTGGGCGAGGGCGCCGGCAGAGTTCGCGACGTGGACGAGTGGGACCCGCCCGAGCGCTTCTTCGATGTGGCTGAGCGCGCCGTCGAACCGCTTCAGCTGCTTCGCCGTGAACTCGTCGGACGGATCGTCGGCGACGGCGAGGTGGGTGTACACCCCTGCCAGCCGCACCGCCGGCGCCCGTTCAGCAATCGACTCGGCCATCGCCGCGGCGGCATGCGGGTGGACGCCGACGCGCTGCATGCCGGTGTCGATCTTGAGGTGGACCGGGAGGCCGATCGCTCCCTCCCGGACGAGCGCGTCGACGAAGCCGCGCGTGTAGACCGTCGGCGTCAGCCGGTGTTGAACGATGTGCGCGGCCATCGCGGGCGGTTGCTCCGTGAGCAGCAGGATCGGCGCGTCGATCCCCGCCTGGCGGAGTTCGAGGCCTTCTCGGACGAGCGCGACGCACAATCCCTCGGCGCCCGCCCGGATTGCGGCACGAGCGACGGCGACCGCACCGTGGCCGTAGCCGTCGGCTTTGACGACCGCCCAGACACCGGCCGGGGCCACGACGGAGCGGAGGTGCACGATGTTGTGATGGACGGCGTCGAGATCGATCTCCGCCCAGGCCCAACGCGTGTTGTCGCTCATCGAATACCAGCCAACGCCATCGGAAGGGCTTCGATCAAGTCTCCGGCGAGGATTCCCTCGTCCGGTCCGAAGCGCGCGGCATCGGCGTGCAACCACGCCGCGGCGGCCGCCGCCTGCAGGGCCGGCGCGCCGGCCGCGAGCGCCGCGGCGATCATCCCGGCGAGCACGTCGCCCGTGCCCGCGGTGGCGAGGCGCTGGTCGCCGTGATCGACCACGAGCACCGCCCCGCCTGGCTCGGCGACGACGGTCGCCGGCCCTTTGAGCACGATGGTGCAGCCGAGGTGGGCGGCGAGGGAGCGAGTCGCGGCGATCCGGTCCGCGTCCGGAGGCGCACCGGTGAGCAGGGCGAACTCGCCGTCGTGCGGCGTCAGGACGGTGGCGACGCCCCGATTCTCGAACAGTGGCGCGGCGCCGTCGGCGTCCCACGCCGCGGCGAACAGCCCGTCGCCGTCGACCACGACGGGGACGGTCGCGTCGGCGATCGTCGAGCGGGCGGCGTCGATCGTCGCTTCGACGCGTCCGAGGCCAGGGCCGATCACGAGCGCTCCGAACCGGGCGATGTCGGCGAGCACTTCCTCCGACCACCCGCCTGCGCCGATCAGGTGCTGGACGATCTCCGCGCGCGTCGCAGCCTCGGCACCGGGGACCGACAACTTCACGAGGCCGGCACCCGCCCGGGCCGCAGCCTCTGCGCAGAGGCGTGCCGCGCCGGTCATCCCCGGGCTCCCTGCGACGACCCGGACCGCGTTCCGCCACTTGTGTGCGTCGACCGCTCGCGCCGGCCACCAGTTCGCCACGTCTGCGGCGTCGACGAGGTGTTGCTGCGCCCCGGACGTGTCGAGGCCGATGTCGGCGACGCCGACCGCCCCGGCCAGCCGAGACCCGACGCCGAACAGCAGCCCGGGCTTCAGCGCCTGGAACGTCACGGTGGCGTCGGCGGGGAGGACGCCGGCGCCGGCGCAGCCCGTGAGCGCGTCGACGCCACTCGGGATGTCGACGGCGAGGACCACGGCATCGCCGACGTCGGGTGCCTCCCAGTCGCCGTGGAATCCGGTCCCGAACGCAGCATCGATCACGAGATCGGCCGCCGGCAGGCCGGCCGGACAGCCCGCGACGTCGAAGACCCTGACGCGCACGCCACGACGCCGCAGCAGATCGGCCGCGACTCGGCCGTCGTTGCCGTTGTTGCCCGGACCGGCGATCACGTTGACGACACGGCCGTACGTCCCACCCAGCATGTCGACGGCCGCCCGCTCGACTGCGGCTGCCGCTCGCGCGATCAGCGTCTCGACCGGCTCCGGCGCTGCGGCATCGATCGCCGCCATCTGCGCCGGGGTCACGATCGGGGTCACCGTGCCAACCTAGGCGGTGAGCGACTCCCTCAGTTCGCGCTTCAGGAACTTGCCGTTGGCGTTGCGCGGCAGCGGCTCACCGAGGAACCAGATCCGCTCGGGGATCTTGAATTTCGCGAGCGAACCCGCCAGGAAGTCACGCAGTTCGTCCTCGGTGAGGCTCGCACCGGGCGCGAGCACGATCGCCGCCCCGACGATCTCGCCGAGACGGTCGTCCGGAACGCCGAACACGGCGGCCTCGGCCACGGCGTCGTGGTGATAGATCGCCGTCTCCACCTCGCTGCAGTAGATGTTCTCCCCGCCGCGCAGCAGCATGTCCTTCGCGCGGTCGACGATGAAGACGTAGCCGTCCTCGTCGATCGTGGCGATGTCGCCCGTGCGGAACCAGCCTTCGGGGATCGACTCGGCGGTCGCCTCCGGGCGGTTGAGGTATCCCTTGATCACGACCGAGCCCCGCAGGCACAGCTCGCCGGGCTCACCCGGTGGCACCTCGTTGCCCGCGTCGTCGACGAGCTTGGCGTCGAGCGTCGGCACGATCCGGCCGCACGACGCGGGCTTCGCCACGTACAGCGCCCCGGAGTTGGCCGTGGCGATGCCGTGCGTCTCGGTCAGCCCGTACCCGGTGCTCGGCTCACCCTTCGGCAGCGACTTGTCGATCTTGTCGACGAGATCGGGCTGCAGGGGCGCCCCGCCGCCTCCGAGACCGACGAGCGTCGACGTGTCGCGGGTGTGCCAGTCGGGGTGCATCAGCATCTCCCGACTCATCGTCGGGACGCCCGAGAAGTTCGTGACCCCCTCCCGCTCGATCAGTTCGAGCGCCCTGGCGGCGTCCCATTTGTACGTCAGCACGATGCGCGATCCGGAGATCGTCGCGGGATGGAGCAGGCAGTTGTTCGCGGTGACGTGGAAGAGCGGTGTGGGGGCCATGAACACGTTCTGCTTCTCGGCGGTCGGGTCGAGGTCGGGAAGCGACGATGCTGCGCCCGCCTTGGCAGCTGCCGCCTGCGCGACCGCCGCCATGAACGCGAGGTTGAGCAGGTTGTGCACGGACCCGCGATGCGTCAGCTGCGCGCCCTTGGGAAAGCCGGTCGTGCCGGACGTGTAGAAGATGCACGCGTCGTCGTCGGGGTCGATGTCGGCGTCCGGCAGGCCGTCGGGCGCAGCGGCAGGGTCGACGACATCGGCCCAGTGGTCGGCATCGTCGGGCAGGCCACCTTCCGTACGCACGGCGATGAGATGGACCGGGTTCGCCGCGCGCAGCTTCGCCAAAACCGGCACGACGCGTTCGACCCGCTCCGCGTCGGCGATCAGCACTTTGGGGGCCGAGTCACCGAGGCCGAACTCCATCTCCTCGGTCGTCCACCACGCGTTCATCCCGACGCAGGCCGCCCCGAGCGAGATGATCGCCCAGTAGCTGAACACCCACTCCGGGTAGTTGCGCATCGCCACCGCCACCCGATCGCCGGCACCGACCCCGTGCACGTCGCGGAGGTGGTGGGCGAGGGCGCGGATGATCGCATCGGCGTGCGCGTACGTGAAACGTTCGTCCTCGAACACGACGTAGTCCCGGTCGCCGTAGCCGGCGGCCAGTTCCCACACGAAGCGCATCGTCGGCGGCGCAGACTCGTAGACCCGCATCGGTACGTCGCGGACCGTGATCTCCTTCATCGCGAACCGGCCACCGGGCGCCGTCAGTTCGTCCCACGCTTCCTGGAATTCGTCCAACATGCTCAGAGTGTCGCAGCGATCCCGACCCCACCCCCAATCGCAGGGTCGAGCGCGGCCCGTCGTCACTCGGCGATCACGTACGCGGCCGCGACGAGGTCGCTGTGCGTGAGCGAGAGGTGCCATGCCCGCACGCCGGCCTCGGCGGACAGTTCGGCCGCTCGGCCGGCGAAGGCGAGCGAGGGGACACCGCTCGCTGCCCGTTCGACCCAGACGTCGTGGAACCCGAACGCGCCGAGGCCGAGCCCGAGCGACTTCATCACGGCCTCTCTCGCGGCGAAGCGGGCCGCGAGCGAGGGGATCGGATCGGCCTGCGGCTCGACGTACGCGAGTTCGACCGGCGTGAACAGTCGCTCCCGCATCGAGGGGGTCCGCAGCAGTGACGACCGGAATCGCTCGATGTCGACGACGTCGATCCCGATGCCGATCATCGCGAGGTCACCGCTGCCAGTGGTCCGCAGTGTCCGAGATCGGGCCGATCAACAGGTCCCGCACCGGCAGCTCACCCAGCAACGACTCGTCGAACTCGCCCTCGGTCTCGATCACCCAGTCGACGAGGCGGTCGTAGCGCCGGTCGTACCCTTGCAGCACCCCGCGCACCACGTCCGCCGGCAACCGGTCGTGGAACCCGACGTGGAGCAGCGTGATACCGGTGGTCTCGCCGGCCTTCACCTCCGGCACGAACACGAGCGTCCGGCCGTCGCTGCGGCCGACCGCCACGAGCACCTCCTGCTCCGATGCGACACGGTGCTTGGTGCCCCGCAACTGCGCGTTGGCCTCGACACGGCTGACGAGATCCCGCGAGATCCCGCCCCGGTCCACGACCGAGATCGTGGCGCCGTCCACGCCATAGCGGGTGTACCCGTGCACGGCGGCAATCGCCGGATCGAGGTCGGCGAGCACTTTGAGCGTCCGGTAGCTGAGCACGTCGCGTCCGGCGCCGGCGTCGAACACCGCCTGCACGAGCGGCCGGTCGATGATGCTCTCGTCGCTGCGGGAGATCCCGACCGTGACGGTCTTCGCCTGGTGTTTGATCGTGTCGACCGGCCGGGTCAACTCCTCGATCGCACGAGTGAGGTCCGCGACGAGGTCGTCGATCAGCGCGACCGGTGTCCCGACCTTGCCGGACTGGCGCTGGTACTGCTCGACCGGGCGGTCCGCCTGGAGGTCGTCGAGCATCCGCGCCAGCTTGACGGCGGTCGAGGCGTCGAGGTGGCCGTTGTACACGCCGGACCGCAGCCCGGCTGCGTACGCGTCGGCGGCGGGGCGGATCTCGGCTCGGATTCGGACCAGCACCTCGTCGGCGGTCAGGCCCTCCCCGGCGAGCCGCTCGATCATCTCGCGCGCTTCGCGCAGCGGGCGCGCAGATGCGTCGATCGCGAGCGCGGCTTCGTAGCCGAACAGGTGCCCCGCCATCGCCGAGAGGATGAACCCGAGGGCGGGATCCACGGGCGGGACCTCGATCGTCGCATCGGCGACGTAGCGGGTCTCGCCGTCGTTGGCGATGACGATCGGGGTCGCCTTGTGTGCTTTGAAGATCGCCACTTCCTTGGCGACGTCGTCAGCCGTCGACCCGGCGAGACCCGCCGCGCACACGAGAATCAACGGCTCCGACGACAGGTCGATGTGCTTCTTGTCCTCGGTCGAGTCACATGCGATCGACTTGTAGCAGAGCTCGGACAGCTTGATCCGCACCTCTTCGGCGGCGACCTTGTTCGGCCCATTCCCGACCACCGCCCAATACCGCTTCGGCGGAGCAAGACGGCGCGCCGCGTCCGCGATCGTGGCGCGCCGCGCGAGCACCTCGCGCATCGCGTCCGGCAGTTCGCGCAACGCCTCGAGCAACTGCGAGCGCCGCTTGACATCGCCGAGGCCGGCGGCTTCGGCGATCGCACACGACAGCAGTGCCCCGGCCGCGACCTGGGCGTAGAACGCCTTCGTCGACGCGACCGACATCTCGACATCGCGCCCGTCAGAGGTGTACATCACGCCGTCGGCCTTGTCGGTCAGGTCGCTGCTCCGCCGATTGACGATGCCGATGACCGCGGCGCCCCTCGAGCGCAGCAGGTCGACCGTGCGGTTCGTGTCGGTCGTCGTGCCCGACTGGCTGACGGCGATCGCGAGCGTGTCGCTCATGTCGCGCCGCATGTTGAAGCCCGACAACTCGGTCGCCGTGATCGCGTCGACGTCGAGCGCCGAGCCGGTCAACTCGTCGAGGATCGCCGCCGTGCTCTGGCCGGCGACCGCGGCCGTGCCCTGGCCGATCACGCGGACGCGTTGGATCGAGCCGTCCGCGAGCCGCGCCGCGATCTCCGGCGGGAGCGCACGCTCACCGACGAGCGCGTGCAGCAGCCCGTCGTCGCCGTCGCCACCGCCGCCGATCTTGCCCCGCAGCGTCTTGGCGAAGCTGCCCGGGGCTTCCGCGATCTCCTTGAGGAGGAAGTGCGGCGCGTCACCGCGATCGATGTCGCGGGTCGTGACCTCTGCGGTCGCGACATCGGCGTCACCGACCGGCGACGCACCACCGTCGTACGAGAGGCGCTCGATCCCGCCGAGTTCGCCGGCGTGTCGGCCGTCGAGGACGATGATCTCGCCGCCGGCTTCGCCGTCCATCCGCACGAAGCGGTCGGTCTCCTCGACGATGCCGTACGGCTCGCTGGCCACGATGTACGCGTCGTCACCGAGCCCGACGTACAGACCTTGGCCGCTGCCGCGCAGGGCGAGCAGCAACCGGCCCGGCGCCTCGGCGGTGGCGGCACCGATCGCGATCGAGCCCTCGAACGTGCTGACCGTGCGCCGGAACGCCTCGGTCGCGGCGACGCCGTCCGCGAGGTGCCGCGACATCAGCGTCGGGATGACCTTCGCGTCGGTCGTGATCGGAACGGCGATGCGCAGCCCGTGCTCGGCGCGCAGATCGGCATGGTTGTCGACGTCACCGTTCAGCGCGGCGACGACGTACGGCGGTTCGTCGCCCCCACGCGGCTCGACTTCGACGGAGTTCAGCGGATGCGTGTTCGGTTCGGAGATGATGCCGACGCTCGCCCAGCGGGTGTGGCCGAGCAGGCCGACGCGCGCGTTCGGCGACTGCAGCGCCCGCCGCAGCAGCCCGTCCGCGACGACCGCGGCGCGCAGCGCGGCCGTGTTGTCGCCGAGTTCACCGATCTCGGCGGCCGCCTTGTAGACGAACGACAGCACGTCGCCGGCAGCGACGACGGAGCCGGACTGGAACAGCGGGTCGACCCCGCGTTCGGCCAGCAGTGTCGACAGCGCCTCGTCGTCGATGTCATGGCCCCAGACATAGAGGTGGATGCCCGCCGAGTCACGACCTCGCACCTCGAGCCGGTCGATCGCCGACAGCGCCTGCTGGACCACCAGGTAGCCGGCGAGCGACGACGACGACGCCTCCGGCCCGGCGAGCGCCTCGACCTCGAGGGCGGTCCGCAGCCGGTCGTGCCCGATCGCCCAGGCTGCGTCCTTCAGTACGATCAGGTCCGCGTTCGCGTGCTCCAGGGCGTCGGCGTCGAGCCCGTCGACATTGCCGTCGAGCTCCGATTCAACCTGGGCGATGAAGGCCGTGAGCTGATCCAGGCGGCTCGTCAGCGAAGCGACGAGGTCGACCTGGCCCGCGAGCGCGAGCACGCCCGGCAGGCCGTGCAGCGCGGCATCGACCGCGGCCACCTCGCCGGCCACGGCGACGACGTCGGGTCGCGCCGAAAGGGCGGCATCGAGCCCGGCGACCAGTTGCTCACCCGATGGCGTCGGGCGCGTCGGTGGTCGACTGAGAATGCCGATGATGCCGCACATGGCCCACCAGGCTATCGACGCGCCCGACCCCATCGCGGGCACGTCAAAGTTGTGTCAGACACAACGTTGTCTCAGGAGAAGCGGGCCCGAGCGGCGTCGGCGAGGCGTTCCGCGACCGATTCGGCAGCTTCGGCTGTCGCCGCCTCGACCATCACGCGGATCAGCGGCTCGGTCCCGCTCGCCCGCAGCAGGACCCGGCCGGTGCCGTCCAACTCACGTTCGGCGGCCTCGACGTCCTCCGCGAGCCGTGCTGCGACGTCGGGCACGCGCTCGCCGACGCGGACGTTGACGAGCACCTGCGGGAGCGACGTCATCGCTTCCGCCGCCAGTTCGCCGAGTGGCCGGCCCGCCCGGGCGACGATGTCGAGCAGCGCGACCGCGGTGAGCACGCCGTCGCCGGTCGTCGCATGATCGGCGAAGATCACGTGTCCGCTCTGCTCGCCGCCGAGCGAGTAGCCGCCGTCGGCCAACGCCTCGAGCACGTACCGGTCCCCGACCGCCGTCTCGACGACCTCGATGCCCTCGCGTTCCATCGCGAGCCGGAACCCGAGGTTGGTCATCACCGTCACGACGACGGTGTCGCCCCGCAACTCGCCTCGGTCGCGCAGATCGGTCGCGCAGATCGCGATGATGTGGTCCCCGTCGACGATCCGACCGGTGTTGTCGACAGCGATCAGGCGGTCCGCGTCGCCGTCGAGCGCCACGCCGACATCGGCGCCGTGGTCCACGACGGCATCGCCGACGAACGCGGGAAACGTCGCACCGCACTGATCGTTGATGTTGCGCCCGTCGGGCCCGTCGGCGATCACGACGACGTCGGCGCCCGCTGCGCGGAGCACTGCCGGAGCGATCTCGTGTCCGGCACCGTTGGCCGTGTCGAGCACGACCCGGAGCCCGTCGAGTCGTCGGCCGTCCAGGATCGACAGCACGTGGGACACGTACGGCTCGGTCGATGACCCCGTACGCACCACGCCGGGCGGCACGGTCGCCGCGGCGAGCCCGGCCAGTGCTGTTTCGATCCGGCCCTCGACTTCGTCGGAGAGCTTCGTGCCGCCCGCGGCGAACAGCTTGATGCCGTTGTCGCCGAAGGGATTGTGCGACGCGGACACGACAGCGCCGAGCGCACCGAGGCGCTGCGCCTCGAACGCGACCATCGGTGTCGTGGCCGTGCCGAGGTCCACGACATCGAGGCCCTCCTCGGAGAACCCCGACGCGAGTGCGTCGCGCAGCATCGGCGTCGATTCGCGCGTGTCGCCGCCGAGCACGACGAGGCGTGACCCGGCATCCGGGCCGAGCACCTGCGCGGCGGCGCGCCCGAGGCGGGCCGCGAACTCGGCGGTCAGTTCGGTGTAGGCGGCGCCACGGACGCCGTCCGTGCCGAACTTCATCAGCGGCCGGGGATCAGCGCTTGGTGAACTGCGGGGCCTTGCGGGCCTTCTTGAGGCCGTACTTCTTGCTCTCCTTCTTGCGCGAGTCGCGCGTCAGGAGGCCGGCCTTCTTGAGCGTCGCCCGGCTCTCGGGATCGAGCTCGAGCAGGGAGCGGGCGATCGCCATCCGCAACGCGCCGGCCTGCCCGCTGATGCCGCCGCCGTGGATGCTGGCGGTGACGTCGTAGGAATCGGTCGTCTCGGTGACGGTGAGTGCCTCCGTGACGAGCATGCGCGAGGCGGCAGTCGGGAAGTAGACCTCGAGGGTCTTGCCGTTGATCGAGAACTGGCCGGTTCCGGGGCGGAGCTGCGCACGAGCGACAGCCTCCTTGCGACGGCCGGTGGTCTGGGTGAGCGGTGCTGTTGCCATGATTCTGTCCTGCTTGTCTTCAGCGACGCTGCGCGCCAGCGATTTCGAATGCCGTCGGCTTCTGCGAGCCATGGGGATGGTTCGGCCCGGCGTAGACCTTGAGCTTGGTCAGCTGCTGGCGGCCCAGCGGGCCCTTCGGCAACATCCCCCGCACGGAGCGGCGGACGGCGTCGGCCGGCTTGCGGGCGTGGAAGTGGGCGAACGACTCGGACTTGATGCCGCCCGGGTACCCGCTGTGGGTGTAGATCATCTGTCGGTCCGCCTTGTCGGAGGTCATCACGACCTTGTCGGCGTTGACGATGATGACGTGGTCGCCGGTGTCGATGTGCGGCGTGAAGACCGGCTTGTGCTTGCCGCGCAGCAAACGGGCGACCTCGGTGGCCATGCGACCGAGGACGAGGCCCTCGGCGTCGATGACGTGCCAGGCACGGGTGATTTCACTTGCTTTGGGGGTGTACGTGGCCATGGCCGAACTCGTCTCGATCGATGGGGAACCGACTGCGCCGCCGAGGCGGGCACAGCATCCGGAGGCAGGGCGCACGAGCCGTCCTGCACAAGGGAACCGTGCAATGATACGGCGGCCGAGGAGGTGAGCCAACTCGCGAGGACGCGGCGGATCAGCGGGTGGCGCCGGTGTGCGCGCCGACGACCTCGTCGATCCAGGCGATGACCCGATCGGCCATCGCCGCCGACGAGAACTCCCGCTCGACACGCTCGCGGCAGCGCCGTCGATCGATCGTGTCGATCCGTCGGACCGCGTCGACGAGCGCGTCGATGTCGTCCGGCGCGACGACGAAGCCGGTCACCCCGTCGACGACGATCTCCGCGGGGCCACCGCGGTCGTAGGTGATCACCGGCACGCCGGTCGCCATCGCCTCGATCGCGACGTTGCCGAAGGCCTCTACCCACTTGGGCGTCATCACGACGGCCGAGCAGGGCCCGATCGCCGCCTGGAGGTCGTCGGTCGGCAGGAACCCCTGGTACTCGAGCTGGGCATCGGGGGCGCCCCGACGCACGGAATGCCAGTACGCCTCGTCCTGCATCATCCCCCACACCTTGACGACGCGTCCCGTGCGGGCGCCGAGCGCCGCCACGTCCTCGAGGCCCTTCTCCGGAGAGATCCGTCCGACGAAACCGAGCGCGTCGTCACCGGCAGTCGGGACGAAGTCGTACCGCTCGACGACGATCCCGTTACCGACGATGCGGAACATCTCGGGCGCCGCGTACGTCGCCGCCTGGGCGTGCGTGTGCGCCGCGAGCCGCCCCGGAAAACGCTCACCGACGTCGGTGATCGCACGGTCCATCGAGTCGCTGACCGACCCCATCGAGATCAGGTGGACGACCGGCACCCGCAGGTACCGCGTGAGGTACAGGGGCAGCCAGTCGTACGCGAGATTGACGACGATGTCGACGTCGTCCTGGAGCTCTGCGACGCGGTTCCACATCCGTGGCAGCACGGAATCGCCATGTGTCTCCGCCGGCGCGTGGCGTGGCGCATGCTGACTGCTCGCCTGGAGTCGCCCGTCGACCTGGTGGACGCGCTCGCCGACGTGCAGAGATCCGGCGGGAGCGACGACTTCGACGTGATGGCCCCGCTCGCCGAGGCCGTACACGAGATCATGGAGCGTCAACTCGACCCCGCCACCGATTCCGGAGCCGAGCGGCCCGACCGGTGTCGACGCGAGCAGGATGCGCATGCGCGTGGCTGCCATTGATTCCGTCCAACGAGCGGCTGACCGGCGATATTCCGAAAACATCGGTCTCCCATGACGGCGATTGCGCCCGAAATCGACGAGAATGGTCGGATGGGAGCCGTCGGCCCGTCGAATTCCGTCAAGCACGGGGGTCGCCTCGCCGATACATGTCTGTGCCGATCCCGAGTCTGGAGTCGCCTGCCGTCGCAATGCTGACGCCGTCACTCGACCAACTCGCCGACCCCGTCATCGCGGTCACCGACGAGGGGATCCTGCGCTACGCGAACACCCGTGCGTCGGACGTGCTCGGCTGGTCCGACGTCGACCTCATCGACCAATCGGTGCTCGATCTCGTCCATCCGGACGACGTGAACCTCGCGATCGCGGCGATGGGCACGATCTACGACAAGCCCTACGGCGAGCTGCTGCGCGTCCGCGTCCGCCACGGGCGGGGCACCTGGGTCCACCTCGAACTGCGCGGCGCGGTGCAGACCATCGGCGACGAACAGTTGATCGTGCTGGTGGCGCGCGACATGACCGATCGCCACCATCTCGACCTCGACCAGGGCGATGTCGGCGTCCTGCGATCGGTCATGAACCGGATGCACGCGATGGTCGCGCTGCTGACCGAGGACGGGCGCATCCGCTCGATCAACGGCGCCGTCACGCGGCTGCTCGGTCACGACCCGGAACTCGTGCAGAACCGCTCGTTCGTGTCCTATCTCCACGACGACGACCAGCTGCAGGTCCTCGAGACCGTCCACTCCGTCCCCCCGAACGAGACGGTCACGTTCGACGCCCGGCTGCGCGGCGCCGACGACGAGTTCCACGTGTGCGAGTTCACCGTCAACAACCTCCTCGACGATCCGGTCGTCGGCAGCTACCTGATCAGCGCACAGATCGCCACGTCGCTCGTCGACGCCCGCAACCGGGTCGACTTCCTGGCCGAACACGACAGCCGCACCGGGCTGCTCAACCGCGACGGCTTCATGAAGGCGGCGCGCCAGATGATGACCGCGGGTGGCGGGCTCGGGATCATGGTGATCGACATCGTCCACTTCCGGTCGATCAACGAGCTGTACGGCGAACCCGTCGGCGACGCGGTGCTCGCCGCCGTCGCGAATCGCATCGACGCGGTCCGATGGCCGGATCTGATCACGGCCCGCTTCGGCGGCGACGAGTTCGTCATGGCCGTGCGGTCATCGAGCGACGCGTCGATCGAACTGCTCCGCGAGCGGATCCGGCGCGACGTGCCGCAGTCGGTCGCAGTCGGCGAGCAGGAGGTCAACTTCGCGATCCGGACCGCCACGGCGTTCGAAGCCCAGCCGCAGGCCCTCGATTCGCTGCTCGTCAGCGCGTCCAACGAGCTGATGTCGCTCAAGCGTCGCGCCGACCCCGACTCCGGCGGTATCACGTTCGACGCGATCAACGAACGGCGGGCGCAGCTCGACCAGCTGCGGGCCGCGCTGACCAACGGTGAGATCCGGCCGTTCTTCCAACCGATCGTCGACCGAAACGGCCTCGTCATCGCCGTCGAGGCGCTCGTCCGGTGGGACCACCCCGTCCGCGGCATCCTCGGCGTCGGCGACATCTTGCCGCTCGCCCAGATGGCCGGGCTGGCAGAAGCGGTCGACAACCGTGTGCTCGACCTCGCGATGCAGTTCGCGGTGCGGCTCACGAATGCCGGCCACGGCGCGGTCGAGGTGCACGTGAACGTCGACCCGAAGGTCATCGCATCGCCGTCGTTCGGCCACTCGTTCCTCGACCGGTGCCATCGCGCCGGCGCGGATCCGGCCCAGCTCGTCGTCGAGATCACCGAGACCGATCTCCTCGCACCCGGGCCGACGTCGCTCGCGAACCTGCACCGTCTGCGTGGCGTCGGGACGCGCGTCACGATCGACGACTTCGGCACCGGTTACTCCAGCCTGTCGCACCTGCTCGAGCTGCCGATCGACGGCGTCAAGATCGACCGCCGGTTCGTCGCCGGGATCGACATCGACCCGACCGCGACGAACCTGACGACGGCGATTCTCGGGCTGAGCGAGAGCCTCGACCTGAGTTGTGTCGCCGAGGGTGTCGAGCAGCCGTATCAGCGAGACCGGCTGGCCGAGCGCGGATGTGTCGCGTTCCAGGGCTGGTTGTACTCGCCGGCGGTCGACATCGAGGAGATGACCGCGATGCTGCCCCGCATCGAGATCCCCGCCGCCGACGGTGCGATCCGGCCCGAACCACTCGATCAGATCGAGGCCTGACCGCGATCAGGCGTCCCAGCGGGCGCCGTCGTAGCCGACCTGCCAGAGCGCGAGCCCAGTCGCCGGCGCGATCTGCCCGGCGGCGTTGCGGTGCCCGGCGGCGAGCGTCGCCGGCATCGAATCGGCCGATCGACGGCCCTGGCCGACCTCGACCAGCGTCCCGACGATGCTGCGCACCATCTGGTGGCAGAACGAGGAAGCGCCGATCTCGAACCGCAGCAGCGACCCGTCGTCGATGCGTCGCCACCGCGCCGACAACACGACTCGGCGCATGCTCGGGGCATCGTGGCCCGGCGCCGGCTTGGCCCGCCGGCAGAACGACGTGAAGTCGTGGTCGCCGACGAGGTCGCCGGCCGCCGCATTCATCGCATCGAGGTCGAGGTGGGGACCGACGTTCCACGCCGTGCGCGCGATCAACGGGTTCGGCACGCGGTCGTTCCACACGTCGTAGCGGTACGTCCGCGAAGTCGCGGCGAAGCGCGCCGAGAACGAATCGGCGACCCATGTCGCATCGCGCACCGCGATCTCGGGGCCGAGCATCCGGTTGAGACTGGTCTGCAACCTGCCGAGGTCGGTGCCGGCCGGCAGCGAGCCGCTGATGACCTGGCCCCAGGCGTGGACGCCGGCGTCCGTGCGACCCGCTCCCGTGAGTCGGACGGCGTACTGCGTGATCCGGCCGACGGTCTCGGACAGCACGCCCATCACCGTGCGCATGCCGTCGCTCTCCGCGAAGCCGTGGAAGTCGGTGCCGTCGTACGCGACGAGGAGCCGCACGTTGCGGAGAGCGATCTCCGTCACGTGGGCTCCTCGGCGGCGTGAGTCTGTCGACCCGAACTCAGACGAGTTCGATGCGTGCCATCTCGGCGCTGTCGCCGTGGCGTGTCCCCATCTTCAGGATGCGGGTGTATCCACCGTTGCGATCGCTGTAGCGCGGCGCGACGTCGTGAACGAGCTTGTACGTCATCTCGCGGTCGCCGAGGAATGCCTGGATCTGGCGGATGCGGTGCACCTGCATCGGGCCTTCCTCCTGTGCCTTCTTCGCTTTCGTGATCAGCTTCTCGGCGATCGGACGGAGGTGCTTGGCCTTCGCCTCGGACGTGGTGATCGCCTCGGCGGCGAACAGCGACGCGGCGAGGTTGGCCATCATCAGACGCTGGTGGGCAGCGGAGCTGCCGAAGCGGCGGGAGCGGCGTGGGGTGGGCATCGTTCAGTCGTCTTTCGCTCGTGGGGCGGCTCAGCCGCGCAGCGTCAGGCCGCGCTCGTCGAGCTTGGCCTTCACTTCGTCGAGGCTCTTCTGGCCGAAGTTGGTGATGTTGAGCAGGTCGTCCTCGGTCTTCGTCAGCAGTTCGCCGACGGTGTTGACCTGGGCCCGCTTGAGGCAGTTGTTCGGACGCTCGGAGAGATCGAGGTCCTCGATCGGCAGGTCGAGATCCGGTGAGCTGACCGTCGTGTCGACCACTTCGCCGAGCTCGAGACCCTTCGGCTCGTCGGACATCGTCGCGACGAGCTCGGACAGCGCCTGCAGCGTCGCGCCCGCAGAGGCGAGCGCGTCGGACGGGCTGATCGACCCGTCGGTGTCGATCTCCATGACGAGGCGGTCGTAGTTGGTCGCCTGCTCGACGCGGGTCGGCTCGACCGTGAACGACACGCGCCGCACCGGGCTGAAGATCGCATCGATCGGGATGACGCCGATCGTGCGGCTGTCGTCCTCGCGGTTGCTCGACAGGTAGCCGCGGCCCTGCTCGACGGTGAGGTCGATCGCGAGGCGGCCCTTCGTGTTGAGCGTCGCGATGTGCTGGTCCTTGTTGAGGATCTCGACGTCGGCGGGGCACTCGATGTCCGCGGCGGTGACCTCAGCCGCGCCGCGAGCGTCGAGGCGGACCGTGACGGGCTCTTCGGACTCGGACGTGACGACGATGTCCTTGAGGTTCAAGATGATGTCGGTGACGTCTTCGGACACGCCGGCGATCGTGTCGAACTCATGGAGTGCCTCGTCGAAGCGGACCGAGGTGATCGCGGCGCCGGGGATCGACGACAGGAGTGTGCGCCGGAGCGAGTTGCCGAGGGTGTGGCCGAAGCCGGGCTCGAGCGGACCGACCGCGAACCGCTGCCGGTTGTTGCTCTCGTCTCCGAGAGCTTCGATGGTGGGGCGCTGCATGACGAGCATTTGTGCCGGGGCCTTTCAACTGCAGTATTCGAGAGATGACGAACGGGCGCCGAGGCCGAGCCTCGGCGAAGCGCTACTTGGAGTAGAGCTCGACGATGAGGGATTCGCGCACGGGCACGTCGATGTGCTCGCGCTCGGGGAGGCTGCGCACGGTGACGGTCTTGCCGCCGTCGCTGCCTTCGAGCCAACCGACGAGCGACCGGTCGAGGGTGTCGCGGTTGTGCTGGATCACGATCATCTTCTCCGCCTTCGGCGAGAGCGAGATGACGGCGCCCCGCTTGCAGCGGTAGCTCGGGATGTCGACGCGCTTGCCGTCGACGAGGATCAGGCCGTGGTTGACGAACTGGCGGGCCTGCGGCCGCGTCGATGCCCAGCCGGCGCGGAACACGACGTTGTCGAGGCGCTGCTCGAGGAGGCGCAGCAGGATTTCGCCGGTCGGGCCCTGCAGCTTGTTGGCCTCCTCGTAGGTCTTCTTGAACTGCCGCTCGAGCACGCCGTAGATGTACTTCGCCTTCTGCTTCTCCTGCATCTGGGCGAGATACTCGCTGCCGTTGTTCCGGCGACGGGTACGGCCGTGCTGGCCGGGCGGGAACGGACGCCGCTCGAGTGCGGTGCGGCCCTTTTCGTTCTCGAAGATGTTGACGCTCAGTCGGCGCGAGACGCGCACTTTGGGTCCGGTGTAGCGAGCCATGACTAACCCCTCCGCCGCTTCGGCTGACGGCAACCGTTGTGCGGCACCGGCGTGACGTCCTTGATCGAGATGACCTCGATGCCCGTGTTCTGGATCGACCGGACCGCGGTGTCGCGACCGGAGCCCGGCCCCTTCACCTGGATCTCGGCGCGGCGCAGGCCGTGCTCCTGAGCGGCTCGCGCGGCCTTCTCGGCGGCGAGCTGGGCGGCGAACGGGGTGCTCTTGCGGCTGCCCTTGAAGCCGACGCCACCCGACGACGCCCAGGCGATGACGTTGCCCTGCGGGTCGGTGATCGACACGATCGTGTTGTTGAACGTCGACTTGATGTGCACCACACCGGTCGACACGTTCTTGCGGTCGCGCTTGCGGGGGCGACGCGCCGTGGTCTGCTTGGCCATTACTTCCTCACTGCCTTCTTCTTGTTCGCCACGGTGCGCTTCGGGCCCTTGCGGGTGCGCGCGTTGGTGTGCGTACGCTGACCGCGGACCGGCAGGCCCTTGCGGTGCCGGACACCCTGCAGGCAGCCGATCTCGATCTTGCGCTTGATGTCGCCCTGGACGTCGCGGCGCAGGTCACCTTCGATCTTCAGGTTCTGATCGATGTACGAGCGGATCTTGTTGACCTCGTCCTCGGTCAGGTCGGAGACCTTCGTGTCGGGGTTGAGGTCGAGCGCTGCGCACATCTTCTGCGCGGTCGGCAGACCGATCCCGAAGATGTACGTGAGCGAGATCTCCAGCCGCTTCTCACGGGGGATGTCGACGCCGGCGATACGTGCCATGTGTTGTTTGCTCCTGCGCGCTTTCGGGTCAGCCCTGGCGCTGCTTGTGACGGGGGTTGGTGCAGATGACCATGATGCGGCTGTGGCGACGGATCACCTTGCAGTTGTCGCACATCGGCTTGACGCTGGGTCGTACTTTCATGGTTCGGTTTCGATCTCTTCTGGCTACTTGTAGCGATAGGTGATCCGGCCTCGGGTGAGGTCGTAGGGCGTGAGTTCCACCTGCACCTTGTCCCCGGGGAGGATGCGGATGTAGTGCATCCGCATCTTTCCGGAGATGTGCGCCAGTACTTCGTGGTCGTTGTCGAGCTTGACCTTGAACATGGCGTTCGGAAGCGATTCGAGGATGGTGCCTTCCAGCACGATCGCATCTTCCTTTGGCTTGGGCAGGGGCTTCTCCTCACACGATGGGGTTGAACTCGGCGAATGATGTGTCCACGAGGTGCAGGAACGCAGGCTCGCGCGGTCTGCGAAACAGACCGACATGCAATGCTAGCGGCGCATTTCCCGATCCCAAGCGCGAAATCCGCGTACTTTCCCACGTGCTGTGATATGCGCCACGGGCTCGCCTCCGCCGCACCCGAACGAGGCTGCCACGCTGGAGTTTCGTGCCGCTCAGGCCGTTTCGTGCCGCGGCGCTGTCACGAGGGTGCCCCGCAAGAGCTTCGTCACACCGTCGATCGCGTGGCGATGCTGCTGCGGGGTCTCCGAGATCGTCTCCGTGAGGCCGATCAGCACGGTGCGCACGAACGCGACGACGAGCGGCTTGTCGGCGGGGGCGATCTCGCCGGTCGCGACACCGACATCGACGACGTCGACGAAGAACTGCTCACGCTCTTCGGAGTACTTCGACAACCGTTCGGCCACCTCGGGATGGCGTCGCATGTCCGTGCGGACCGCACCGACGAAGCTCGCCGCGAACGGGTGGTCGACGCCCAACTGGTGGGCCGCTTCGAGGAGCGCACTGAACTTGCCGATGAACGTGTCCGAACTCGCCAGCGCCTCTTGGAAGCGCCGGTAGATCGTGCGTTGCATGTCGACGTCGACCTGGACGTAGAGGTCGAGCTTGGACTCGACGTAGTGGTACAGGGCACCCGAGGTGATCCCGGCCGCGGACGCCACGTCCTTGTTGGTGACGGCGCCGTAGCCGCGCTCCGCGAACAGGCACCGCGCGACGTCGAAGATCTTCTGGCGGGTGTCGGCCGAGTCGGTCGCGGGCGGGCGGCCGCGCCGACGGCCCGTGGCGGTGTCGTCGCACGGGGCGTCCGCCGTCGGCTTCCGCACGGATTGCTGTCCCACGACGCGAGTATGACCGACACCTCCGCGCCGCGTCGGGCCGGAGCGACCGTTCGGACGCTGGGTCAATCCACCGCGGCGAAGCCCGCGGTGACGAGCGAATTGCCGACGAGCGCGGCGAGCACGGGCACGCGGATGTCGTCGGCTGCGGCGAAGTGCACCGCATCGGGCCGCAGGGCGTCGAACTCGGTGCAGTCACCGCCCGGACAGATCCACTCGGCGAAGTCGAAGATGACGACGTCGCGCCGTGCGAGTTCGGCGTTGAGGCACCGGGCACCGGCCGAGTCCCACGAGAACTCGAGACCGGGCGGCGCGACGTTCGCCACGACCACACTCGTCCGATCCGCGAACCGCTGTGCGATCAGTTCCAGTTCGTCGGCCCATGGGCCGTCGAACGCCGGGTCGCACGGGCTGATCACCGATCCGTCATCGAGGTGCCGCCCCTCCCCGCGGGCCGGCCAGCCGAACAGTGTGAGCAGGACGTCCGGCCGGAACTCGTCGACCCATGGCGCGAACCGGTCGTCGCCCGCGCACTCGTCCGGGTCGCCGATGACGCGACCCCCGAACTTCCACGTGCCGAGGCGCAGCACGGGACACGCGACGATGCCCTCGTTGCGCACGACGACCGGGCCGAACCCGGTGACGTCAAGCGGCGTCTCCGGGACCGGGTCGAGTGACGCCGCCACCGAGTCACCGATCAGCAACACCCGCAACGGCCGATCGGTCGGACGCGTCCGCACGTCGACCTGCGGACCCAGCGGCGCGACGTCGCGTTCGACCGGTGCCGTGTCGGCGACATCGCGCTCGGCGTGCACGACGGTGGTGGCGGGCGTGGGCTCGGGGCGCGGTGTGGGCTCGGAGCGCGGCCCGGTCGTCGGCGCACCGAGCTCGTCGTCGGCGGCCACGACCCCTGCGTCGACGGTCGTCCGAACGGTGACGAGCGGCCCGCTCGGCGGCGGCGAATCGGGGAGCGCGACGTCTCCTCGCCCGGCGCGCTCGGCGGAGACGGTCGCGTTCGCACCGATCCCGATCGTGACAGCGGCGGCGACGTAGCCGATCGTCCGCCACGGGTGCGCGATCGCCGGCGGCAGGCTGCGCTGCTCGACGAGGAACCAGGATGCGACCGTGAAGACGGCCGTCACCGCCACCCAGAGCAGGCCCAGCCGGAGCCCGCTCAGTCCGGTGCGGTCGCGGTCGAGCAGGACGATCACCGGCCAGTGCCACAGGTAGACGCCGTACGACACCCGCCCGATCGCCACGAGTGGCCGGGCGCCGAGCAATCGCCCGACCGGGCCGTCGCCCGATGCCGCGGTCACGACGGCCAGCGACGCCAGCGCGATCAGCAGGAACCCCGGGCCGTAGAGCCAGCGTTCCCCGCCATCGATCGCGACGGCGGCGATCACCAGGATCGTCGCGCCGACCACGGCGCCCGCCGTCTCGACCCGGCCGATCCGGCGCCGGCCCGTACGGTGCCCGCGGGCGAGCACGCATGCGGCGAGGGCGCCGAGCGCCAGCCCCACGGCGCGGGTGTCGGTGCCGTAGTACAGCCGGTTCAACCCGGCGCCGTCGCGCGCGAGCAGCGACGCGAGCACGACGGAGCCGGCCGCG